>NZEI01000084.1 GCA_002690405.1 Gammaproteobacteria bacterium
TAGGGTGATTCTCAGCGTTCGCCTCAACCCGGGCGCCAAAGCTGTCCTTCACGTCAGCAGGACGTGGTGTCATGCCCTTCTTAAGTTTTAGTAGCGCCGGCAGGTAGGTCAGCGTTTTTACCGTATCAATAACACCCACGATGTCTTCTCCTAGTCCCAGTCAATTGCTGAACGATAGCAAAAATAATGCTCTTGTACTGCGCAGCTTCAGCATGTTGTATTAAGGCATGACAGTAAGTTCGAAATGCGGCTTAACGTTGCAGGAGGTGATTTGATGGGCGTGAATGAGCTAAATAGCTGGCAAATCGGTGGGGTGAAAATCACCCGTATTGTGGAAATGGAAAGTACCGGCGGTAGCCGCTTTATTTTGCCCGACGCGACTCGCGACGCCTGTAAGCCCATAGATTGGATGCAGCCGCACTTTATGGATGAGCAGGGCAATTTGAAGATGAGCGTGCACGCATTAGTGATCGACACGGGTGAATATAGAATCCTCGTGGACACCTGCATCGGTAATGACAAAGAGCGCAACATACCCACGTGGTCGCATTTGCAAACGGATTTCTTGCAACAGTTGGCTAGCGCAGGCTATCCGAGAGAATCCATTGACTATGTATTGTGTACCCATCTACACGTCGACCACGTGGGCTGGAACACCATGCTGATAGATGAAGAGTGGGTGCCCACTTTTACGAATGCGCGTTATCTCATTGGTGAGACCGAATGGAATTACTGGGACGCCCATGAAGATGAGTCCACATATGGCCCGGTTCTGGCAGATTCCGTGCGTCCAGTTGTGGAGGCCGGCTTAGTAGATTTGGTAGCNACTGATCACCANTTGTGTACAGAAGTCTCGCTGCAATCCACACCCGGCCATACCCCAGGTCATGTGTCGGTGAAGATTGAGTCTGAAGGCGAGCAGGCGTTGATNACCGGGGACTGTATTCATCACCCGGTACAAATGACNCGCACCGATTGGTGTTCGTCAGCGGATTACGANCAGTCAGAAGGCCGCCTCACNAGAGANAATCTGTTGTCCGAGCTGGTTAATCAAAATNTCTTGGTCATTGGTACGCATTTCGCGACGCCAACGGCGGGCCATGTCAAAGGTTTACCCGAGGGCGGCTATTGGCTCGATGTTAGTTAGCCGAAAATTAAGAATGCCGAAGTGGAAGACAACTTTTTCGCTGTTTGGCAAGGCTGTTTGTCGAGAGTGGTGACTTCCATCAAGGCGCCTGTCTAATCCAAACGCAAGCTNTCATGTCGCAAGCTCTGTCTTTAGCGCATCGACGGTGCTCTGCATTTTATCCCACTCGGCGAATAAGAATTCTGTGGGGTCGCCCGTTGGTAAGTCGTGATANGAAATGCGCCAAAATTGCAAAATAACNCGCTGTTTTAGCCANCCGCCGCCGATGAGATCGTGGACGCTAGCTGAACCCTCAAATCCCACGTGAGCAAGGAAAACCAGATCTTTACCAGGATTTTTTTCTAACATGGCAGATACGCCGCCTAATCGCGGTGGTAGGAGGCCTGGCCAGCGCGACAACTGCTCTTGCAGTTGTGGGCGGCGTGTTGCTAAGTCGTCGTGCTTTTTCTGGGTGAAGCGGGTGCCCTCCGGGTAGATTAAGACCGATTCATCTTTCCCAGCACTGGCCACAAGATCGCTGACATCGCGCACCGCAGCGTCGCTATCTGCCCCTGATCGATCAACAAAAACATTAGGCAGCAAGTTACCGCCTATGTCTAAGCAGGGAAGTAGTTGCAGTTCTTGTTTCAGCACATAGCGGAGGCTCTCCATGCGGTTTTTGCCAAAATACAAAAGTGGTAAAACCGTATCCGCCATACTGGTATGGCGCGATAGCAGAATGGCACAAGGCCCTTCCAGCGCATCGTTGCCGCGCACCTCGATATCCAGCTGGAAGACCCANTTTCCAAGATCAAAAAGTGCCTGGCCCCACCAAAATTGAATGTCGCGCAAGCGCCGCATAAAACTCGGATCGTGGCGATACAANGTCCATACCCAAGCGAAGCGTGCCAGTCCCGTCCATTCACAAATTACAAACCAGTACACGAAAATCAAACTATGCGGCGCGGTCCGAAAGGCGGGAAGAAGGCTGGCAATTAGCGCTACCGATATGAACAGCGGTGCTAGCACCACTAGAAGCGGAGTAATCACGATCAGAGCACCAATAGTAAAGCAGCGACGTTTGATCATGCATAAGCNCCGGACATANTTGAGAGTTGTGAGCGAAACCAGTAGTAGGCAGCGATACCGAGCAGTGAATTACTGATCAGCGTNGCAATGAAAATCCCCTGATAGCCGAAATAGTGGTCGAGGANCGATGCCAGTGGAATATAAACNACAACCATNCTGGCAAAAGCTAAGGCGGTGCTTGGCAAAGGTTTGCCAACGGCGTTGAANGATGCTGTGGCCATCATCAGCATGCCCCAACAGCCATAGCTCCAAGGCACCAGAGCTAGGTACAGTGCAGCAATGGCGATGACCTCGGGTGAACTGTCAATCAGACTTGAGATGGCCTCACCGAAAATGAACATTGGTAAAGCCACGGCGAACCCCCAGAGTAACGAGAACTGGTAGCTCGCCCTCACCCCCTGACGTACCCGATCTAGGCGTTTAGCCCCTAAGTTTTGGCCGACGAAAGGGCCGATGGATCCAGAGAGCGCGAATAAAAGCATTGCTGCGACTGATTCTATACGGCCAGCGACGCCAAATCCGGCTACAGCAGTTTCGCCATAATTCGCCATCAATCGAGTGATATAGGCGGCGGTCACTGGGCCTATAAGGTTGGTCGCGATCGCAGGAATACCGACATGCAGAATGCGCTTGGTTGAAGCGAAAAAAGCCCGGAAGTGATCGCTGTTAAGNACCATATTACCCTTGAAGACAAAAACCAGAGTAACAATCAGGGTCGCGAAACGGGTGACAGTCATGGCTATGGCAGCGCCGCTCAGCTCCATAGCGGGCAGGCCGAACCAACCGAAGATGAGAATAGGATCGAGAACTAAGTGCACGAGCGACCCCANGGTCATGATAANCCCCGGGGCGGTTGCGCTGCCATTAGCGCGCATAATGCTGCCGAGAATCATGCTAGTAGTGAAAAANACGCTGCCGGGNAAATAGATATCTAGGTAACTGTGAATCAGCGGCAGCATCTCAGCACTGGCGCCCAGTGCAAGAAATATTGGGTCCAAGGTCAGCCAGCACAGCGCCGCCAGAATAGACATGGCTACGGTCACTAATATCAAACTGTGGGTGCCTAGGCGTTGCACGTCATCGCTGTCGCTNCGGCTGTGTGATTGTTGGCCCACACTGCGAGCGATCACNGATGATGTGCCGATGCTTATTCCCAGGGCGATGCTGGTCAGCACCATGGTCAACGGAAAGGTGAAAGTGATGGCCGCNACGTGGGCGGTGCTTAGTTGGCCTATAAAGCCCATTTCCAGAACCTGNACTAAGATGCTCGACGACACCCCCATCATCATAGGCGCAGTCAGACGGGCCAGCGACAGCGGAACGTGGCCTTGGGTAAGGTCGGTTTGGGGCATTGCGCAAGTATCTCACGACTGAACATCATGAGGAGGTGAAAATCCCCGTTAATGGGATTTTTTTCTTTGTACCTTTGAAAACCTTCTGCGAGCGGCTGTTTTTGGCGATTTGACGATCAGATCGCCACGTGCCTCATCCGCGCGAGAACGGTGCGTTTGAGCTGTGCCGATCCTATGGCCCGCTAAGTCTTGTATGATGTCATGACCAGCCGCTCGGGAATTTTACNTATGTTCGATTACACCCCAGCAGTCGTCGTAACGACAGCTGCCCGATCNGAATACCTGGAGTTTGCTAAAGTCGTGGCGCGAGACGCAGGCGCTGTGATTTTGCCGTATTTTCGGACTAATGCCGATGGCATGAAGCTGGAAAATAAAGCCCAAGACGGNTTTGATCCAGTAACCCGCGCAGATCGCGANGCCGAACAANTGATCAGACAGCGTATTAGCGAAACCTATCCGGATCATGGGATATACGGTGAAGAGTTCGGCTTGCAGGCAGGTAACGGACTGACGTGGGTTATTGATCCCATAGATGGTACCCGCGCTTTTATGAGTGGCATGCTGCATTGGGGCGTTTTGCTCGCGTTATTTGATGGCGAAAACCCGATCGTGGGTGTGCTGTACCAGCCTTATACGGATGAGCTTTTTTTCGGTGACGGAGTGATGGCGGGTATCCAGCACCGAGGGCAAGAGCGACCGCTCAAAACCGCACCGCTGGATGAGCTGTCTGCGGCGACCACCTGTACCACNGGCACCCANTGGTTGGCTCCAGAGCAGCGCGCACAATACGCAGCCTTAGCCGCTGCGGCNCAACTTAATTGCACTGGTGGCGATTGTTATCTGTTTGGTCTGGTAGCGATGGGNCAGATGCACATTGGTCTAGACGGATCCCTCAATCCCTACGACATTCAGGCGCTTATCCCTATTATCCGTGGAGCCGGTGGTGTAATTACCACTTGGGACGGCGGTAACCCGAGCATGGGTGGGCATGTTGTGGCCTCAGCCAACGCAGNGTTGCATCAGCAGGCCTTGGAGAAGCTGCGAAGTTAAGTGNCGAGCTCGCCGACGGTCTTTACCAGCAGCGCTTGTTCGGCTGCTTTGACCCGCGCCTCTAANGTCTCNGGCGTATCGTCGGGCAGNANTTGAACAGTGGTTTGAGCCAAGATCGGGCCGGTATCGTAGTCGTAATCAACTAAATGTACGGTGGCNCCACTTTCAGTCTCCCCNGCTGCAATNACCGCTTGGTGCACACGCGAGCCAAAATAGCCCTTGCCACCAAACTTCGGTAACAATGCGGGATGGGTGTTAATAATCTTGCCCTTGTAAGCCGCCAGAGTCTGCTCGCCAAGCTTTTTCATATAACCAAGTAGCAGTACCCAGTCTNCTCGTGCTTGCTGGCAGGCNGTCAGTACCGCGAGGTCNTCATTGGCATGCGTTTTGCCGCTGATGTGGTGGGTNGGGATATTTGCGGCAGCAGCGCGCCGCAGGGCGCCAGAGCCACTATTGTTGCTGATGACCGCGACCAGNTCGGCAGGCAAATGCCCTGCAGCGCAGGCATCGATTAACGCTTGCAGCGTTGTACCCTCGTGGGAGGCTAGAACCGCGAGTCTAACCATAAGCTTGTGTCGGCAGCCAAGTGACCAATTGCTGCCAGTTAAAGATGATCAGCATGCCGACAACCTGCAGCGCAATAAAGGGTAATACGCCCCGGTAAATAGTGGTTACGTCTACACCCTCAGGTGCGACGCCTTTCAGATAAAAAATAGCAAATCCTACTGGTGGCGTTAGAAAACTCGTCTGCAGACATACCGCAAACAAAATTGTAAACCACACTGGATCGAAGCCCAGGTTAGCCACAACTGGGGCCACCAAGGGTAAGACGATCAATGTCAGTTCAATCCAGTCGAGGAAGAATCCAAGAATGAATGTCGCGGCGAGGATGCAGATGATAATACCAGTGGGCCCAAAAGGCAGGCCTAAAAGTAATCTTTCGATCAATTCATCGCCGCCGAGGCCACGTAGTACCAGAGAAAACGCAGTGGCGCCCAGCAACACAGCAAAAATAAAGGCCGTAGTGCGAGTGGTTTCTTGCAGCACCTCGCGCATAACAGATTGGTTCATTTGGCGTTTNACAATAGCCAGCAGCAGCGCGCCGGCAGCGCCGACCCCGGCNGCTTCGGTNGGNGTAGCTAAGCCCATNAAGATGCTTCCCAGCACTGCAAGAATTAAAAATGCCGGGGGCAGAATNGCTTTAAAGAGGTCNATNNCAGCCTGCCAGTTAAAGGCCTCGACAGCCGCCGCGGGGGCTTTATGCGGTTGTAGCCANCCCACCAAAAGAATGTAGGCAATGTACAGTCCACCTAAAAGCGCGCCNGGAAAAACCGCACCGAGGAAAAGATCGCCCACACTCATGGCCATACGATCGGCCATGAGCACCAGCATAATGCTCGGNGGAATCAATATACCCAATGTGCCNACAGCGCAAACCGTACCGCTGGCTAGGCTTTTATCGTAGCCCTGCTGCANCATGGCGGGCAGGCCAAGTAGGGCGAGCAGTACCACTGAGGCGCCAATAATGCCGGTAGTAGCGGCCAGTAACAGACCAATGACCGCTACGGTCACGGCCAAACCGCCGCGTACCTGGCCGAATAGGCGCGCGAAACTGGTCATCAGCTGATTAGCGATACCGGACCTGTCCAGCAGCAGCCCCATCAAAATAAACATGGGCAATGCCACCATCACCCAGTTTTCCATAACGTTCCAAATACGNTCTACCGACAGCGAGGTATAGGACCANTCCAGGGCGATGGGCAGATTAAAGTCCACCTGCAGCACAATGGCCAAGGCACTAAAAATNACTGCCAANCCGCCGAGTAGCCACGCTACAGGAAAGCCTGAGAACACCAGTGCAATAAAGCTGAGGAACATGAGTACCGCAAGGATTTCGTTGGCCGCCATTATTCCTGCCCTCGCTCTATCGGCGTGGTATCGGCCGTGGATTCNCGTAAGAAGAGAAAGTGCCAAACCCGNAANAAGCGACTNATAACGCTTAACAATAACAATGCGAAACCCGCTGGCAGGGCCGCTTTGATCAACCANCGCAGCGGCAACCCGCCGGGGGAGGCGGAGACCTCGCTNAGGTCATAGGACGAGAGTACAAACGGTNCGCTGTAAATCAAAATCAGGGCGATGAACGGCAACAAGAACAGCAAAATACCGTACAGCTCGATCCANGCCTGAGTTCTTGGGCGCATGCGCTCGTGCAATACATCCACGCGAATATGCGTATCAGCCTGATAGGCATAGCTCATGCCAAACAAAAATCCAACGGAATAGAGATGCCACTGCAGTTCTTCGAGTTCTATGCGGCCCTGATCGAATAAATACCGGGCCACCACATTGACCACAATGATGCCCAGCAACAGTATCCAAATGTACGATAGCCCTTGGCCGATGCGTGCGATAACGCCGTCGATGGCGATGGATGCGGGGATGTGGGGCAGAGTGGTGTTATTCATCGAAATCCCGGGGCAAATAGGCGAGGGACTTCCAGTACTTATAATTGCCGCGGAATTGCTGCTGGGACGCTAAAATTTTTGCAAAGTCTGCATCCTTGGCCGCTTCCTCGGCGATAATAGTGTCGGCCACTCGGTTCAGCTCGCGCAACAGTGGTTCGGGTAGCCGCTCAGCATTGACGCCAATTTCCGGAAACCCAGCAATCACTTCACCCTGCAAAGCCTCAGCCTGAGCTAGATTACGGGTAACCGCAGCGGTGCAACCTGCCTCCAGTAGCGCTTGGTCTGCTGGGGCTAAGGCTTCCCATACTTTTAGATTCACGACCAAATGAGAGGAAGTGAATGGTTGATGCCAGCCGGGGTAATAGTTGAATTTGGCCACCCGGTTAAAGCCCAGNGANTGATCGACGATGGGTAGGGCGAACTCACTGGCGTCGATGGCACCCTTTTCTAGGGCTTGAAAGATTTCTCCGCCCGGGATCATAGTGACGCTGGCTCCTAGGCGCTCGATCACGCGCCCGCCGAGTCCTGCAAAACGAATTTTTAAGCCTTTGACGTCATCTAAGCTGACGATGCGGTTACGAAACCAACCCGCAGTTTCTGGCCCGGTCAGGCCGCACAACAGCGGGTGAAGATTGTGGCCCTTATATAACTCTTCGGTCAGTTGTTGCCCGCCGCCAACGTACCACCAGGCGCTGTATTCCCAGGGTTCCATGCCAAAGGGCACTGCAGAAACCAGCGGCGAGGCGGGGATTTTGCCCTGGTCGTAACCGAGCCAGGTATAGCCGGCCTCGATCTTGCCGTCGCGCACAGCATCAGTGATAGAAAAGGCCGGTACGATCTCTCCCGGTTCAAATAAGTCCAGTTTTACCGCGCCCGCGCTGGCCCGCTCGATAATGTCAGCGACATAAACCGGGTTGTCACCCAATACAGGAATTGTGGTTTGAAAAACCAAAGGTACGCGCCAGCGAATGCGTGTGGCGACGGTCTGCCCGTCGTCGGTTGCCACGCTACTTGCCACCTGGCCAGGTGGGCGCACCGCGAGACTGCCGATGATGCCCACCAAGAAAGCGATGGTTACGGCGACTAACGCCGCGCGATTAGAAATTCCTCTGGTCTGACTCGACATAGCTGCTATTGCGCTCCCCGTTGGTAATCAACCACGGCATGGATTGTGGGAACCCTGAGGCAGGGATGCAAGGCGCCAAGGCAACAAATATGCGGGCGTTCGCCTGCTCTTCTAAACTTTCTTATGTGGAATATATTTCTTTTCAATTATTCCGTTTTTTTGATAACACTGCACCGTTAACCTGCCCGGCTACAGGGAGTGGTGCGGTCAATTCGTCTGATCTGTAATACTAGGAAAAACAGTTAGATGGGTTAGTCTGGGAGAACAGCAAACTACTAGGAGGCTTTATGCTGATAGGCGTAGCTAAAGAAACCTGGCCTGGTGAAGTGCGCAGTGCACTGGTGCCAGCCAACGCAACCAAGCTCATTAAGAGCGGATTCAGTATTTCTATGGAGTCGGGCGCAGGGCAAGCCGCCGGATTCACCGATCAACAGTACACTGATGCTGGCGTAAGCATCGTGAGTAGCCGTGCTGAAGTGATGGCCGCTGCGGATATTTTCCTGGCAGTGCGCAAACCCGACACTGCCGAGGTAGACCAGCTTAAATCCGGCGCCATCAGTGTCAGTTTCCTCGACCCGTACAATGAAAAGGCGCTGATCGAAGCGTTGGCGGCAAAGGGTGTCACGTCGATATCAATGGAAATGATTCCACGCAGTACCCGTGCCCAGAAGATGGACGCATTGTCGTCCCAAGCAAACCTTGCGGGTTATGTAACCGTTGTACAGGCGGCATATCACAGTCCGAAGATTATGCCGATGATGATGACCCCAGCAGGCACCATTGCCCCGGCGCGAGTGTTTGTGATTGGTGCGGGTGTTGCAGGGCTGCAAGCCATTGCGACCGCCAAGCGCCTAGGTGCCCGGGTAGAGGCCTTTGATACACGCCCGGTAGTGGCTGAACAGGTGCAATCCCTGGGGGCTAAATTTGTGGAAATTGACCTAGGTGACGTGGGCCAGACCGAACAGGGTTACGCCAAAGAACTGACCCCGGAACAACTGGAACTGCAGCGTGAAGGCCAGAAGGCGGTGATTGCGCAATCCGATGTGGTGATTACCACCGCACAGTTGTTTGGTCGTGCTGCACCGGTAATTGTCGGCCGCGATATGGTCGAGGCCATGAAGCCCGGCAGCGTCGTGGTGGACATGGCGGTAGAGTCTGGCGGCAATGTTGAAGGCTCGGTGATGAACGAAGTCGTAGACATTAACGGTGTAAAAGTCATCGGTCAGGGCAACTTGCCCGGCGAAGTGGCACGTAACGCCAGCGAAATGTATTCCAACAACCTAGTCAATCTATTGCAGGAATTCTGGGACGAAGAGGCGAAAACGCTGAACTTAGATCCTGAAGACGACATTGTGCGCAGCTGTGTAATTACACGGGACGGCGCGGTTGTTAATGAAACCATCAAGAACATCTACAGCGGAGGCTAATTATGGAAGCCGTATTTCTCGCCCTAGTATTAATGCTGTCCATATTTTTGGGCTTTGAACTGATCTCTAAAGTGCCCGCGACCCTACACACGCCGCTGATGTCGGGTGCCAATGCAATCTCCGGTATTACCATCGTCGGGGCGCTGATTGCTGCTGGCGACGGCAGCGATCCCCTTGCTACTTACCTAGGTGCAGCGGCGGTGATGTTTGCCGCCATCAACGTGGTGGGCGGTTACTTAGTGACTAATCGCATGCTCAGCATGTTTAAGAAGAAAGATACTGAGCAACCAGGAGGTCAGGCATGAGTATTGAACTGATCAACCTATGGTATGTGGCCGCGGCGGCGCTGTTCATCTTCGGTCTGAAACAGCTAGGGTCGCCTGCGACTGCGGTGCGCGGTAATACCCTGTCGTCATTGGGCATGTTCATTGCGATCGCGGTGACCTTGTTCAACAAAAACATATTGCCCTGGGAATGGATAATCGGCGCCACTTTAATTGGCGGCATTGTTGGCGCGGTGGTGGCACAAAAGGTCGAAATGACCAGCATGCCCGAAATGGTCGCACTGTTTAACGGCTCCGGTGGCGTAGCCAGCCTTATGGTCGGCTGGGCGGCGTTGTACAACATCGACAACAGTACCTTTACCAACATCACAATTTTGCTGTCCATAATTATTGGCGGTATGACCTTTAGCGGCAGTATTTTGGCCTGGGGCAAGCTGTCCGAAGTGATGACGTCAGCGGCCGTGGTATTCGGTGCCCAGCGTATTGTTAACGCGCTTATTCTGATCGGCATGGTGGCCTGTGCGGTGTTGTTCTGCATGGAACCTGCTGTGAATTCGCCTTACCTATATGCGGTTATCGGCCTAGCGCTGTTGTTTGGGGTCATGGCGGTACTGCCTATTGGCGGTGCCGATATGCCGGTAGTGATCTCGCTACTCAACAGTTATTCCGGTCTTGCCGCCTGTGCTGCCGGATTCGCCATTAATAACAATATATTGATCGTTGCCGGCTCCATGGTGGGCGCGGCGGGCATTATTCTTACCAATATTATGTGTAAGGCCATGAACCGCTCGTTGGCGAACGTATTGTTCTCGGGCTTTGGTGCGGCCAAGCAAGCCACCAAGGTCGAAGGAGAGGTGAAGCCTATTACTGCAGACGACGCCTTCCTGATCTTGGAAGCGGCCCAGTCGGTATCGTTTGTGCCTGGTTACGGTATGGCTGTGGCCCAAGCCCAGCACGTAGTGCGTGAGCTAGGAGAGTTATTAGAAAAGAACGGTGCCGAAGTAACGTATGCCATACACCCGGTAGCAGGCCGTATGCCCGGTCATATGAACGTACTGCTGGCGGAGGCGAATGTGCCCTACGACCAACTGGTAGAAATGGAAGACATTAACCCACGTATCGACAACGTCGATGTAGCGGTAGTCATTGGCGCCAACGATGTGGTTAACCCCGCGGCACGCAACGACGAAAACAGCCCGATTTACGGTATGCCGATCATTAACGTAGACCAAGCACGTACGGTATTCGTACTGAAGCGGTCTATGGCATCCGGCTTCTCCGGTGTCGACAACCCGTTGTTCTTCGGCGACAACACCCGCATGTTGTTTGGCGACGCCAAACAGTCTATCGCCTCGGTTGTAGCTGAGTTTAAGGGCTAACAGTGAGCACACGGGACGCCCAGGCGCCGGCAGATGCGCAGTTTATACAGCGCTGGTCACCCCGGGCGTTCAATGGCGCGGCGCTCAGTCACGATCAGGTGATGGTGTTGATTGAAGCGGCACGCTGGGCACCCAGTTGCTTCAACTCCCAGCCCTGGCGCTTTGTGTATGCGATCAAGGGCAGCGAGCACTGGCCGGCCATGCTGGCGCTGCTGATGGATGTGAACCAGGCATGGGCGCAACACGCCGGCGCACTTATTGCGGTGGTGTCGCGCAATACCTATCAGGGCAACGACGCGCCAGCGCCCACCCATAGCTTTGATACAGGAGCCGCATGGATGAGCTTGGCTTTGCAGGCGCAGTCTATGGGGCTAGCCAGCCACGCCATGTGGGGTATAGAACATGATGCAATTCCCCAAGCCCTGAATCTGCCAGACAACATGCAGATTCAAGCCATAGTGGCTGTGGGCGAGCCGGGGAATAAAGACGATCTGCCTGAGCCGCTGCAACAGCGCGAGCAACCCAGTCCGCGCAAAGCCCTAAATGAACTGGCCTTTGCGGGGCGCCTACCCGACGGTGCGGAATAGCCGGGCAAAAACCCGCAGCAGTACTAAAGCCGACGCCACTCACCAGACGCCAGGCCATCCAGCGTCCACGACCCCACCCGATAGCGAATCAACCGCAGTACCGGAAACCCAACCGCAGCGCACATACGCCGTACCTGACGGTTGCGACCCTCGGCTAAGGTCAGAGACAACCAAGAGGTGGGAATAGACTGACGTACCCGAATCGGCGGCACCCGGGGCCATAAGCCGCCCGCCGGCCAGACCGGTTCTCCCAGAGCAAATTGGGCCGGCAGACACAGCCCATCTTTGAGTTCGATGCCCTCAGCCAACGNCGCAAGATCCGCCTCANTNGGTATGCCTTCCACCTGCACCCANTAGGTTTTAGACATCTTATTCGCCGGATCGGTAATCTTATGATTCAGCGCGCCGTCATCGGTCAGCACNAACAAACCTTCACTGTCGCGATCNAGCCGACCCGCGGCGTAAACGCCGTCAACATCAATAAAGTCACCCAAACAGGCGCGCGCTTGCGCGTCACGAAACTGACACAGCACATTAAAGGGTTTGTTGAAAAGCAGANTNGTAGCCATGGGAGTATTTGANCTTAAATGNNTCATTTCAGATAGTCGCAAAAACCNCACNANTGGCTTTCTTGTTCAGAAGTTTGACGACAACAAGAATATCCCTGCTACATTATTCNGTTCAGAGTGGAGCTTCTTATGGATCTTTATAACGTTATGCGCACTACGTTTGCGGCGCGGGATTTCACTGATGAGCCGGTNTCGNACGCGANGCTGGCGCGGATTTTAGATAATGCGCGCTTTGCCCCCAGCGGTGGTAATCGTCAGGGTTGGAAGGTGGTTGTGGTGCGCGATGATGCCACCCGNGCGCGGNTGGGTGAGNTGATTGAACCCGGGTTTCGCAGTTATNTGGCTCAGGTGCAGGCTGGTGAAGCTCCTTGGAATACTATTAANGCCTCTGCGGTGTCGGACGAGCAGGTGGCGGCGACCACTTTGCCGCCGGGGTTTGTNGACAAGCTTACCGGTGCGCCGGTGGTNTTGCTGGTATTTGTGGATTTGGCGGTGGTGGCGTCGTTCGATTCTGGTCTGGATCGCATTGGGGTGATTTCCGGCGGTTCGATATACCCTTTCGCCTGGAATATTCTGCTGGCCGCCCGAAACGAAGGCNTGGGCGGTACCCTGACNACNTTTGTTGGGGCGCAAGAGCCGGCNCTGCATGAGTTGCTTGGGGTGCCGTCTCAGTATGCCTTTGCGGCGATGATTCCCATGGGTAAGCCTGTTAAGCAACTCACTAAGCTGTCGCGTAAGCCGGTGTCTGAGTTTGCNGNGCTGGAGCGTTTTGATGGACCTGCGCTTGANGNCTAGTNCTGTACAGGATTTGAACCCANGGGGNTTTCGCTGCCGGTTGGGTTCGTTGGGTGGTTTTTTTTGCTAACGTTTGCGCTGCACGGGCGATTACCGCCGGTGTTNATGCCACTGGAGATNTCCGCATGAGCGATGAAGAGAATACCGAGCAGTCTGACCAACTNGACCAGTCTGAACAGCAAGANGGNGNAGANCCNGAGCAGCGGGCNACCGACGGTACCGGCATGATTTGGGTTATTGCGTTTACGGTGCTGATTTTGGCGATGGTGTTGGCGCTTTAGGTCTTTTTGCTTGGCGTGTTTTGGGGGCGCTGAAGCAGTCTATCTGATCAATCCATCTAGGCATGCGCGGTGCTNAGGTCGCCGCCCGGGTGACCATGGGTTTGTNGGCACCTTGTAACAACGTGGGGAGGCTTTATGACGCGAATTAACGCGGTTATGTGNGACGCGATTTCGGAAGACATTGGCTCGGTGGTATTGCGTGAGGTGGACTTGCCTGCGCCCGGCCCCGGACAGGTGCGGGTGCGCCTAAAAGCCTGTGCGGTGAACTTCCCAGATCTATTGATGATTCAGGGCAAATATCAGTTTAAGCCGCCATTGCCCTTTGCCCCCGGGGGTGAAGCGGCCGGCGATGTGGAGGCCTGTGGGCCGGGGGTTTCGGTAAAAGAAGGTGATGCGGTCATTATCAGTATGCGTTACGGCGGGTTTGCCGAGGCCGTGGTAGTGGATGAGTCCCAGCTGAAGCCGTTGCCTAAGGGNATGGANTACGCCAAGGCGGCCAGTTATCAAACCGCGTATTTAACGGCCTATGTCGCCCTGTACCGGCGCGGTGATTTGCAGCCCGGCGAACATTTGCTCGTGCACGGCGCTACCGGTGGTGTCGGCATGGCGGCGGTGGATTTGGGCAAATACTTCGGTGCTCAGGTCATCGGTACCGGCGGCCGCGACGATAAGTTAGCAGTGGTGCAGTCGCGTGGGGCTGACCATGTTATTAACTACACTCAAGCGGATGGTTCGTTAGGCGGCTTTCGCGATCAGGTGAAGGCGCTTACCGGGGGGCGCGGTGCCGATGTGGTGTACGACCCGGTGGGTGGCGACGTATTTGATGAGAGCATGCGCTGTGTCAACGTTGGCGGGCGGCTGTTAACCATTGGCTTTACCAGCGGCCGTTGGCCGCAGGCGGCGGTAAATTTAATTCTGATTAAGCAGCTATCAGTCATCGGTGTGCGGGCTGGTGAATACGGCCGGCTAGACCCGGTAAAGGGTCAGGAGAATCGTGACCGTTTGCACGCCATGGCCGAGGCTGGCGAGATCGATCCCTACATCAGCCATGCGCTGCCTCTAGAACAGGCAGTGGACGCTATGCGCTTGTTGGAAAATCGCGAGGTTATCGGTAAGGCGGTGGTAACCATGAACGGTTATCAATCGGGTTAGTGCCTATCGACAGGCTAACCTGGTTACGGTACTTTGCGCCCAAGCTCTGACCACAGCTAGCCCTAAAGGCTTGCAGGCAGAGACTGGGGGGATCTTTTCGATCTGATTCATACAACGTGAGGACCTGATCTTTTAGGCAGGTACCAGGAAGCGCCGGTATGTTACTTGTTAGCTTGTTCGTGCAATCGAACACGGTGTTCCTGTTGCGTGGAGCACTGATTCAATGAACATTAATGATTTCGCACGCCGCAAAGTCTGTGGCGAAAAACTCTCTATGGTGACGTGTTACGACTTTTGGTCGGCACAAATCCTCGACCAAACGGATGTCGACACTATTCTGGTGGGCGACAGTTTGGCCATGGTTATGCACGGGTTTCCAAGCACAGTGCACGCCACTGTGGACATGATGGCAACGCACATTGCCGCGGTACGTCGTGGCGCACCGAGCAAATTTATTGTCGGCGACATGCCATTTATGCAGGCCCGGTATAGCCAAGACGTGGCTTTGGAAGGGGTCGCGCAACTGATGCGTGCCGGCAGCAACGCGGTGAAGATTGAAGGTGCTGCTGGGCAGCTTGATCTGATGGCGCGCATTGTCGAGTCTGGTGTGCCGGTTATGGGCCACTTGGGTTTAACCCCACAGTCTGTTGAGGCTTTTGGTGGCCACAAGGTACAAGGTCGCGCTGAGGCGGCGGCAGAGCAGATACTGGCGGATGCCAAGGCTCTGGAGCAGGCGGGCTGTTTTGCTCTGGTGCTTGAATGCGTACCGCAAATGCTTGGCCGGAAAATTTCTCAGGCCTTGTCTATCCCCACCATTGGCATCGGTGCGGGCCCCTTTACTGACGGTCAGGTGTTGGTATTGCAGGACTTATTGGGCATGCAGGCAGACTTTAAGCCAAAGTTTTTGCGGCATTACATGGCCGGCCATCAAGCGCTCACAGACGCGGTGAATCATTTTCACAATGACGTGGCAGAAGGGGCATTTCCCACCTGTCAGGAAGCTTATCAGTGAAAGTCTTTTCTGATCTGGAGCAGTGGCGTGATTGGCGCCGTGGGCTTGGTGATGAAGGCCTAGGCTTTGTGCCGACCATGGGTGCGCTGCATGCTGGGCATCAGTCGCTATTGCAGCGCTGTGTGGCTGAAAACAGCAAGACCGCGCTGAGTATCTACCTTAACGCTACTCAGTTTAACGATCCCAAAGATCTAGCAGCCTACCCTGCTACCTTAGATGCTGATTTGCAGATGGCAGAACAGGCAGGGGTGGACGCGGTACTGTTGCCTACCTACGGCCAGATCTATCCGGACGACTTTAGCTTTCAGTTGGACGAGACCCGATTTAGTAAGGGGTTGTGTGGGGCTGATCGGCCGGGGCATTTTACCGGTGTGCTGACCGTGGTGATGAAGCTGTTAAACATTGTTAGTCCAGATAAAGCGTATTTCGGCCTCAAGGATTATCAGCAGTTTCGCTTGATTCAAGATATGAGTGCGGCGTTCTTTTTACCGGTACAAATCGTTGGTTGCGATACCGTGCGCGAAGCGGACGGGTTGGCCATGTCGTCGCGTAATCAATTGCTGGATGAATGCGCGCGCGCCAAGGCTGGGCAGTTTAATAAGATCCTGCACAGCGCACCGAGTGATGACGCGGCGGTTGCGCAGCTGCAAGCGCTGGGCGCGCGGGTAGATTATGTGGAAACCCACGCCGGTCGGCGTTTTGGCGCCATAGTGCTGCCCAGCGGCGGTGGCGAGGTACGGTTAATTGATAATTGCCCACCACCACAATTGGTGGGTGGGCATTAGTAACTTTGGAATAAGCCATGATTCTTGTACTCGACGTTGGTAATAGTCAGATCTATTGCGGAGTTTTTGACCGCGGCGAATTGAGTGTGCAATTTCGCTACGCCTCAACATCGCGCAGTTCGTCGGATGAAATCGGGGTATTCCTGCGTGGCGCTTTACGCGAGAACGGCGTGGCGCCCGAAGCCATCAAGACCATTGGCATTTCGTCGGTAGTACCTGAATTGAACTACACCCTATGGGCATGCTGTCAGAAGTATTTTGACGTCGACCCCATGGTGTTGCGGCCGGGNTTAAAAACCGGTTTGCAGATTGGCTACAAAGACCCCAAGGAAGTGGGCAGCGANCGTATTGCTGATGCCATGGGGGCGGTTAAATTNTTTCCTGAGCGCAATCTTATTGTTGTCGACTTTGGTACTGCCACCACGGTCTGTGCNGTGTCCAAAGAGCGGGTNTTCTTGGGTGGCAACATCATGCCCGGCATCCGTTTGGCTATGGAAGCTCTGGAATCTAAAACTGCCAAATTACCGTCGGTAGAAATCAAACCCGCCAAGGAGGCGATGGGTAAGACTACGACGGAAAGCATCCAGCGAGGTCTCTATTGGAGTAACGTTGGCATGGTGCGCGAACTGACTTCGCGCATCAGTGCGGAAGTATTTGCTGAGGAACCGCCAGTGGTGATTGCCACCGGCGGTTTCGCCCACCTGTTTGACCGCGAGGATTTATTTGACCACGTGATCTCTGATCTGATCCTCGTGGGTCTGCTTGAAGCTCTGCGGTTAAACGGCTACATAGAAGACGCGGGCTAATCAGCTGTCTGTGCGACGGTACTGTTGCTGCAGGCGCCGCATGCCGGTAAGCCAGCGATCATAGTCCGAGGTCTTACGTTTAATGTACTCGGCAACCTCCGGGTGCGGTAAGACCAAAAATCGCTCTTCGCGCAGGGTTTCTACTACGGCCTCAACCGCCGCTTCGGGCTCGATCATGCCGTCGACTCCGGCAACGCCTGGGCCGTTGGCGGTCATCGCTGTGCGCACCGCTTGTGGACACAGTACCGATACCTTGATGCCGCGGTCGCCATAGGTGATTGACAACCATTCAGCCAATGCAACTGCCGCGTGTTTTGTTACCGCATAGGTTACTGAGCCAATTTGGCTAAGCAGTCCGGCTGCTGACGATGTGTTCAACAGATAGCCGCCACCCCGCGCGATCATGCGCGGAACCAGCGCGCGAGCTGCCCACACATGGGCCATGGTGTTGACCTCCCAAATGGTTTGCCAAACTTCATCTGCCGTGTCGATGCCNCGGCCGATGCCGATACCCGCATTGGAGCAGAACAGATCGATGGGGCCNACATCGTTTTCGGTGGTCTCGATCAAGTTAACAATCTGGGATTCATCGCTGACATCCACACCCATTGCGATGCCGTCGATCTCCTCCGCCACGGCAGCAGCGCCTGCAGCGTCTAAATCAGCGACGACAATTTTCTTTGCGCCCTCACGTGCGAAGCGCCGGCACATTTCTCTGCCGATGCCGCTGGCGCCGCCGGTGACCACGATGATTTTATTTTCTAGCTCCACGCTCTCTTCCCTGTTTGTTTTCTGAAGAGCAGCACGATAGACCTTTTATTGGGTCGGTTCTATAGTGTTGCGCGCTCGCGCCCCTGCGCGTGCTCCGGGTTTTGCTCAGACGGCTGAGTGCTTTGAGTCAGCGCGTTTTTTTATCAAGGTTGATCGGTTTTATGGCGTTATCTCCCGATTTACAGAACTCCTCTGACCTGCCGGCGGGTAATCGTGCCGGATGGGTGATCGTTGCGCTGACGTTGCTTATGCAGACTGTTAGTTCGGGGTTGGGGTTCTACAATATGTCGGTGTACATTAACCGGCTAGCGGTAGAACTGGCGGTTTCGCTGGCGGACATCTCTTTTGCCGTGAGCCTATTTTTTGTGGTGGGCGGTGTTGCTGGCCTGTATGTGGCTGACTTATTGCGGGTCTGGTCGGTACGCAAGGTTGTGATCGTTGGAGCCTTGGTTTCGGGTATATCGGTGGGGTTGGTGGGTTTTGCCGATACCCTGTGGCAGGTCTACCTGCTGTTTTCGCTATTTGGTGTCGGTAATGCCGGTATCTCCATCGTTATTTCTACTACGCTGATCACTCGCTGGTTTCCCGGGCCTGAGCGTTCTATGGCCCTCGCCATTGCGTCGACCGGGCTATCGCTGGGCGGTTTTTTGATCACACCCATCTCTGCCTATTCTATGAATGCCTTAGGTCTAGATCTGACCATGCACGGGCTGGGCGCGTTCTTGATTGTTACAGTTGTGCCCATCGCGCTGTTTTTACGATTTCCTAATGCTGCAACAGGCGCGGCCGAATCCGCTGAGGCTCAGCAACAGCAATCAGAGACTCTCGCCGCCGACCTAGCGGCGGCGCTGCGCAGCCGGTTTTATGTGCTTTTGGCCCTAGCCTATGTGCTTATTATGGCGTCTCAGGTAGGCGGCATTGCGCACCTTTATAGCCGCGTGGAGTTGCTGGGTGGTTTTGGCATGGCGGCGATGGCGGTGCAGGCATTGTCCATTGCCAGCATTGGCGGCCGGTTTTTTGGCGGCTGGCTGGTGAGTCGGATACCGATTCGCTGGTTCGCACTAGGTAACTTGCTGCTGCAAAGTGTGGGGATGGCGTTGATCGCTTTGGCACCGAACGGGGTAGTTGGAGTGATCGCTGCAGCAGTATTTGGCTTGAGCGTGGGAAATTTGCTGATGACTCAGCCATTGTGGTTAGCCGAACGGTTTCCGGTAGATATTTATCCTCAATTGTTTGCGCGTGCCAATGCAATTTCGGTATTGGGCGTGGCTGTCGGACCCTTCTGCTTGGGCTGGGTTTTTGACATCCTCGGGTCCTATACTTTTGCCTATGTTGGTGCGTTAGTAACGTCGTTAGTAGCCTTTGTGGTGGTGTGGGTCGCCAGTGCTGATTCCCACAACACAAGTACCTAAAATAGCTGGAGTGACTTAGCCCGTGGCGAGAGCAATGCGGTATCGATTTACGCTTGGGATATTTTTCTGTGTGGTCTTTGGGACGGCGCAGGCGGCACTGCCTGCGGCGATTGCCGATGCGGATGGTAAGTCTACGATTGCGCTGCCGAGTCTTGCCGACATGCTGGAGCGGGCTAATCCGGCCGTCGTTAATATTGCTACTCGCTCAACGGTAGTTGAGCACAATCGCTTATTGGCGGATCCGTTTTTTCGGCGCTTTTTTAATATCCCTGAAAGCCGGCGCCGCTACCGTCGGACCCAAAGCGCTGGCTCGGGGGTGGTGGTTGATGCGGCCGAGGGCTATATCGTTACCAACAACCATGTCATCGACGGCGCTGATGAAATCACCGTTGGTCTCTCTGACGGCCGCACCTTGGACGCCGAACTGGTGGGCCGTGATCCCCAAGTCGACCTGGCGCTGTTGAAGGTTTCAGCACAGAACCTTGTGGCCATTCAATTTGCCGACAGTGCCGCGTTGCGGGTTGGCGACTTTGTAGTCGCCATCGGCAATCCCTTTGGTCTGAATCAAACGGTAACCAGCGGTATTGTCAGTGCCTTGGGCCGCAGTGGTCTGGGCATAGAGGGCTATGAAGATTTTATTCAGACCGATGCACCCATCAATCCTGGCAACTCAGGCGGTGCATTAGTGGATCTGCGTGGTGATCTGGTAGGTATTAATACTGCGATCTACGCACCCAGCGGCGGGAATGTGGGCATTGGTTTTGCGATTCCGGCCAATATGACTGCCGCGATTATTGCCGAATTGATCGAAAACGGTGAGGTTAATCGAGGCTATGTCGGAGCGGTCGTACAGCCGCTCAATCGCGAACTGGCGAAAGCCTTTGATGTATTGCCGGCCGACGGGGCGCCGGCGGGTGTGGTGGTGGTAGATGTTCAGCCCGCGAGTTCTGCGGAAAAAGCTGGACTCACGCCGGGCGATGTCATCGTGCAAATGGGCGATAAGAAAATCACCAGTGTTGCGGACTTCGAGAATCAGGCGGCAGTGATGTTTATTGGCGATCGCTTGGACATTGTGTTGGTGCGCCAAGGCGAGCAGCAAACACTGACGCTGGAGATTTTTGCGGACACCCAGGAACAGCTGGCCGGGCAGCGAATAAGTCCGCGGCTGAACGGTGTGGTGCTGCAGAATCTCGGCGCTGCAGATGATCTTGGCGGTGGCGTATTGGTCGCCGAAGTTATGATCAATAGTTCGGCCTACGCATATGGGTTGCGCTCCGGAGATATCATTGTGGGTGCCAACCGCAATACGGTCACGGATATCGCCGAGCTGCGCGAAGCGGTGCGGCGAGACAATCGAAGCCTAATGTTGCGGGTTTACCGCAATGGGCGGTTTGGCCCGATTACTATTCGATAAATGCGCGGAGTTAGCGGCCTGCAACGGCAGATGCCGCGTCGTTAAACACTCGCCTCAGCAATACCAGTGGGTGGCTTAAAGCTATTGTTTCAGATTTGATAATTTGCCCAGATCTTGGGTGGTTTGCGGTTGCTTTCCGTCCTGTTCTCTATATTTTGGTAGTTCATAGTTAAGAGTTGCTGTAGATGGTGCTGTTAGGGCTCGGGTCGAACCGTGGAGATTCAACGCAAACGATGGTTGCGGCGATTGAGGCTTTAGTCCGTTTCGCGCAGCCGGGGAGTTTGCGCAGCTCGCGACTGTGGCGCACCACGCCGGTTGACTGCCCGCCAGACTCTGGCGATTTTGTGAATTCGGCTGCAGTTTTTGACCCCATTGATGGTTTGCTGCCGGAGCAGCTGCTGGTTGAACTAAAGCACTTGGAGCGCGAGTTTGGCCGGGGCGAAAAACATGTACGTAACGCACCGCGCGAATTGGATTTGGACCTGTTGCTGTTTGACGATGAGCTTCGTGACACAGAAAACTTTGTGTTACCGCATCCGCGGGCCAAGAACCGGCTGTTCGTGCTGCAGCCGGCAGTAGAGTTGGTACCCGACGTGGTTTGGCCAAATACCGGTAAGACGCTGCAGCAACTGCTGGACGAATTAGAAACTGATGAGCACGTCATCCCGTTACCAACACGGCCGCCGTTTTATGTGGCCTAGATTCACTCTAAGTGGTTTTCGCAGTGCTTGTTCACGCTCGCTTGCGTGGCTGTTGCTGATTGCGGCTATGCCTGCTTTTGGCTATGAAAGCGCGGTGCATCAGCAGTTAACGTTTTTGGCCGCGAAACAGCTAAGTCGCTGCGATCAAACATCAGAGCTGCAACCATTGTCGGCTCTAGATACCCGCTATGTAGTGCGCGCTAATATCGCTCAGGCCGATAGCAACGTGTTTTGGCGCATGTTTCGCTGGAATTACTACAACCGTGACGCCGCCCAAAGCCGTGCCGCTCTGGGGCTAATCGATACGCGATTTCATGACCATTTTAACGGCTTGAATCGGGAGCTTGAGCAAACGAGCGACCGGCAAAAGCGCCTCAAAACCTTTGGCCGGCTGCTGAGTTATCTGCAGGATGTGACGTCGCCGCCCCGCGTGGTGCCGGTTTTTACCAGCCGCTGGTGGCGCTTTTCTTTCTTCGACCGCTTTGACCGATTCAACGTGGACGTTGAACGCTTAGAACGCACCTTAGCCAATCGGTGTTCAGAACTCGTGGCCTTTGCTGAGGTTCTGCAGACTCCTGACGCCAGACCGGGATTGCAGCAATTGTTGGAAGCCACGGCCCAAGAAACCATTGTCAGTGTACGCGCCCCTATCGAGGGCCTTCCTACCCAGTGGACGGCTTTCTGGCAATTCGGTGCGGCAGATGAATTTGGCAACTATGGCCCTGCAGGCAATAAGTTCGGTGAGCGAACCAGTTTTCGCTGTGGCGAGGAAACCTGCCTGCTGTTGGAGGACGATCCGCTGTATCAGGATTTTGCCCACCAGCGGCATACGTCGGCGGTGATGGCGACCATGCGCGCGATGTTGCTCATGCAACGTTTTGACAATGAGGCGGCTAAATTACAGCAAGTGCAATAACTGCGTTTAAGGAGCATCGTGACTAAGTTGCATTTGGGTTTAACACCGTGGAATTTTTCTAATCTTTCGGCGCACAGTTTGTGTGATCAGGCGCAATTTGCTGAAGAGTGCGGTTACCAATCGCTATGGCTACCAGAAAATCATTTCGGCGAGAGCGCGCTACCCGATCCATTGACGCTGCTGGCCGCGGTAGCGGGTGTTACAAAAACGATCAAGTTGGGTACAACCTCTTATTTANTGACTCTGCGTAATCCGTTGCAGGCGGCTGAACAAGTNGCGGTATTCGATCAAATGAGCGGCGGTCGTCTTATTCTTGGCGTGGGCCGTGGTTATGCGCCGGAAATGTTGCGCGCCTTTCACGTGCCGGTGGCGGAAAAGCGCAGAATCTTTGCATGGACTTTAGACATTATGCGTCGCGCTTGGGCNGGCGAAGCGGTGACGCTAGACAACGAACCCGANAANGCGATTAAGGTTTATCCGCGGCCTGCGCAACTGCCGGAGCCGCCGATTTGGGTTGCAGCGTTTGGTCCNAAGGCGCTGGCTCAAGCCGGTGGATTGGGATTGCCTTATTTGTCGTCGCCAATGGAAAGTCTGGGCACGCTGGGTGAAAACTACGCTCAGCATCAGGCGGCTGCGGTAGCCGCAGGGGTAACCCCACCTGCGGTGGTGCCGCTGATGCGCACAGTATTTGTCAGCCGTGATACCAGTGAGTGTCAGCGGCTGCGTGAAGCNCTTGCCGCTCAGGCCGACAATAGCCGTTTGCAGGACGGTGAAAGCATTGACGATTGGACCATTATTGGTGAACCGAGTTTCGTTCGCGAGCGCGTACAGGAATACCAGCAGTCCTTGGGCATGACTCATATGATTGCCACGCGCATACGCTTGGGCGGTTTGCAGGAGCCGATATTGCGCGCCAGTGTTGCTTTGCTAGCGGAAACATTAGACGGGTTGTAACATCATTTCGCGGATTAATTAGGGGGAAAGATGACGTACCGAATTTTATGGCCTGCGATGCGCTGGCCCGATGGTCGAGACATCGAAACAAGNAGTGTGGGCGAGCACCGCGCAGAGTTTTGCGAGCGCTTCGANGACGTGACCGACGAGCAGTGGGAAAATTGCGACGGTATTGTGACCGTTAACGATATCCCNGCGGAATACCGTGCCAAACTGAAAAAGTGCCGGATCGTTGTAACCCCCAAAGTCGGTTTCGATAATCTGGATTTGGCTGCTTGGGGGGCACTAGGATTGCCGGTCTGTAACGTGCCTGACTATGGCACTCAGGAAGTGGCCGACCACGCTATGGCGCTGATGTTGTCTCTGATGAAGGGCATTACCTTTCATACCCGTGAGCTTAAAAAAGACCCCAAGGGGCTGTGGCGCCCGGCGTTAAATCCCTTTGGTAAACGACTTTCCTCCTGTGTCTTTGGTGTGGTGGGTCTGGGCCGGATAGGTACTGCCGCTGTGCTGCGCGCAAAAGCGTTTGGTATGGATGTGGTGATGTACGACCCCTATCGTGAAAACGGTGCNGAGNTGGCCGTTGGGATTCGTCGCGTGCATTCGCTTGAGGAATTGTTTGGCCAATGCGATGTGGTCAGCTTACATCTGCCGCTGGGTCCGACCACTGAGAAACTCATNAATNTGCAAGTGCTGTCAGCGTCGAAACCCGGCTTAGTGCTAGTGAATACCGCACGTGGGCCAATTATTGACCTTGATGANCTATATACGGCGATGCAGGAAAATATGATTCAGGCCTGTGGTCTGGACGTGTTNCCAGAGGAGCCGGCAAATCCTGACCATCCATTGATTAAGGCNTGGGCCGCGGANGAGGAGTGGATAGATCACCGACTATTGATTACGCCGCACTCTGCGTTTTTTACCCCCGAGAGCGTTTATGACATGCGCTTTAAAGGTGGCGAGGTGGCGATCAAATACCTCGACGGCAATGGCTTAGANAATTGTGTGAACCAGCAATGGGTGGAAAATCCGCGCTGACGCAGGATTGGCATTGATTTGNTTTTGGAGACAGAGATGACGGAAGCTATTTACCAGAAACGTCGCCAACGGGTGTTCTTCGTATTGTCGGGGATGTTTCTTGGCACTCTCGCGATGCTCAATATTTTGGGTGTTACGCGGTTTCTGGATTTTTCCTTCACTGTTTTCGGGCTACAAATTCCCATGATCGTGGCGGTCGGGGTGCTGCCCTATCCAGTAACGTTCATGTGTACTGACCTGATCAGTGAGCTGTTTGGCGAAGAAAAAGCNCGCGACATGGTTTTNGTGGGTTTGTTGCTGAATGTTTGGGTGGTGTTTTTGTTATGGCTGGGCAGCGTCCTGCCTGGCGCCGGGGTAGACCCAGCCACTGGTGCTCCGCTCATCGATGCTGCCGGGCGTAAACCTGTATTCTTTGAAGTCAAAGACGCCGCATTTGGTGCGGTGGCTGCTTCAATGGTTGCCTACCTAGTGGCGCAGTTTTGNGATGTACGGATTTTTCACTGGATGAAACGGCTCACTAAGGGCCGGCATCTATGGTTGCGCAACAATGTATCCACTATGTTCAGCCAACTGGTTGACTCTACAGCTGTGATCTTGGTGACCTACATCGCAGCGGCGTCTTTTTTACCTTTGAACGACAGCGAGCCGGTGTGGCCACAACTGTTGGCGCTTATTGCATCAGGCTACGTATTCAAGTTGGTGGTAGCTGCNCTGGACACTGGCCCTATTTATCTCGCAGTGCGTTATCTAAGGGTCTACCTTGGTCTCGGCGAAAATGAGGAAGCAACTAACCTCTGAGCGCCGAGGCTAGCGTTCGATTTGTCCAAGATTGGCGTTGATGGCGGCGCCGTTGAGCACGGGGTTTTGGGCGGCAAATAACAGCGCGGTAGCTATTTCTTCTGGCTCGATCAAGCGCTCGAATGCACTCATAGCGGCGATTTGTGGCATGACATCCGCCGGCACGTGTTCGCGCAGCATCTCAGTATTGGTAAANCCCGGATTAATGCAGACAGTGTGTACGCCGCTGCCNGCTAGGTCCTGGCAGGTGGCNCGCATCATGCCGATAACCGCATGTTTGCTGGTGGCGTAGGTGAAGCTATTTGGTACCGCTTTTTCACCCAANGTAGAACCCACGTANAGCACNGAGGAGCCAGNACCCATGCGCGGTATCAGTAGCTGGTTAAGGCTGCTTGCAGCGACNACATTGATTTCCAGTACGCGTCGCAGTTGCTCCGAGTCAGTGCTGGCGATGTTGTCATTGATCAGCAACGCGGCGTTATGAATCAGCGCGATCTGGGCGCNGTCGCCTAGCGCATTTAATAGGTCGTTTTGGATTTTCTGAATGAAATCTGGCTGCGCTAAGTCACATGGGATGTTGGTTACGCCGGCCACCGGGCACGGTTTGCGCGACAGGTTAACAATGTNAAAGCCGTTGTTTTGAAAGAGTTCGGCGGTTGCTGCACCAATCCCCGCACTGGCGCCGGTGATGACAAGATGTGGCATAGAGACGTCCTTAAATTTTAAGCGTAGGTTGAACTAAATAGGCCCGGGTCACCAGCGGCCAAGATAGCCAAGTGGCGGCGCAGCTCCTGCCCAGATAAGCGNTTATCTGGAATGATAATTTAGGCCGGTAGCGGACTGCACTCAGGCTAATGTAGTACGACCATACTGGTAGCTGTGAATGCGGTCTGATGATATTTGGCTGTCGCAACTCTGTCTTCGCTAGGATGGNTCTGACCACCATTCAGCNTGTGCCCANTGGCCTTCTCCGGACGCGCAGCGCACTAACAAATGCTCAATATCCAGGGCCGCGATGGTTGCGTCTGCAACTAAGCGATCGAGAAAGTGATGAGCCAACTCCTCGACGGTGACATTGCGGATCGGCAGTAGCGTCAGGTCGCGATCGAGAAAGGGTATGCGTTCGCCGTTGAAGAGCACGTAGGTGAACTCGTTGTCTTTCTCAAATTCCAAATAGGGCGATTGGGTGGGCATAAGCACTTGTTCGTCGTATTCGTCACACAGCGCCTTGAGTGTTTTTTTCAAAATGTTGTAGTCGAACGTCAGGCCATCGTCATGAACTGGCGCGGTCGCGTTCAAGGTGACCTGAAAATTATGGCCATGCAGATTCTCCCGCTCAGTGGCGCTGAACAGGGTGAAGTGGGCTGCGGCAAAGTGCAGGTACTCTTTACTTATTTCGATAGTGGTATGCATGACTTGAGTCTATCACTCTCAAGCCTATGATGGGGCCAGAAGGATTTGGGAGACTAGGGCGTATGCGTTTTCAATTTTCAGCGGAGCAGTTGGCCTTTCAGCAGCAGGTGGAAGAGTTTCTAGCCGCTAATTTGCCGAGCCAAACGGCAGCAAAAGTGCGCAATGGCGCGTCCATCTCGAAAGATGAACTGACAGAATGGACACGTATTCTTAATGCTCAGGGTTGGGCTGCGCCGAATTGGCCAGTTGCCTACGGTGGAACCGGCTGGAACTTAACTTATCGGCATATTTTTGATGTGGCGTGCCGAAAATTCCACGCTCCGGCATTGTCTGGTTTCGGCTTTAACATGGTTGGTCCGGCGATCATCAAATACGGTAGCGAGACACAAAAAGCTGAGTTTTTACCCAAAATTCGCAATGCAGATTTATGGTTTTGTCAGGGCTACTCAGAGCCCCAGGCGGGCTCCGATTTGGCGAGCGTACGCACCCGGGCGCAACGCGACGGTGACGATTATCTGATTAACGGCTCGAAGATCTGGACATCTGGTGCTGAGCACGCGGATTGGATTTTTTGCCTTGTACGCACTAATCCTGATGTTCAACAGCAAAAAGGTATCAGCTTTCTATTGTTCGATATGACCTCGCCGGGCGTTACGGTGAAGCCCCTGTATGCGTTTAACGGCAAGCGCCTTTGGAATCAGGTGTTTTTTGAAGATGTGCGAGTGCCGATGAGTCAGCGCTTGGGCGATGAGGATCGTGGTTGGACGGTGGCCAAGAGCTTGCTGGGTGATGAGCGGTTGATGGTGTCGCGGGTGGCAGAAAATCGTCGCATATTAGCGAATCTGCGAGAGACGCTAGAACATCAGTTGTCGCGTGGTTCGGCGGTGCTGGATGCAACTCGTAAGGCGGTTAACGAATTGGATATTCGTCTGCAGGCATTGGAAACAACCAGCCTGCGAATTCTNACCGCATTTGATGGCGGTGGTGATATCGGGGCCGAACCGAGCATGCTAAAACTTAAAGGCAGCGAGCTGGTGCAGGCTCAGGACGAAGTGCTGTTTACGCTGATCGACTACCTTGCCTTACCCCTAGATACCGCTACGGGCGGCGCCGCTGTGACCCCTGATTGGGCGGAATATATCGCCTCAGGCCGTTATCACCATCGCGGATTCACCATTGCTGGTGGNTCTTCCGAGGTACAACACAACATCATTGCCAAGCAGGTCCTAGGCCTGTAGCTGTGCNGCNACTGGTTATGCCAATAGCGACTTTAGGTCGCTGGTGCTGTCTGCTAGGACTGCGGCATCAGCCTCCTTACCCACCAGTTGTTTACACAGCATGAATTCCTTGGGGCTGTTCACCGCATCCGCTGCAACAACGGTGTTGTCTTTTAGATAGAAGACAGCGAACTGATTAGCCGCCATATCGCCCCGCAGCACCTCGCGATTGCCGTCTGCAGAAAATCCCACCATCTGTAGTTTCAGCTCGTATTGATCGGACCAAAACCAGGGAATTGCGGCATAGCTTTTATCGCCGCCCAGCATGTTAGCAGCACTAGTGCGCGCCTGATCCATAGCATTCGGTACCGACTCTAGGCGTAATCTTCGATCCANTAATGCATTTGGATGGTTCGTGCAGTCGCCGGCGGCGTAAATGTCGGGGTTTGAGGTTTGACAGTGGTCGTCTACCACAATGCCATTGTCGCAAGTTAATCCCGCTGCTTGAGCCAATTCGATATTTGGCACGATGCCGATGCCGACGATGACCATATCTGCAGCGAATTCAGTGTCTCCGCACAATACTTTTTGCACCTTGCCGTCACCGCTGAAGCCGGTGACGCCCGTATTGGTATGGATGTTGACCCCACGGCCTCTATGCAATTCGTCGTAATACTTGGACATTGTGGGNGTGGTTACNCGCTGTAGGATGCGCTCTTCCATCTCTAAGACATGTACGTTGAGGCCCTGTTCGACGCCAACGGCGGCCACTTCGAGGCCAATGTAGCCTCCGCCGACGATGACCAAATTAGCGCCTTCGCGCATCTCGGCGCGTATTCCGTCTACGTCGTCAATGGTACGTAGGTAATGAATGCCACCCAGGTCGCTGCCGGGAATGTTCAATATGCGCGGTCGCGAGCCGGTGCTAATCAGCAATTTGTCATAGTCGATGCTACTGCCGTCTGCTAGTTCAACAACTTTGGCGTCTGGGTCGATTGCCGTTGCCCGGGTGGAAAGTTTCAGGTCGATGTCTTTGTCCTGATAAAATTTTTCTGCCCTCAGATAAACCCGTTCGACTTCTTGGCTGCCAGATAGATAGGCTTTTGACAGCGGGGGCCGCTGATATGGTAAGTGTGGCTCGTCGCCAATGATGGTGATGGGGCCAGTGTACTTTTCCTGTCGCAAACTTGCCGCTGCTTGGCCCGCTGCGTGACCGGCGCCGATGATGACCATACCTGCCATGGAACTATCCTGTCGTTGTGTCTGTGTTGGCAGCTAGTTTACCCTGAGAGTAATTTCATGCCATGAACTTTATGGCGTTATCTAAGAGTGAGGAGGCGGCGTGGGGGATTTCAAAACACTAACAGATATTGTTAGATCTGCGCGAAGCAATCTAGATAAGGGCGATTGGGATTACTTGGTTGGTGCGGCAGATACTGAAGCATCGCTGCGTCGCAACCGTGGGGCCTTAGACTCATGGACGTTTTTGCCGCGCATTCTGCGCGACGTCAGTGATGTNAAAACNACNACNCAGATTCTNGGTCAAACGTTACGGATTCCAGTGNTGTTGCCGCCGATTGGCTCGGTGCAGGCGTTCACTAAAGATGGGGGNNCTGCAGTTGCTCAGGCTGCTGCGGACTTCGGGGTGCTGCAGATTCTCAGCTCTTCATGNATGCCGGATTTTGAGACCGTCGCTCAAAATGTTCCCGGCCCGCGTATTTATCAGCTGTACTTGTCTGGCGATCAGGCTTGGTTGGATGATCAGATTGAGCGCACCATTAGCTGTGGCTATATCGGCTTCTGTCTCACTGCAGATACGCAGGTCTACTCGCGGCGTGAGCGTGACATTATGAANGGCTATGTGCCCATGCAAGCGCGCATGGCGACGGGCACCATGCTCGACCAAACTGGCGTTAATTATCAGTCCACNATGAACTGGGATACGGTCGCGCACATTAAGGAAAAGTTCGATATCCCATTGGTCGTTAAGGGTGTTATGCACCCTGAGGACGCTAAGCAGTGNGTAGACGCCGGTGTTGATGTGGTCTACGTCTCGAATCATGGCGGTCGTCAACTCGACCACACGGTAGCNTGTATTGATGCNCTGCCAGCGGTGGTAGAGGCNGTGGCGGGTCGTGTGCCGGTGGTGGTAGACGGCGGTTTTATGCGCGGCGCTGATGTGATCAAGGGCCTATGCCTAGGTGCCACAGCGGTTGGCATGGGGCGCTTCGAAGCCCTTGCGGCAGCGGCTGGTGGTGCTCCGGCAATTCTGCGTGGCTTGTCGATTCTAGAGCGCGAAATCCAAATTTCGTTGGCGTTAACTGGGATGGCGGATGTTGCTGATCTGCACCCCGGGCTACTGCACCGAGAGCAACCCCTCGGAGCAAGCCATGTGCTAAGTGCGTTTCCGTTGTTNGAGGAGGGTTATTAGCCTTTGTCCTTGGGCATNGGCATGGGGAAGGGTGTAACTTTCTCCCCGGAACCGGTAGTGATTTTCGCGACGCCCTCTTTTTCGACCTCGTCGATGCGCACTATGGCGTGCATTGGGATATACGAGCGCTGCACGCCTTCAAACTCGCTGCGCAGGCGATCTTCTGCTGGGTCGATGAGCATTTGCGAATGGTTGCCGAACACGTAGTCTTCGACTTCAACAAATCCGTATAAATCGCTTTGATAGATGCTGCGCGCATACACCTCGTAGATTTGACCCTGATTATGGAAGAGGATCCGATAGGTGTTTTCAGTCATTTCTTTAGCGGCCATATAGCTTGCCTTTATCAAGATTTCGAACGGTATGTGCTCGTGCGAGATAGTTGGGGATCGGCGGACGCTTTTCAAGGGTATTTAGGGCGTGCTTTGAGACTATGGTGGCGCTGTACTTTGCGTATAATCGCCGCCCCTGCAATGGTTTAGTGAGCATGGCTAAAAAGCTTTTTGTAAAAACTCATGGCTGCCAGATGAATGAGTACGACTCAGCGCGTATGTACGACGTGCTGCGCGAAACTCAGGGCTATGAGCGCGCTGAAAATGAAGCAGATGCGGATGTATTGTTGCTCAATACCTGCTCTATTCGCGAAAAAGCTCAAGAGAAAGTTTTCCATCAACTTGGTCGCTGGCAAAAACTTAAATCTGAGCGCCCTGACCTAGTCATTGGTGTGGGCGGTTGTGTGGCCAGTCAGGAAGGCGATGCCATCATGCGTCGTGCACCGGTGGTGGACATGGTATTTGGCCCACAGACGATTCATCGTTTACCGGAGATGTTAGACAGTCGTAAGCAGAATCTGCTGTCGGTAGTTGATGTCACATTTCCCGAAGTGGAAAAGTTCGATCGGTTACCAGAACCCAAAATGGATGGTCCCTCCGCATTCGTGTCGATCATGGAGGGATGCAGTAAGTACTGTAGTTTTTGTGTCGTGCCCTATACCCGGGGCGAAGAGGTCAGCCGCTCAGTCGATTCAGTACTGCAGGAAGTCCGTGGTCTGGTGGCTCAGGGGGTACGTGAAATCCATCTGCTTGGGCAAAATGTAAACTCCTATCTGGGGAGCATTGACGGTGATCAAGCGGATCTTGCTGAGCTTATTTACTACGTCGCAGACATTGCGGGGGTTGAGCGCATTCGTTTTACCACCTCTCATCCAATGGATTTTTCTGACAGTCTGCTGGACGCGTACCGCGACGTACCGCAATTGGTCGATCACTTGCACCTGCCTGTGCAGGCGGGTTCAGATCGTATTTTGACGGCGATGAAGCGCGGTCATACCGCTCAGCAATACATCGATAAAATTAACGCGCTGCGAGAGATTCGCCCAAATATAAGCCTGTCTTCGGACTTCATTGTCGGTTTTCCCGGCGAGACCGAGGAGGACTTCAACGCCACTATGGATTTAATTGAGCGCGTGGGTTTCGATGTGTCCTTCAGTTTTATCTACAGTGCTCGTCCTGGCACGCCAGCGGCGGCTCTAGCAGACGATACGCCGGAGTCGCTCAAGAAACAGCGGTTGCAGCATTTGCAAGCAACTCTGCGTACTCAGGCCGAGGCCATTGCCGACGCGATGGTGGGCACGCGCCAACGGCTGCTGGTAACGGGTTTTGCGAAGAAAGATCCGACGGGGAAGCAACTCGCTGGGCGTACCGAGAACAACCGAGTGGTGAATTTCGTTGGTCCTAGTGAACTAGTTGGCGGATTCTGCGAAGTTGAAATTACCGAAGCGCTGCCTAACTCTATGCGTGGGGTGATGCTGGCAGATTAATGACGGACGCTGGGCAATTGACAGCGTAGTACTTAGGCTTAAGCTGAGGCCTAGCGGCAAGCTAAAAATTAAATGGTGAACATTGCACGAACAAAATACTGAGTCCTCGCGGTCCCTTGCAGAAACCTCGGCAGCGCCGAGTCCCGCCACAGTCGTTCCATTAACCCGACGTACTTTACTTGAGCCAGACGATGCGGAGCGTCTGGCGATACTGGTTGGCCCGGTGGATGCTAATCTCAAACAGCTCGAACAGCGGTTGGATGTACACATTCGTAACCGGGGTAATGAATTTCAAATTAGTGGCCCCGATGTCCGTGTGCGCGCGGCAGAGGCGCTATTGCACCAGTTGTATAGAGAAACAGCGCATCAGCAAACATTGGAGCCCGATCAGGTGCATCTGTTTTTGCAGGAAGCAGGAGTGGAAGAGTTGTTACAACGCCAAGACCAAATCGATCAAAAACAGCAGCAGACCGCGGATCAAGCAGCAGATGGGCCGGTCATTCGTACGTTAAAGAAATCCATCAAGCCGCGCGGTCGAAATCAGCAGCTTTATGTCAGCGCAGTACGCAGTCATGACATCAGTTTCGGCGTCGGCCCTGCAGGTACCGGAAAAACGTACCTGGCCGTGGCATGTGCGGTTGAAGCGCTGGAATCGCAACAGGTATCACGCATTTTACTGGTGCGCCCTGCAGTGGAGGCGGGCGAGAAGCTAGGGTTTCTACCTGGTGACCTAGCGCAAAAAATTGATCCCTACTTACGGCCCCTCTACGACGCGCTTTACGAAATGCTCGGTGTTGAGCGGGTCAATAAATATATTGAGCGCAATATTATTGAAGTGGCGCCCTTGGCCTATATGCGTGGCCGTACCTTGAATAACGCCTATATCATTCTGGATGAATCGCAAAATACCACCGTGGCGCAAATGAAAATGTTCTTAACGCGTATCGGCTTTGGGTCCACTGCAGTGGTTACTGGAGACATCACCCAAATCGATTTGCCGCGAGGTGAAAATTCCGGACTAGTGAACGTCATCAATGTGTTACGGCAGACTAAGGGAGTGAGCTTTACTCACTTTGGCTCCAAGGATGTGGTTCGGCATCCGTTAGTGCAGCGCATTGTTGATGCTTATGAAGCGTTTACCGAGCCCTCCGGAAAAGGCGATAGCCAAAGTTCCAATAGCGGCCGCTGACCTTGGCTATTGAGTTGCAGGTTGCTGACGGCGTTGCTGCAGCGGTGGTGCATGCTGCATTCAAAGAGTTTGCTGCTGGGCCGGTTAACGGGTTGGACGCGCTTCTTCAGCAGGTTCGGGACATCGTGCCTGATGAGCAGCTACAGCGCGACGTATGTCTGCGGGTCTGTGATTCAGCAGAATCCCAGAATCTGAACCAGACCTACCGTGGGCGTAACGCGCCAACAAATATATTGAGCTTTACTGCGGCAGGCATGGATAACGTTACTCTGCCCCTTGGGGACTTGGCGCTATGTTGGCCGGTTGCCGTTGCGGAGGCTCAGCAGCAGGGTAAAACCGTGGCGCATCATGTCGCCCATCTGTGCGTGCATGGCGTGCTGCATCTGCTTGGTTACGATCACGTTGATGAGGCCGAAGCGCAGACGATGGAGCGGGTTGAGATCCAGATTTTGGCCAATTTAGGTGTGGCTGATCCGTATAAGTGAATACCAGCCCTTGCTTTTTTCGAGGTTCTTACCTAAAAAGGCAGTCCATAAGGTCTTTATCTCCCATCTATGAGTGACACATCTGAGTTGTTAAGAGACTCAGCCGAAAATACTGCGCCGCGACGGGGCGTCCGCGAGTGGCTTGCTGACTTATTTTCGGATGAACCAGAAAATCTTCCTGAACTTGTAAGTATTCTTCGTGATGCCGCGGAGCGGCAGCTGATCGAGGTGGATGCGTTGAATATCATTTTTGGCGCCCTGCAGGTTTCTGATATGCATGCCCGGGATATCATGATCCCGCGTTCGGCCATGGTCGTAGTCGACGAAGATCAAACGCTGGAAGAATTACTGCCGGTGATCGTTGATTCGCGGCATTCGCGGTTTCCGGTTGTTGGCGACAACGTCGATGACATCAAAGGCATTCTGCATGCTAAAGATCTGTTGCCGTTATTACTGCCGGAAAATCAGCAGAGCTTCACCATGCGTGACTGCATTCGGCCGGCATTACTGATTCCTGAAAGCAAACGGCTGAACGTGCTGTTGCAAGAGTTTCGCGCGAATCGTAACCATATGGCGCTGGTGGTTGATGAATACGGCCAGATTTCCGGCGCCGTGACTATTGAAGATGTGCTAGAGCAGATTGTCGGCGAAATCGAAGATGAACACGACGTAGACGATGACAGCTTCGTAAAGCAGCTCGAGCCCAACACCTTTCATGTCAAAGCCAATACAACCATTGAAGACTTTAACGAATACTTTGCCACCGAATTTAGTGATGAAGAATTCGACACTATTGGTGGCCTAGTTCTACATCAATTGGGCCATTTACCAGAGCGCGGCGAGCGCATTGTATTTGCTGATATGAGCTTCGAAGTGCTTAACGCTGAATCGCGCAGAATCCGGCTGTTGAAGGTAGAGAAGGCGCACTCTGAAGCGGCGGATGCGCAAGACTGATTGGCGTAATGCCGGCCTGGCATTATTGCTGGGCGCTGGCTTTCCCCTTGGTTTTGCGCCATATGGTTGGTGGCCACTAAGCCTGCTAGCCGCTGCGGGCCTATTCCTATTACTCCACCTCTCACAACAGCGACTGGGGTTGCTTGCCTGGATTTTCGGTGTCGGCAAATACCTCAGTGGTGCTTCTTGGATTTACGTCAGTATTCATCAATACGGTAACGCGTCGCCGCTGCTGGCTGGGTTGCTGGTTGGACTCTTCGTCGCTGCATTAGCCCTGTTCATGCTGCCTGTGGGTTGGGTCATGCAGCGTTTGCGTGTNGCCACGCCCTGGATTAACGCAATGATCTTTTGTTGTGCTTGGTCACTTATGGAGTGGTCATTGACCTGGCTACTCACAGGCTTNCCTTGGCTATTTGTCGGCTACAGTTTGACGGATTCGTTATTTGTCGGGTTACTGCCAGTTTGGGGCGCCTTGGGCACCGGTTTCTGGGCTCTTGTATGTACCATTGGCAGCGTNNTGTGTGTTCGGGCAGCTTGGCAGCGGTTGCCCATTGCCCGTGGATCCGTCGCAATGATCGTGTTGCCTCTTGCACTGGTACTGNTCGCCTGGCCATGGCAATGGNTCACCTCATCAGGCGCGCATTCGGTGGCCATTGTTCAGGGTAATGTCGATCAGGCGGTCAAGTGGGATGCCGACCAACGCCAGGCTATTGTTAATCGCTATCTGAGGCTGTCTGAGCCGCATTGGTCGGCNGANGCCTTGGTNTGGCCAGAATTCGCTCTGACAGCCTACGGCGCTGATGCTGAGCGCATTATCAGTGCGTTGGACGCAAGAGGTAAGCAGGCGGCGACCAATGTTGTTATCGGCGCACCCCGAGTGGAATGGCGGCATGATATTGAGGGAACAAGCACTAATGCTCCGCGTTACAAATTNTTTAACGCCGCTCTGGGCTTGGGTCAGGCCCAGGGTCTTGTAACCAAACATCATTTGGTGCCATTTGGTGACTATGTGCCACTGCAGGATTGGTTGCGTGGACTCATCGATTTTTTCGATTTACCTATGTCNAATGCGACTCGTGGTGCCGCTCAGCAGGATAATGTTGTGTTGTCGCTGAATGGTCGGCTGNTGCAANCCGCTATCGGCATTTGTTATGAAATTGCCTACGGCAATTCTATGCGTAAGCGTGCAGAGCAAGCGGGGGTATTGATGACCCTCACCAATGACACCTGGTTCGGTCGATCCATTGGTCCTCACCAGCATATGCAGATTGCCCGAGTGAGAGCTTTGGAGAACGGTCGTTGGTTGCTGCGCGCCGCCAACGACGGCATTACTGGGGTGGTCGACCACCGTGGCCAGATACGCGCTCAATTGCCGCAATTTGTTGAGGGTGTGTTAGCGACCTCTTTTCAGGTTATGCAGGGCGCTACGCCTTACCGCCTGATGGGGGATTGGCCGCTGTTGATAATTATCGCCGGGCTGATTTTGGCGTTCCGTCAACGGTCACTCGCGGATAGGGCAAAAATCGCCTAAACGCCCGGTCGGATCGCTCAATTTTCGCTACGAGGTGGTATCCTTGCCGCCGTTTTAAAGTCGACACAAGACCCCTATCCATGAATCCGATTTACGACCCCCAAGAGGTGGAGAGCAGCGCGCAAACCTATTGGCAAGACAATGAGTGTTTTGTCGGTGACGACCAGGGCGCCGGGGAAAAATTCTACTGCTTGTCTATGTTCCCGTACCCCAGCGGTCGCTTGCATATGGGCCATGTTCGCAACTACACCCTGGGCGATGTCATCAATCGTTACCAACGTCATAAGGGTCGCAATGTAATGCAGCCTATGGGCTGGGATGCATTTGGTTTGCCGGCCGAGAATGCCGCGATTAAACATGGCGTNGCTCCGGCGNCTTGGACCAAGGACAACATTGCCTACATGCGCGGCCAGATGCAGCGCTTGGGTTTTGGTTTCGATTGGTCGCGAGAGTTCGCCACCTGTGATCCGGAATACTATCGCTGGGAGCAATGGCTNTTTGTGCGCCTGTACAAAAAGGGTTTGGTGTACCGCAAAAACGCGATGGTTAATTGGGACCCGGTAGATCAAACGGTATTGGCTAACGAACAGGTCGTCGAGGGTCGGGGCTGGCGTTCCGGTGCTATTGTTGAGCGTCGNGAAATGGCCCAATGGTTTCTGAAAATCACTGACTACGCCGAAGAACTTCTGACTGAACTAGATCAGATGGACGGATGGCCAGAATCGGTCAAGAGCATGCAGCGGAATTGGATCGGTCAGTCTTTTGGCGCGGAGATTGATTTTCGCGTCAACGATGACTCGGCCACCGTGTTGACGGTATTTACTACCCGGCCTGATACCTTAATGGGGGCAACCTATGTGGCGGTGGCGCCAGAGCATCCACTGGCGCAGGCAGCAGCCGAGCAGGATCCGAAAGTTCGAGCCTTTATTGCCGAGTGTGCGCAAAACACCACGGCTGAAGCCGATATGGCAACGATGGAAAAGGCCGGTATTGCTACTCAGGCAANGGTCNAGCACCCGCTTACAGGTAAGCTGTTGCCGGTGTGGGTCGCTAATTTCGTNTTGATGGAATATGGGTCNGGCGCGGTAATGTCGGTACCTGCGCACGATCAGCGGGACTGGGAATTTGCGCGTAAATACGACATTGCTGTTGACCAGGTTATTGAACCCGTAGCCGATGAAGACTGCGATATGGCGGCAGCGGCGTNTACTGCGAAAGGGCGTTTGATCAATTCTGGAGAATTTGACGGCCTGACCTCCGCTGAGGCCTTCGAGCAAATCATTGCCGCATTACAAGAGCGTGAGGCAGGACGCCCGATCACCAATTATCGGCTGCGCGATTGGGGGGTCTCTCGTCAACGTTATTGGGGCTGCCCGATTCCTATGATCCATTGCCCTGACTGTGGGGTGTTGCCGGTGCCTGAAGAAGATCTGCCGGTGGTATTACCCACGGATGTCACCCTAGATGGGGTGCGCTCGCCGTTNGTGGATTTGCCAGAATTTTTAAATGTTGCATGTCCGCACTGCGGTGGCCCGGCACGACGTGAGACCGATACCTTCGATACNTTCATGGAATCGTCCTGGTACTTCACCAGATTTGCCTCCCCTGGTGCGGATGCGATGGTGGATGAACGGGCCAAATATTGGGCGCCGGTTGATCACTATGTTGGCGGTATCGAGCACGCCATACTGCATTTGTTGTACGCGCGGTTTTATTACAAATTGATGCGCGACGAGGGCCTAGTTGATGGCGACGAACCATTCAAGCGCTTGATGATGTTGGGTATGGTGCTGCAAGGCGGCAAGAAAATGTCTAAGTCCGCAGGCGACGCCGGCGATCCACAAAAGCTGTTGGATCGATATGGTGCCGATGCGGTGCGGGTGGCCATGATGTTTGCAGCACCCCCGGAACAGTCCTTTGAGTGGGGCGAAGCAGGGCTAGAAGGCGCGATGCGCTTTCTCAAGCGTNTATGGACATTGGTANTGGATCACGTCAATAAGGGTGATGTNCCGGACCTAGATGTTGGGGCATTGTCCGACGCCGGCAAAGACCTGCGGCGCAAAACGCATACAACGTTAGCCAAGGCAGATGACGATTATGGTCGTCGGTTGCAATTCAATACGGTGGTTTCGGCGGTCATGGAGTTGGCAAATGAAGTTGCCCGTGTGGNCTCTGAGGTGGCTGCAGATCGTGCTGCNGTGCAAGAAGCGCTGGTGAGTGCCACGTTAATAATTTCACCAATTGCACCGCATATTGCGCATCGGTTGTGGTCTGAGCTAGGACAGCNGGGCGATTTGGTTAACCANCCTTGGCCACANATCGATGAAGATGCTCTGACCCAGCAAAGGCTATCGCTGGTGGTGCAGGTTAATGGCAAGGTGCGTGGCCAGATTGATGTTGCGGCAGACGCGTCCCAAGGTGATATTCTCGAGACAGCCAAGCACGAGGAAAATGTCGCACGGCATCTAGACGGCAAGACCGTGCGCAAAGAGATCTATGTGCCAAATAAGTTGGTCAATATTGTCGTTGGTTAAAAGCTTANCAGCTGCAGTTATTGCACTCGCGCTGGTCGGGTGTGGTTTTCAACNGCGCGGCCAAGACCTGATAAATTCTGGTTATAGCTATGTGGTTAGCGGTGAAGCCAAGGACAGCCGCCTGGCCCGTGAACTTTCGGCTCGGTTGTTCCAGTCGGGTGTATTGGCCCAGGATGCTGCTGAGATTACCGTNGAGTTGNTCGACGTTAGGCGCCAACAGGTAGACGGTGCAGTAACCGCCGAGGCCATGTTGCTGGAACAGGCCGTTCGCATCGACGTAAGGTTTCGCATCGTTGACGCTGCAGGGGCGGAATTGCAGCCAGAGCAAACCCTCAGTCGACAACGATACTTTCGCTTGGATCGCAGCAACCTGTTGGCAACGGCGGCGGTTAAAGAGCAGGTTGCCGAGTCGTTAGAAGATGAGTTGGTGGCGCAGTTGTTACGCAGTTTAAATCTCGTTCAGCAGATGCGTAGGGTCAAGGATGCCGGTTAGACCTGAGCAGCTGCGAGGAGCGTTGGCNAAGGGTCTAGCGCCGGTTTATCTGGTGAGCGGTGATGACACTNTACTGGTCACTGAAGCCTGTGACCAAATCATTGCGGCGGCTCGAGCGCAGGGCTATACGGAACGCAGCGTGCATCACGTCGACACCGGGTTCAGTTGGCATAGCTTAGGGCAAGACGCGGCGAGTCTGTCGCTGTTTGCCGAGCGCAAAATCCTCGATGTCCGTGTGCCGAGTAAAAAGCTCGACAAAGACGCTTCAGCGTTGCTTAGAGACTGGGTTGCGGATAACGGCGCGGCAGCGGATACGGTTCTGTTGCTGCGCACTGANCGGTTGCAGCCCAAGCAGCGCTCTAGTGCNTGGTTTAAAGCGTTAGATAAAGAGGGTGTTGTGTTGCTGATTTGGCCGTTGGCCAGTCACGAGTTTCCGCGTTGGTTGCAAGCGCGGCTGCAGGACCGAGGTTTGCAGNTGCAGGCTGACGCGCTCGACTACTTGGCGGCGCGAGTTGAAGGCAATCTGTTAGCGGCGGTTCAGGANATTGAAAAGCTCGCGCTGCAGGATCTTAGTGTCCCCATATCGGTGGAAGCGATGGCTGCATGCCTAGAGGATACTTCGCGGTTTAACAGTTTTGATTTGGTTGATGCGGCGCTGCAGGGCGATGGTGCGCGAGTGCATAAGGTATTGCGCGGGTTGCAAGAAGAAGGTGTCAGCATTTTTGCCATTATGGGCGCCCTCACCAGCCAGTTGCGGCGTTTAGATCAAACTCGGGGATTACCACCGGCCCGTGCACGGGCGATTCAACAGTTTTTGCAGCGCAGTCGGGTGCCTACTCATCAGTGGCTTGCCGAGTGTGCAGTAGTCGATCAGTTGGCCAAGGGGATCGGAGTTGGCGATCCATGGATCAGCCTCGAGCAGCTGTTATTAAACATGGCTGGTATTGCCGCCATACAACGCCCCAGCGTCCATCAACGGTTATTTAGAGGCCGTTAAAATACTCAAAATACTGTTTTTTTCGGTGTTTTTAGCCGCATTAAAATCATTGACCCCCCGTATATTTTTGGTTAACAATCGAAAAGGGCCCTTCTGAGGGGTTGGGCCTTAAAACAAATCTTGGCGGTCGCCGACCCCGGCAACCTGCGAGATTGCTAGAGGGGAGAAAAGTTATGTTGAGCAGCATACGCGTAATAGCGTCGTGGCTTGCCTGCGCGCTCCTAGTAGCGCCAGCGTGGGCTGAAGATGACTCTGACAGTAAGCGCATCGAAGATGTGGTCGTTTACGGCGACAGAGTTGAATCCACCGTCTCGGATACTTCTATATCCATTACCGCAATGAGCGAAGAGTTCCTCATGGACATGGGCATTCAGGGCCCGAATGAAATGGTGAACTTCATTCCTGCAACCACCCGTACCGACTGGGACATTAAAATCCGCGGCATTGGAAGAAACTTCCGTGGTCTCGGTGGCGATCCCGGAGTGGGCACTTACTACAACGGTATTTACTCACCAGATTTTGGTATTGCCTCAACTGAGGGTGGGTTGTACGACATCCAACGCATCGAGGTATTGCGTGGCCCGCAGGGTACTTTATATGGTCGAAACTCTATCGGCGGTGTTGTGAACTATGTCACTAATCCGGCCAATCACGATGAGTTTGAGGCGCAAGTGCGTTGGGTTGGCGGCCAGTACAACACCTCTGAGGGCTATGCGGTGCTCAGTGGGCCGATTAATGACGTACTCGCTTACCGACTGAACATGTCGAAGCGCACCAGTGATGGGCGCATTGACGGCATGGGTGATTCCGAGGATATGGAAGCCGCAAATGACGCAAATATTGCGTTGACGCTGGACTTTAAAATTTCCGACACGATGAGCCTAAACTTGCGGGTTAACGATAGAGAATCCGAAGCGCCGCGAAACTTCGGTAATGGCGGACACGGTATTTTGAGCGAAGGCCCCTGTATCAACGCCAACGTGCTCAAGATAACTAGCCTGGATCAATGTGATCCACAGTACCGTGTTGCTCGTGATATCAACTATTTCGCCCGCGGTTTGCGCCCGGTTGAAGCGGACGATCCAGCGGCCAAATTCCCTTTCCGCCACCCTGTTACGGGTGTAACACAGTGGGCAGCTTACAACAGGCCCGGTGTAGACGGGGTAAAATGGCCGTATACCCCCTCTCCAAACTATGGCAACGCCAATGTAGCCTCCTATGACGGGGGTGACAACGCTAAGCCGGAGTTCAAATCACTGACCAATAACGAGGTTAACGAGATCTTCGACCATAACTCAGCTAATGTGGTTTTTGATTGGGATATTAATGATCGCTTGTCTTTAAAGTATCTAACGAACTACCAAAGNTTCCTGTACTACTTTAATCGAGATAACGATTTTTCAGACAGTGAGTTCTCCAACTTAGGCGATACGGTAGACGAATCAGTAAGATCAAAATCACATGAGCTGCGATTGTTCTGGAGTATGGGTGATCGCTGGACGGCCACTTCAGGCTTTTACTTCTTCGAAGAAGACAGAGACCAGCTCTATGGAATCCGTAATCGTATCCCGATGATCAATCAAGCGGCTAGCTATGGAACTGAAGACAGTCCGACTTGGCTCACCGATGCTATGGCCGTCGTCGGCTGGATTATGCCACCATGCTTTGACTACAAAACTGCCGTGGTCGGTGCCGCCGGAGGCTATGGGGCCTACTGTGGTGATGATGGCCGCGCATTCAGTATCACGAACGACATCGGCGCTGTTTACGAGCATGACAACAACGTTATTACCACGAACACGGCTCTTTACACACAGGGTGANTACCANATNTCNGACACATTAAGCGTNACCCTAGGTGTNCGATATTCGGAGGATTCTCGGGANGCGCGTGAAGCGCGAGGCGGATANTCTGAGCTTGAGGCCGCCGATTATCCCTGGATTCAGTACATGATTTCACTCACTGCACCCGACGCGGAAACAGGAGCTGCAATCATGGCTGAAGGCATGACGCCGCTTGCGGCGATTAATGTCGCNACGGGCGCTGCGACCATGACAGGTGACCCCTTCAATCCTATAACGCCGACTTGNCCTCTAGGTTCNACTGAGTGCGCTACCCCANTGCGNCTTGGTGGTATCCCGATATCCTGGGGAAGCCGGATTGGCGGTTACTANGAGACGAAAAATACNAGTTTTCGAATCAACTTTAACTGGGAGCCTAGCCCAGATCACCTGATATACGCGGGTTTAACAACCAGCTATCGTGCCGGCGGATTTAACATGGGCGGATCNGACAACCGTGTCTATATCGATGGTACNGGTTCTCTNGTNTTTTACGGNGACGAACANTTGAAGGCATGGGAAGTTGGCTTCAAAAGCGCTTTCTTGGATGGACGAGCNCAGTTAACTGGCGCGCTCTATTACTATGATTACGAGGATTATCAGGATCACGTAGAAACATGGGAAACGTCNAGTGGCGACTTCGACTTACCGGCAGGAATAGAGGCACCAGCTGGGCGTGGGCCAGTCTCGATGACGGACAACATTCCCAAAGCCCATAACGCCGGATTCGAGATCGACGGTGTTCTGCTNGTNACGGACAGTCTGACCGTGGGTGGAAACTACAGTTATACTGAGTCGGTGTATGACGTGTCATATCCGGTCTTNAANGAAAATGATCCNCGNTANCCNCGNGAAATTTTTGGNGGCGATCTAAATATGGATCCATGTCTCGCNACAGANTCAACGAAAGATTTGTATTGTCTGCAGGTCAATGGNGTACAGCTTTCTGGTATTCCAAAGCATAAAGCCACAGGCTGGGCATCGTATCAGTGGGTAATGGATGCAGGTACTCTGACCTGGTACGGATCAGTAGCG
>NZEI01000012.1 GCA_002690405.1 Gammaproteobacteria bacterium
CTGCATAAGCGGCAGTCTCACCAGGGCTTGGATGCCCGTGATCATAAGTTGGGTTTTGGTCAGATCGTATTTGTCCGCCAGTGTATAAGGTCTCAGCAATTGTGATTCCTCCCTGCAACTGAGCCTAGAAATATACGGTCCGATTCATGCGTTTACTTACCAAATTGGGCTATATTTAAATTTAAAATTAGCTTTATTTGCTATTATTTAAGTAAACTATGGTTTCTTGAGCTAATTTGGTGGACTTTCTTGAATACCAATTTGAACCTCGACAACATCGATATTGAACTGCTTCGCCTGATACAAGAAGACGCAGAAATTCCCCACCTGGAGCTCGCAGCGCGGGTTAATCTCTCACCCTCACCTTGCTCTAGGCGTCTACGTATATTGCGGGAATCCGGGGTCATTGACCGTACTGTGAGCCTGATAAATAGCGAGTTGCTGGGCTTCAAGGTGCATGTGTTTGTACAGGTCTCAATGGACCGGCAGGACAAAGCGAATCTGGATCTGTTTGAGGAAAATGCGCAGCGTTGGCCGGAGGTAAAGTCGTGCTACTTAATGACGGGCGACTACGATTACCTACTGCAGCTGGACCTCTTGGATCTGGACAGCCTCAAAGTTTTTTTAGAAGAGAAACTTACCGAGCAACCGGGCATCTCTAACATCAAGTCGAGCTTTTCGCTGAAAAAGGTAGTCGACCGCGTCGGCGTAGACTTCGATCTCGTTAGGGCGCCTTAAGGATTCAGCTTTGCATTGCAGCAGATACAGTGCGGCCCTGCCATCAAGGCTCCGAGAGCGGCTACCCAGGTGGGCGATTCGCAGGAAATTTAAATTTAATCGCCTTATGCTCTGTTCAATGTTTATTCGGGCTGGCAGGTATAAGTGAGTGAATCCAAACCCCTAGACCTTACTCTGCAAGCAAACCCCACACCGAACGATGCCAAAAGAGTGAGCTGGATCACTACTGTTGGCTATGGCTCAGGTGATTTTGGCTTCAACCTATATTTCGCCGGTCTGAACTTATATCTGCTCTATTACTACACTGATATTCTGAATATCGATCCAGCTGTCGCTGGACTGATCATCATGCTGCCGGTCATCTGGGACGGAATCTCTGACCCGCTGATGGGATGGATCGTTACCCGAACACGCTCTCGCTTCGGTAAATTCCGGCCCTATATTTTGTTTGGCGCCCCGTTTATGGGGCTCAGTTTTGTTGGCATGTTTGCCGCGCCCATCTGGTTCCCAGATCATGTGGTGGTCGCTTGTCTGGTTACGCATACCATCTTCAGAACAGCCTATACCGTGGCCTCAGTGCCCTACTCGTCACTGGCCGCGGCCTTAACCCACGATAGTCAGGAACGCGGCACTATGGCTGGTATCCGAATGATAGCGGCTATGATCGGCGGCATTGTCACTGCCGCGACCATGCTTGAGTTGGCGCGCTATTTTGGCAACGGCGACATGCGCCAAGGCTTTGTACAAGTCGCTATCGTCTATGGGCTACTGTCTTCGGCGATGATGGTCATCATCTTCCTGACCACTTCCCAGGAAGTCAGTTTAGTTAGCAGCAAGACTGTAACGAGTCGGCAAACCCTGTCTTTTCTGCGTCACAACCGCGCTTTTTGGATTTTATGCGGTGCCTCGCTAGTGGGAGTTATCGGGTCTGCCATAGGCGGGAAATCCATCGTTTACTACATCAACTATTATGCAGGGCATCCGGAAAGCGTTTCTGACGTCATGTCTATCGGCATTTTAGGCGCAGGCATCGGTATTCCAATATGGACCGTGGTAGCAAGACATCTCTCTAAAAGATGGGTATGGGTAATCGGCGCGAGCGGCGCTTCGCTGTTAAATCTGGCGCTATTCCTATTCGATGTAAAAGATGTAAGCACATTATCTGCGCTGGCTTTTTGCAATGGACTCATTGGCGGCGCAGTGGCGGTTATGTTCTGGTCAATGTTGCCGGATACGGTGGAATATGGTCAGTGGCGGAGCGGCGTGCGTGACGATGGCATCGTATTCGGACTGAGCCAATTGATCAGCAAGGCGGGCTCTGGACTAGGAGTGGGCATGATCGGCTTACTGCTAAGTGCCATTGGTTATAACGCCGGCATCGAACAATCCGCAGCAACGTTGCAAGGTATTCGCGCGTCGGCATTTTTAATTCCCGCAGCTGCCAGCGCACTTTCAGTTTTGGTTATTCTGTTCTATCCACTCGACGCACAACTTCATGCCCAAATCGTGCGTGGGTTAGCGCGCCAGAACCTATCGACCACAAACAATTAGGACTCGATGAGTTTGGCAAAGGCAGCGCCATACTCGCTGGCAAAAAAAAGCCCTTGCGGCGTTTACCGCAAGGGCTTTAATACAATTGTGGCGTCCCCTAGGGGTTTCGAACCCCTGTTGCCGGGATGAAAACCCGGAGTCCTAGGCCTCTAGACGAAGGGGACGCAGGATCTTAAGCGACGGCTGGAATCAGCTGATTCACAACAGACGATCAAGAAGGCGCGCATTCTATGAATGGCCATGCGTACAGTCAAGCCCAGCCACCGGTTTCTTGCCACCCGCAGGAAAATATTCACGCTTGACTTAAAACTTCAAGCCGATGCCAAGGGTATAAGTGGTATCGGTTTTTTTACTGCCCGGAGGCGGATCTGTTTCGTAGTTAATGTCTGTACGTAAGGCAGTGTCTATGCGCTCGCTTAACGCAAAGCGCAGACCAGTACTCGACGTCAGCACCTGGCCCCGATTCTCTGACGCAATCGCCAGTACCGTTTGTCGATGAAACAACTCCATACGTCGGTCGAAGAAATAACGCTGAAAATCAATCGCCCAGCGCCCCGCTGGATTGGTACGATCGATGCCGTCAAGACGCTCCTGTACGGCACTCACACCCACTTCGGTGGACAATACCCCCAAACGACTGTTGGCCAATTGAAACCCTAGGCCGGCACCGAGAGATAGGCGTTGGTCGATATCCTTCAGCTCATCACGAAAGTAGTTACCGTTCGCTGAACCATACCAACGTGGCGAGAAAAAACGCTTAAAGCCATAAGAGAGGTCTACCTGATCCTTACTGGTCACGCCTTCTGCTTTCTCTGTGTTACGCAATAGTGTTGCCAAATGCTCTGCATTGGTGCGTTTCAAACGCGATTCTGCAAGGGTATTGAAACTTTCGGTACTTGAGTTGCCAGACGAGAACACTGCGGACAAGTCAACGCGCGATACCCAGTCCAACGGCAGCATAGCGACCACCCGTTGAACTCGATCCGCAGACTCAATGGAGTTGATGTCCAAGGGCGAGAAATCATCGGGCTGCCCAACGCTCTGTTGACCGTCGATCACCAGCAACTGACCTCGCTGCTCAAAGGCGGCACCGCGAAAGATATAGTTGCGGCTGGTTTCTATTTGCGAAACCACACGCTGCTCTACCTTTAACACCCCCGCGTAAACCGTTTCGAAGGCAACCTTTTCGTCGGCGATTGAAATCAAAGTGCCAGTCAGGCGATCGCCGTTATGCAATAACAGAGTGTCCGCCTGAGCATTACCCCACAACGCTAATACCAAGAGTCCTGCCAATTGCATACAGCAACGCGAACGCAGCGCTGAGATCATTCTTCGAGCCATAACAGATGCCCTAGTTAATTGTTTTGGTTTTCAGTGCTGCGGGTGAGCTGTTGACCCACCCAGTGCCGCGCAAAATGCTGGGCAGTGCGTCCACTGCGCACACCGCGTGCTAGCGCCCAGCGCAAGGCCGCAGCGCGATATTCCTCGAGATCACTGGCCCAAGACTGATCTTGGGCGTCGAATGCCTTGGCGAGCGTCATCACCCAATGTGTCGCCATATCCAGATAGGCCTCTTGTTTGACCGGATAAAATGACAGCCACAATCCAAAGCGATCAGATAGCGAAACCTTTTCTTCAGTCGCCTCAGACTGGTGCAATTCTTCATCCACCATCCGCGCCTGCTGGTTATCACTCATCCGTTCTGGCAGCAAATGACGACGGTTCGAGGTTGCATAAATCACCACATTTGCAGCCCCCGCAACAATCGAGCCTTCCAGTGCACTTTTTAATACTTTGTATGACGGATCGGTCGCCTCAAAGGATAAGTCGTCGCAAAATAGGATGAACTTATAGGGCTGATTTGCCAGTTGCTGCACCACTGCATTTAGGTCTGCGAGGGCATCCTTACCGACCTCTACGACGCGCAACCCATGGCCGAAAAATTCCTGCACAAGTGCCGAGATAAGCGACGACTTACCAGTCCCGCGCGCGCCCCACAACAGAGCATTATTGGCAGGAAAACCTGCAACGAATTGTCGCGTGTTATCCACTAACTGCTGTTTTTGTCGGTCTATGTGCAACAAATCGCCCAGTCCAGTGGTAGCAATGCTTGCAACACTGTGCAGCTGACCGCGCCAGCGTCCGGGCAGCCAGACCGCCGCTGCAGTTTCGGCCCAATCTACTTGCTGGGTGGTTGGCAACAGCGCAAGGGCGCGCTGAGCTAATTCAAGGAAAACCGACTCATTGGCTTGATGGTCGCTTTTGCTCACACAGTTACCTCGCTAATCTCGGGGGGGACGCTGCATGCTTATGACGTTATCGGTTTGTTTTTGAAACAAACGAGTATCGCCTTCGCCTGCCTGTAGGCTTATCTGGCCGGGTTTAAATAAACGCAAAACATATACTTCGGTCTGGCCCTGGTCTGTCGTCAACAGCAATTGGTCGCCACGAAATACCCACTGGCCGCGCTGCTCGCGCTGACCTTCGATTAGTAGGTAGTCGCCGGCTGCGATGCCGCCCAATAAGCGCAGTTCTCGCGGTATTCGCGCAGCACCGGAGTCTTGCTCACGCCACAGACCGGGCAGGTCGATTTGCCGCACCCAACGCAGCCGCGCCTGTCGGTTCATTCGCAGGTAAAGGAACACCAGAACAATAACTAGGGCTGTTACGACTAACGGCATAGCAATAAGGCGACAGGCGGTTCGACGGATACTCTTGGCGGCGCAGTTTGCCATAGGCTGATACATAAGCGAACATCAACGGCCTGCATCAGAATTTACGCGTGCTCACGGGGGAATGGGAGAAGGTATGCGCTTTAGCTTTTGGCCGAATCCGAGCCAGTCTTATACCGACGTTAAAGAACTGGCGAAACATGTGGAAAAAACCGGTTGGGACGGCTTTTGGTATGCCGATCACTTTATGCCAAACGCTGCAGATACTCATGTGCCATGGCCAGAAGCCTGGATTACCTTGGCAGCAATCGGCGCCGAGGTACCACGGCTACGCATAGGCACATTAGTAACGGGCAACACTTATCGACACCCCGCGGTACTGGCGAAGATGGCGGTAACCTTGGATCACATTACCCAAGGACGTGTGGTTCTGGGCCTAGGCAGCGGTTGGCAAGAAAACGAACACCAACAATACGGAATTGAATTTGGCAGTGTTGGCGAGCGTTTAGAGAAACTCGATGAGGCCTGCGAAGTCATTAAGGCCCTATTTGCAAATCATGTGAGCACCTTCTCAGGCAAATACTATCAACTGGAAAATGCGACCTTAGAACCAAAGCCAGTACAAAAAAACCTACCGCTGATGATCGGCGGCGGTGGCGAAAAGGTGACGCTGCGAATAACCGCCGCTCATGCGGCTGAGTGGAATGTCTGGGGCACGGTGGACACGCTACGGCATAAGATGCAGATACTTGATCAGCACTGCGCTGACTTGGGTCGCGATCCTAAGAGCATTCAGCGCTCTGCGGTAGCCCTGCTGTTTATGAGCGAGGACAGCAAAATACTCGAGCAGGCCCGAGCAGGCGCGGCGGCAAGGCCCTCAATTATCGGCACACCCGATGAGGTCAGAGATATTGTACAAGCCTACGCCGATGCTGGCGTGGATGAACTGATCGTACCGGACTTTACTCTGGGGCCTACGGCGGCAAAGCTGAAAACTCTGGACACATTTATTCAACATGTGGCGGGGCGCTAGCCGGCCCGCTAAAACATTCGCATCCGACAGGACAACATTATGAGTGATAAACCCACACCACCAGAACCGAAACCCGCAGCGACCATTTTACTGCTGCGCGACGGCAGTGCTGGCTTAGAGGTTTTTATGGTGGTACGCCACCATCAAATCGATTTCGCCTCGGGCGCCCTAGTTTTCCCGGGCGGTAAGGCGGACCCGCAGGACTTCGACAGCGCGCTGATTCCATTCCTGCATGGTGAACATGCGGACACGGATATGCGCGCAGCGCAGGTCAGCGCAATCCGCGAGGCTTTCGAAGAATGTGGCATCTTATTGGCTCGAGAGCAGGGCTCGACAGACATTATCAGTGGCGAGCGTCTTGCTACATTGCAAGAATTCCGCGAGCCAATGAACAAGGGCGACATCACCTTGCTAGATTTTCTGCAGCAACAGCAACTGCAGCTTGCGTGCGATCAGTTGGTTCACTTTGCTCATTGGATCACACCACCGATGATGCCCAAGCGGTTTGATACGCATTTTTATCTTGCCATAGCTCCGGCGGATCACTTGGCCTTGCACGACGGCTATGAATCAGTCGACTCAATATGGATCGCACCGGGAGCTGCCGTCGAGGAGGCTAAATCAGGTAAGCGCACAGTGATATTTCCCACCCTGCGAAATTTAGAAAAGCTGGCTACCGCCAACAGCGTCACCCAAGCCCTAGAGCAAGCTGAGCGCTCTGACATTATTCCGGTATTGCCTTGGACAGAGCGTCGAGAAGATGGCCAATATCTGTGCATTCCGGTAGAGGCCGGTTACGCTGTCAGCGAGGAGAAGATGCCGGAGCGGAATGCTTAGGCCATTACCCAGCTTTTTTGCCCAACTGAATCCGAGGGAACTATGACCGACAACCAAATGCTCTACACCGTGGAAGACCACGTCGCGACCATTACCTTTAACCGGCCCGAACAACAGAATACGATCTCTGGAAGCATGTTGAAGCGTTTTAGCGATTTACTGCTGCAAGCGGATGCGGATGCGGATGTGCGCGCCATTATTATCACTGGCAGCGGCAAGTTCTTTTGCGCTGGTCTTGATCTACGTGGCAGTGATATCACTGACAATCTTTCATCAGAACGCTCCACACCAACCACCCTAGATTTAAAGAATACGCCGCCGACAGTACTGCACAATCTCGACACACCGACGATCGCAGCACTTAATGGTTCGGCCGCGGGCTACGGTATGGACCTGGCGCTGGGCTGCGATATTCGCATTATGGCCGACACCGCCAAACTCGCTGCCGCTTTCACAGCACGCGGGGTTGTTCCGGAGTCTGGTGGCACCTGGATCTTGCCACGCCTGATCGGCTGGTCGCGGGCCAGCGAAATTATCTTTACTGGCAAAACCCTCAGTGCCGCCGAGAGCGAGGACATGGGTTTAGTGTCCCACGTGGTCAACAACAACGAGGTTGGCGAACGTGCGAGCATGCTGGCCAAGGAGATCGCGGGACGCGCACCGCTGGCGGTTCAGGCATCAAAGCGCATGATGCGCATGGGTATGAACGAAACCTTCAACGACCACGTACATCACGTATTCTTACAACTGTTACCGCTGTTTCAGTCCAAAGACTTTGCTGAAGGTATGGCGTCGTTCATGGAAAAACGCGAAGCCGAATTCAAGGGCCGATAGGCACACTACTGATTTACTGACTAGTTACGAAAAGGAGTTGTTATGACAGACGCATACATTATTGACGCCGCACGTACACCCCGCGGTATCGGCAAACTCGGCAAGGGTTCACTGTCCGAGTTTCACCCGAGTCGTTTGCTCGCCAAAGTATTTGAGGGCATTGAACAACGCAATGACCTCAACACTGCCGAAATCGACGACGTCGTTGTGGGCTGCAGTTCCCAAGTGGGTAAGCAGGGTTCTTGCATCGGACGCATGGCCGCATTGGACGCCGGCTGGGATACCTCTGCCTCGGCTGTGACCCTTGACCGCTTTTGCGGGTCAGGCATCACTTCGGTAAATCTAGCCGCAGCGAACATCATGAGCGGTATGGATGACCTATGCGTCGCGGGCGGCGTAGAAATGATGTCGTATACCGCAACATTAATGCCGGAAAACAACAATCGCACGGTGGACGGCGGCAATTTGCACTTACGCGACTTGCACCCGCAACCGCACCAAGGCGTCTGTGCTGACATTATCGCCACCCTTGAAGGTTTCAGCCGTGAAGAATTGGATGCTTTGGCTGTCGAAAGTCAGAACCGAGCGCAACACGCCATGGCCAATGGCCACTTTGACCGCAGCTTGATTGCCGTTAGCAACGATGACGGCACAACCGCCCTAGACCGCGAAGAATTCCCGCGTCCAGGCACGACCCTCGAAACACTGGCGAGCCTGCCAACGGTGTTTTCGCAATTCATGGATGCGCCAATCGATGACGGCGGCGAAACCTTTGCGCAACTGGTGGCGCGGCGCTACCCAGATCTGGCGATTAATCATGTCCACCATGCTGGCAACAGTTCAGGGGTGGTGGATGGCGCCGCCGCACTGATTTTGAGCAACAAGGCCTACGCCGATAAAGTCGGCTGGAAACCCCGCGCGCGCATTGTCGCCATGGCAACAGTTGGCGGTGACCCAACACTGATGCTGAATGAACCTGTACCTGCGGCAAAGAAAGCGCTGGAGCGCGCAGGCATGACTACGAACGATATCGACTTGTTTGAAATCAACGAAGCTTTCTCTGTGGTTGCGGCAAAGTTCATACGCGACCTCGCATTGGATCCAGCCAAGGTCAACGTCAATGGCGGAGCCATGGCTCTAGGTCATCCAATTGCGGCGACCGGCTCTATTTTAATCGGCACGGTACTCGATGAGTTGGAGCGGCGAGATCTGAACACTGGCCTGGTCACCATGTGCACGGGCGGTGGCATGGCACCCGCAATCATCATTGAACGGGTCTAAAACCCGCGGTCTAGGGTTTATCGTAGTCGCCTGCCTCCTGGCAGGCGGGTGCGGTAATACGCAACAGCAAACACTGTTGGATGCAGAGAATTTTCTTGTTCAGTGGTTAGCTAAAAGCAATGCATCGCAGCCGGCAACCTGTCATGCCTTTGGTTTGCTGATGTTCCCAGCCGCCTCATGTGCGGACATGCAAGAACACGCCGCTCAAGTGGTGCCTGAGAGTCGCAAACGCGAGCGCATCAAAGCGCTCGAGTGCTTTGGCGACGGTGCTCAACGCGCATGCGGTGAATTTGTGGAGATCTGGTATACAAGCCGGGATCGGCGCGGACGGCCGATTAAGGAGGGTGCTGTGGTTAAACGCGACGACGGTAAATTTCGGTTGTACTGGTATCGCTCGGATCTTTTGTTCACCACGCTGACACAGCGCGCTGAGGCTGCCGAGCAGTCAATGACCGCCGCCGAGCAGGCGCAAGATCGTTTATCAGCCGTATATAACGAAATGGTTAACAACCACTCGGAATTGTATGCCTACCCACCCTGCCTCGACGACGTTCGGGTATCGAGCACAACAATGCTGGGCTCTGCATTCAACCACAGCGCCGCCGACCCTGGTGAAATAAACCGCCGGGCGAACAGTTGTGCAAGCCAAATGTGTTTCGCTTTAATTGGCCAGAAAGTAGCAACCCTGTGTCCATAATGCTCATATGCGGCCTTCAGTTAAGTTCACCATGGATACCTAAGTTATGCCAGATTCCAAAAAAGCTGCCGAATTTCGCGCCGAATTACGCGACTGGTTAGCAGAAAACTGTCCCGAGGGGGTTCGCGATGGCGCTGAACCCAATGTAGAAACTACGCCATGGGGCAGCTCTAGCATTGAACTGGACGACGATAGTCGGATCTGGCTCGAACGCATGGCTGGGCGAGGATTTACCGTGCCAACCTGGCCGGTGGAATACGGTGGTGCAGGACTGGACAGAGATCTCTATCCGGTGCTGATAGAAGAGCTGAAACGCATTAATGCACGTACGCCGCTGACCGGGCGCGGTGTCAACTATATCGGGCCGACGATTCTTGAACTGGGTACCGATGAACAAAAAGCGCGCTGGCTGCCTGGAATCGCGCGCGGCGAAGGCGGCTGGGCCATGGGTTATTCCGAACCTGGAGCGGGTTCCGACCTCGCCAGCCTTGCTTGCCGGGCCGAACTCGATGGCGACCATTACCTGATCAATGGGCGCAAGGTATGGACCTCTGATGCCATGGACTGTGACTATATCTTTATTTTGGCGCGAACCGACCCAGACGCACCCCAGCATCTTGGCATCAGTTTAATACTGGTTGATATGCATCAGTCAGGCGTACAGGTCAGTCCCATCCGCCTGCTTAGCGGGGCTTCGCCATTTAACGAAACCGTTTTTGAGAATGCCATTGCCTCGGCTAATGACGTCATCGGTGGCGTCAATAATGGTTGGACAGTAGGCAAACGCCTACTGCAATTTGAGCGCTCAACTCATGCGGGCATAAACACCTCCGGCTCTCAGGGCGGTCGCGCCAGCAGCAATATGTTGCCTGAGCAACTGCGGCCCTATCTATCCGACCAACCTGCATTGCGCCGCGCCCTAGTCAAACACCAGATGGCATTTGCCGCACAGCGCCTAACTCAGCAACGGGTGATAGAAGAAACCGCTGCCAACGCTCCAGGCTTCGCCTCTTCGGCAGTTAAGCTGTCCAATGCACTGATCACTCAGGCGGGCGATGAATTACTTATCGATGCCCTGGGCACCCAAGGTGTGGGCTGGGACGGCGATTTCTTAGCCAGCGAATTGGCGGCCACACGCACTTGGTTAAAACAAAAATCTCTGACCATCGCCGGCGGCACGATGGAGGTACAGAAAAATATCATCGCGAAGCGAGTATTGGGTCTACCGGACTGATCCGCGCTTGCTGTAGATCAGGGTTGTAGCCGCTCTATCGTCCACTGATCAGCATCTAAAGATGCGCGGTGAAAGCGAAACCGATCATGCAGTCGGCCCTCGCGACCCTGCCAAAATTCATAAGCCAATGGCTGCAGGCAAAAGCCAACCCAGGATTCTGGGCGCCGGATCGCATGCTCTGCAGATTCCGCAAGTTCGCTATAACGGGCCTCAAGAGCAGCACGAGATTCAATAGGCTGGCTTTGCTCAGATGCTGCCGCGGCCCACTGGCTCGCCTCAGGCCGGGAATAAAAATAATCGTCTGCTGCCTGCGCGCTAAGCAAGTGCACTGGGCCACGAATGCGCACTTGCCGGTCCAGCTCGCGCCAGTGAAATAACAGTTCGGCACTAGGATTAGCCGCCAGAGCGCGGCCTTTTTCGCTGCGCTGATCGCTAAACCAGACGAAGCCGTCAGCATCAACGTCCTTCAGCAATACAATACGCACCGAGGGCTGGCCTTGGGCGTCTGCGGTTGCCAACGCCATGGCGGTCGCATCGGGTACGGCCTTGGTAAGTGCATGATCGAACCATCCCTTGAACTGATCCAAGGGCTGCTTAGCTAAGTCTGCTTTGCTTAGTTCGGCGTAAGCGTACTCTCTACGGATGTCGCGCGTTTGATCCATTATCAAGGGGTCCTATACAGCCGCTATAGCCTACCCCTTCGCCTCAATCGAGGCGAGTCAATCCGTTGTTGCGCTGCGGTAAGACCAAACCTTGGAAAAAAATACGCCGTAAAAAAACAACAAAAGCGATACAAACATGGCAGGCACTAGGGCATTTAAGGTGCCAAAATTTTCGATAATCCAACCCAGCAAAATTGCGCCAATGGGCGCACTACCGACCATGCCGACGCTAAATACCGACAGCACCCGCCCCCTGTATTCGGCTTCTGCTGACTCTTGCACAATGGTACGCGCCAATGTCGTGGTAACGCCCATATTTAAGCCCCAGCCAATGGTTGCGACCACCAGTAGCCATAGCTCCGGCTTAATCCAAATAAGCAGCAAAACCAGAATCCGCGTGAGCTGCATGATAAGAAATAACTTGCCTGGGAATTTGAGCGGCATATAGCGCAGTAACAGCATGTTAGAAAGCGCAGCGGCAGCGAAGAATACGGCCATGAGCCATGCCAACATCCATGCATCGCCGTCGTATACCCTCTTTACGATAAAGGGGAAGGCGGTGACAAAGGATCCCGCATTGAAAATACTCGACACAAAATTTATCAACAGTGCATCAAAAATAACTGGGCTACGATAGGTTGCACGCAGCCCATCCGCTATGCCGCGCAATGCCGATACTGAAGACGTTGTGGTCTGAGCCACGGGCATCGGTGCTATGCGCAGCATCATGATCCCTGCCAGCAGCAGACTCAGGGCTTGCATGACCAGTACCGGGGTAATGCCTAAACGGTCAATCTGACCCGCAAGACCTAAACCCACAACCTGCACCACATAGCCAATAGCAGTTGCGATGGTGACACCCTGCTGCACCAAGTCGCCGCTAACGCGGTTTAAAATCGCTTGCTGACCCGGCATCGAGTAGGACTGCACCACGCTCATACCGAGCCCCCATAGGGTCACGGTGGCCACCCCGAGCCATTGCCACTGCTCCATCAGCAGCAAAAACACGGGGAAAATCGGCGCGACCAAGTAAATTTGTGCCAGTAAGCGACGGGCGTCCGTACGGTCAGCACTGGCTCCCCCCATAAGCATGAGTACTATGCCGGGAATGCCGATTACTGCCTGGATTACCCCAACCTGGTCGGCTGGAAGATTAAGAATCCCGATCAATATCCAGCTTAACAGCAACTGCTGCATGGCCAATGCCATGCCTGAGAAACCCGTAGACCCTAGATAGGCACCAAAGCCTGGGGCGCTCCAAACCGATTTGGTCACTGTCAAAACAATTTCTCCAACCCTCTACGCTAGGAGAATCTACGCTAATTCAGACAGTTGCAATGCCTAAAAATTCAGCATTGGACCATCACCTGACTTATTAGGTGGTCAACAATTGCGGTAATTGTGTGAGCTTGTGCAGTCTGTATTGCGCAGCGCTGAAGTCGTGGCTGCGGGTAAAGTGATAGTCCACTACCGCACAATCTATGCCCGCCGCTCGAGCGGCACGTAGTCCCCGCTCCGAATCTTCAATCACTAGAGCCTGCTGGGGCGTTGCTGAAAACTTATGCAGTGCGGTCAAATAAGGTTCTGGGTGGGGCTTTGATTCTTCATAGTCTTCACGGGCGAGAACAAACTGCATGAATTGCAGTAGGTCTGGGTTGCTGTGTATGAGCTCAAAATCTCGACGCTTACAGGTCGTCACAATGGCCATTTGATAGCGTGGGGCGAGCTCNGCGAGCACCTCGAGAACACCCTCGATGCGCAGATCTTCGGTGCGCAAATAGGCTTGGTAGAGCACATCACGACGTTCCTGACCATGCCGCACTCGATCTGGGTGGACTCCCGCCTGCAACGCCAATTCCCAACTTGAACGCCCCTGAATCATGATCTGCTGATAGGTGTCTATAGGCAGGTCGACTCCGAGCTCCGCCATTGCCTCGCGGGTGGCGGCAAAATACCACTGCTCAGTGTCCACCAGAACACCGTCGTTATCCCAAAGGATATACTGATAATTAGCTGGATTAGCTGACATTAGGCTGCAGCTTATACGCCGAGGCGACGACATAGCTGCTCAACATCAAAGCCTTGTTGCAACCNTGGAAAATATTGNGTGAACGCTTCGAGGCCCAATTTNCTCGCATAGATGTCCTGAAAAAAATANCGTCCGTACTTTATGACGTAATTCAAAATAAAGAACCGGTAAGCCTCAGGTATNAANTGCAACTCCTCGCGCGTCAGCGGATACACCTCATGGTAGGCACTTAGAAANCGCATGAATCCATCNTCCAANAGGGTATCCAGCTGATAGCTAAACACTGAGCGGTCCCCGGCTTTAGAGCAGACACGACTGAAAAAATAGAAATCAAAGACACGAGAGCTCATACGGAACCAATCGTAGTCCCAACGGGAGAAAAATCTTAAATCCTGAGTAACAGAGAAGTTTCCAATATTCCAATCCACGAAGACCGGCACTGGTTGCCAGGCATGGGCACCAAGCGCTTCAGTATTCTGCTCAAACAACGCCATTTGATTCTGGATAACGTCTATGTGACCGCGGTAATAGAATTGGCCCTCCGGCTGATCTANCCAAGCGGCTAGATCNGCCATATCGCGACGCAGAGTTTTTGACCAGTCCGGCAAGATATTGGTAAGACTGGTGCAGGCCCGATGAAATAATGCCAACTCACGACCCAGCGCCTCTATGTGGTGGGCCTGCAACTGTTTGGGCAATTGAGTGTCGATCGCAATTGGATTGTAAAAAACCACCCATACATCCAGCAGTTCATCCTGATGTCGGTAGATGAAGAGCTGATTCTTTTTTACCAAAGACCGCGACAAGAATTGATCGAATGGCGTAGGTAGGTTGTTTGCTAGGGCATTTATGAGAGTGTGGTCTTCGACAAAACTTTCGTAACGACCAAAATACGACACCTTGCCGATGACCATGTCGCCATTTTCCAGGCGCACGCGAAATACGTGATTAGTCGAAACCAAGACGCTGATGTCGTCAACACTTTGAACAGCACGCGAATCGTCATAGTGCGCCCAAGCACGGGCGACAATATCTAAAAAGTTGATCTGCATAGCCGCTACAACAGAATGTCTTCGCACTCTGTGTAACAAATCACTGATAGCGTATGCAATCGATTTCTTCCGCCAATCTTAATTGCACTGAGTATGGCGGTTGCTGGCGGCCGCAGCGCTAAACGCTGCGGCGCCGAGAGGCCTGTAGATCAGTCAACGATGCTTAATAATTCAACTTCGAAAACCAACGTCGCCTGTGGGGGAATAACACCGCCGGTACCGCGCTCGCCGTAGGCCAATTCAGGTGGAATAACTAAACGCCATTTGGAACCAACCGCCATCAATTGCAGCGCCTCGGTCCAACCTGCAATTACCCGATTCACGGGAAACTCCCCCGGCACACCGCGGTCGACAGAACTGTCGAATACTGTGCCATCAATCAAGGTGCCATGATAATGAGTAGATACTGTATCAGTGGGGCCTGGCTTCGGCCCGGTACCGGTTTTAATAACCTCGTACTGTAGGCCTGATGGAAGCGTTGTCACTTCGGGTCGAGCACCGTTAGTGGCACGAAACTGATCACCCGCAACGCTCTTGTCTGAGTTGATTGCCTGTCTGAGAGCCTGCAGAACCGCTTCCTCGCGATCCGATGCAACCTGAGATTCTTTGCCCGCAATAGCGTCAGCCGTGCCCAAGGCGAATGCATCTAGATTGATGGCATCGCCAGTCTGCTCGAGCATGGTCCGCATTTGCTGATAGCCAATTAGATAACTGGCGCTGTCGAGATCTGATGTTTGATCGAGTGCTTGGTCAGACATCGCTTTTTCCTCAGTTTGACACCCAAAAATAGACGCCATCAAAAATAGCGAGCATATAGAGCGAATAAGATTCTTTTTCATTAACGATCCTTTTTTGTCGGCAACAGCCATAAGCTACCAATAAATTGGTGAACGCCCCCTTGTTAGTCAAAGAGAGGGTCACAAATAAGGGCTTTGACATTTGCTGACGTCGAGTTATGTTTACACCAGAAGTATACACTGCGAACAACCAACAATTTGTTTGCGCTCTTTTAACGTGGTACTTGAGTTGCACGGCGACTATAACAGAGATGCATACGCATTTTTTACAGCCTTGAGAGCAGTGGCACATTAGCCAAGGTCTTGCATCCCGATCTCTGCAATGCAAGTGGGTAACAACTGAGGTTTCTTCAATACGGATCCGCGGCAGCAGCGCGCTGTGGTCGGGAATAAACCAACTGGTTGTTGGCGATAACCTATAGGTAGAATCAAGTTATGACTTCTAAAACGCACCGCCTCACACCTTTTTACATCTTCGTAAGCGCTGTTGCATTCCTATTTATGGTGGCCGTTGCACCTTCGCTGTTGGCGGTAGACGACGCCCAAGTAACCCAAGCCCAAAGCAATCCCGTCGCGCCTGAGGATAACGAGCAGTGGCAGCCCCTCAAACCACTGGCTGAACACCCGCGAACCAGCAGCAACGTGGTCGAGCAATTGCGGCGCAACCATTACATCCGTAAGCCTATCGATGACGAACTATCCAGCGAGATATTTGACAAGTACTTGGGCATGCTCGACGGCAACCGTTCCTATTTTTTAGCCAGCGACATCGAAAGCTTTGAACCACTGCGGTTGCGGTTGGACAATGCGCTGAAGAGCAGCGATCTTGAGCCGGCTTTCCTGATGTTCAATCGTTATCAGCAGCGCTTGTTCGAGCGGTTGAATTATTCGCTATCTCTGCTCGAGGGCGGCGTCGAGCAATTTGATTTCACGCTTGACGAGTCCCTGCAAATTGATCGCGAAGACGCCCAGTGGCCCATCGATGGCGAGGCCCAAGACGATCTATGGCGGCGACGTTTGAAAGCGCAAATTTTATCCTTACGGCTCAATGATAAAGACGATACCGAAGTCGCCGAAATTTTGACTAAGCGTCTGCGCAACCAAATAAAGATGGCCAAGCGCAATAAGAGCGAAGATGCCTTTCAGCTGTATATGAATGCGTTCGCCAGCACATACGACCCACACACTCAATATTTCTCGCCGCGCACCTCGGAAAATTTCAACATCAACATGTCGTTATCACTGGAGGGTATCGGCGCGGTTCTTAAGAGCGAAGATGATGTTACGTCCATCGTGCGCCTGGTTCCTGCAGGACCGGCAGCAAAGTCCAAGGCGATCAAGCCCACGGATAAGATCACCGCAGTTGGCCAAGGTAAGGACGGCCCCATGATCGATGTTGTTGGCTGGCGACTCGACGATGTCGTTGAGTTGATTCGTGGCCCTCGAGGATCGACGGTTCAGCTTCAAGTGATCAGCGCCGACGCGGACGAGGAGACTAGTAAGCGTGTCACCATCGTGCGCAACACGATAAAACTCGAAGAGCAAGCCGCCCAAGCTCGGATCATTGAGGTAGCCAAACCCAAGGCGCTTGGGCTGACCCCAGTAAGCATTACCGATAACGATGAGCCAATGCGCATCGGCGTTATCGAAATTCCCACGTTCTACATTGACTTTAAGGCGCAGCAGCAGGGTGAGAAGGATTTCCGCAGCACCACTCGCGACGTGCGACGGCTTATCGAGCAACTACGCGAGGAGAACATCCAAGGCTTAATCATCGACCTGCGCAGCAACGGCGGCGGCTCACTGCAGGAAGCCGATTCCATGACGGGTTTATTCATTGGTGCCGGCCCCACCGTGCAGGTCAAGGCGGCGCGGCGCCAAGCTAGCGTCTACAGCAGTAATTCGGACGAAGTCGCTTGGAGTGGACCGCTGGCGGTTATGGTCAACCGACTCTCCGCGTCCGCATCTGAAATCTTTGCCGGCGCCATCCAAGACTACAAGCGTGGCATTGTCATCGGCAGCCAAACGTTCGGCAAGGGTACGGTACAGACGCTGATCCCACTGAATCGCGGACAGCTCAAGCTTACCGCAGCCAAGTTCTATCGAATCTCTGGAGAAAGCACTCAGCATCAAGGTATTACCCCCGATGTGACGTTCCCAACTCTTGTTGATTCAGCGCAAATCGGCGAAAGCACCCTAGACGACGCAATGCCATGGGACATGATCAAGCCTGCGGTTTATACCCCAATCGATCAGCTGTCTGCGCGCATCAATACTCTCAGGCAGCGTCATGAACAGCGCGCTGCCAACGATCCGCACTTCGATTACTACAATGCGCTGAGAGCACGGAGCAAGGCCAATTCGGAACAAGTGTATCTATCGCTTAATGAAGATACTCGTCGCAATGAGAAATCTGCAGACGATGATTGGCGCCTGACAGTTGAAAACCGCCTCAGAGTGGCGACGGACAAGCCACCAGCTAGTGACCTTGATGAGCTGGATGCGCTGATCGAGGCTGAAAATGAAACAGCAGAAGATGACTTGGCGACAATAGAGTCAGCATCCACCGCGACCGAGAATTCCACTACTGAGGCTATCGAGCCGGATACCATAGAATTGGTAGAAGACGACGCACTATTGCAGGAAGCAGGTAATATCGTCGCGGATTTGGTGCAGTTGCGCATGAGCGAGGTTGGTGCCAACGACATCGCCAATGGCACTGCTGGGCAACTACCTAGCGGAATCGCTGCCAACCAAAACGAAAGCTAATCAGCCGTTATCGGCAGGATGAGACGCTGGTTAAAGCCTAACTCTCTCGATGCGTGCTGCGGCTGCGTTGTAGCGAAATGCCAGAAGCGCCTGAGGTCCGTTGCAAGCACCGCATAGATGGGTCATGGTTGCCAGACCGTTAGAGAGTTGCGATGTCAGCACTACCACCATTGCCCGATCCCCATGCCCTGATGATGCTCGCCCTGACCGCCGGGGCGCTGGTGTTATTCAGTATTGAACGGCTCCAGCTCGCGGTAACCTCGCTGAGCTTGCTCACCATTATCGCGCTGACCTTTGCCCTTTTCCCCTATCCAGATGTTGACCCAATGATGTTCTTTCGTGGTTTTGCCCATGAGGCGCTTATTGCTGTTTGTGCACTGATGACACTCGGCCAGGGTTTGGTCAAAACCGGCGCATTAGAGCCAGTGGGACGAGTCTTGGGGCAGTTATGGGGGCGAATGCCCGCATTGTCATTACTCATCACTTTAGTGGTGGGCGCCCTACTTTCAGCCTTTATCAATAACACGCCTATCGTCGTACTGTTGCTACCGATCCTCATATCGGTCTGTCTGCGCACCAATAAATCACCGAGCAAGATCCTTATCCCAATGGGTTTTGCCACCTTGGTCGGCGGCATGGCGACAACCATTGGCACCTCAACTAATTTATTAGTCGTCGGCATTGCGAAAGACCTCGGCATCGCCGAATTTAATATGTTCTCATTCGCCCTGCCCGCAGCCATCGCGGCCATTATCGCGATTATCTATCTGTGGCTGATTGCACCACTATTGTTGCCGCGCCGAGAAACGGCACTTGATACCGACAGCCCACGCTTATTCGCTGCACGTCTATTGCTTGGAGAATCCAGTGCAGCCGTAGGAATGACCGTGGCCGAGGCTCGCGCACTTGCAGACTCCGACGTGAACATTCGCAGAATCTTGCGCGAGGACGCGATGTTAATGCCATTACCTGATGTGATCTTACGCCCGGGCGACCGGCTCCGATTGTTCGACACTCCAGCCAATTTGCATGCTATTGCAAGCGCGCTCGGGGGCGAACTCTACGCCGGTGGCCTACGCCAGGACGAGCAACCCGTTTCAGCAACAAACCCGCTGAGTCCAGGCGAGCAGAGACTGGCCGAACTGGCAGTGGTGCAAGGATCAAGTCTCGATGGCACCAGCCTGGCAGAAAATCAATTCATCCAGCGCCATCGACTGGTCGCTCTGGCATTACACCGCAAAGGCCAGAACTTGTGGCGAGCTAACGAACGGCTAAAAGACTTAACCCTGCAAACTGGCGATGTGTTGTTGGTCCAAGGGCACAATGATGCGCTACGCGCGATGAAACAATCCACTGAGCTCTTGCTGCTCGATCACAGCATAACCCTACCCCGTACCGATAAGGCGCTACCGGCACTGATCATCACAGCGGCAACAGTCTTACTGGCAGCCACTGGGGTCTTACCGATCGCCATCGCCGCCATTGCCGGTACAGGCCTGATGCTGCTCACCCAATGCCTAACCCTAGGTGCGGCGGTGCGCGCTATAAGTCCGGCAATTTATTTCGTCGTCGCCGCCAGTTTGGCCTTAGGCATGGCATTGCAGGCGACCGGCGCTACTGCTTACTTGACCGATTTATTTTTATACGCCACCCAGGGTGCCAGCCCGGCCATCATATTATCGGCATTAATGTTGTTATTAGCGGTACTGACCAATGTTGTATCCAATAACGCCGCTGCGGTGATCGGCACGCCGATCGCAGTGGGCATCGCCCAACAGCTGCAATTACCTGCCGAAGCATTTATCTTGGCCGTACTCTTTGGTGCAAACATGAGCTATGCGACACCCATGGCGTACAAAACCAATCTCTTAGTTATGAACGCTGGCAATTACCGCTTTATCGATTTCGTAAAGGTTGGGGTGCCGCTAACCATTATAATGTGGCTCACTTTAAGCTGGCTGTTGGCGTTTTTGTATGTTTGGTAAGTTACAGGAGCTACATCCAACGCGCTGGGCGGCAACCTTTTGCGGCTTAGTTGTGCTAATGGTCAGCGCCGTCGCCCACAGCGGNGGGGCAACTCCTCCNAACATNTTGCTANTGGTCGCCGAAGACCTAGGAGNACGCCTTGGCAGCTATGGCGATGAGCATGCCAAGACNCCGAATCTTGATGCTCTAGCANGACANAGCACACGCTTCACTCANGCTTTTACCACCGCTGGCGTTTGNGCGCCCAGTCGAGCCGCACTCATTACCGGACAACATCAAATTAGCTTCGGCGCTCAACATATGCGCTCATCCACAGCGCCACTNGGAAGTTATCTCGCGCAGCCACCCGCGGACCTGCGGGCGCTGCCTGAACTGCTGCGGCAACTCGGCTATTACACCTACACCGATGGCAAGCTGGACTATCAGTTCAGTGGCATTCGCGCTGGCAGCGGACCGTTTACGCTCTGGGACAAAGACGGCGAGAGCGCTGAAGGCTGGCGTNAAAGACCAAAGGACAAGCCATTTTTTGCGCTAATTAATCTCATGCACACCCATGAGAGCGGCGTGATGCGCGCGGACGGCAAAAGTTATGGTCAAAGCCATAGCCAGACCCAGCGCATGCGCAAAGCCTTGGGCTTAGTGGCCCCACCGGTAACCGATCCTGCAGACCTTAAATTGCCGCCCTACTACCCTGACCTGCCCGANATCCGCGCCGACCTCGCGCGCCACTACGACAACATTCACGCCATGGATAGACGTGTCGGGGCGATTTTGCAGGCCCTAGGCGAAGACGGGCTGCGCGAAACAACCCTTATCATCTGGACCACTGACCACGGTGANGGTCTGCCAAGAGCGAAACGCGAATTATATGATTCAGGAATTCGCGTGCCCATGCTGGTACAGCAACCGGGACAAACAACCGCCACCACGCAGGATCGACTTATCAGCTTCGTCGACCTAGCGCCAACCCTGTATCGNATTGCTGGCGGCACAAANCCGCCANNTTACTGGCATGGGAACGATTTTCTCGGAACTAATGGTCACTCGCGCAACTACATCTATGCCAGCCGCGACCGCATTGATGAGGTCATCGACCGTCAACGAGCGGTACGCGATGAGCGCTTTAAATATATTCGCAGTTACTATCCTCAAGTACCGGGCGGCCATGCACTCGATTACCGAGACAATCTGGATATGGTTCGAGCATGGCGCAGCGCTTTTGCAGCCGGCAACCTTGATCCCATCCANGCGCGCTGGTTTGAACCNGCCGGCCACGAGCAATTATACGACCTGCACAATGACCCTTACGAGGTCGCCAATCTGGCTGAAGATCCAAATTACCAAGACACGTTGTTACGACTGCGCAAACAACTGGATATTTTTTTAAGCCGGGTTGGCGACACCAGTCAGATAAGCGAAGCTGATTTGCGCAAACAGTTCCTANCCNAAGGGGAGCTTCCCAGCACACCGCCGCCGACAGCTTCATGGCGCAACAACCAATTGCACCTNAGCAGCCCAATCGGCGCCAGCATTGGTTATCGCCTGAATAATAAGCAACCATGGCAATTGTATACTGGGCCCCTTAAGCANAGTGCCGTGCAGGCGAAATCGATTCGCTACGGCTGGCAAGAAAGCCCAACAGTCCAGCTGAGCATAAACGACTAACGCTAAAGAAAAGGCTTGAGCGAGCAGCTAACACGATTACACTAAGCCAATGAAAAAACCGGCCAAAAACCATCCTTGGAAGCTCGGCTTGTCCGGTCCTGTTTCCTACGCCAGTCGCAACTCTAGCAACTGGCGCGGCTTCTACCGGCAGCCAGAAGAATCTAGCCCAGTAAAAACCCTTAGCCCATCGGAGATCGAGGCATTAGGTCTGGAATTAGTGATTCCGGTTGCAGAAATTCTCGAGGCGCGGCGCATGTGTCAGCAATTGCACCCCGACCGCGGCGGCGACCCTGAAGAGTTCCAGTATTGGAAGGAGAAGCTCGATCGGCTAAAACGTAAAGTTCGACGTTAGCGACTACCCTNAAATCAACCTGAGTGGTACGGTTTGGTTTTAGTTTTGGGAGGGACTAACCATGAGCCGGCGGTTTTTGCTCACACTAATGACGCTGCTGTTAGCAAGCGCAACTGTAACGTCTCATGCGGGCCTCACTGAGGAGGTTAGCCACCACTACGTCGACAACAACGGCGTTAAAATCCATTACGTGAAAGCCGGCAGCGGCCCTCTGGTCGTAATGGTGCATGGCTTTCCCGACTACTGGTACAGCTGGCGCCACCAGATGAACGGGCTGAAAAAAGACTTCACCGTGGTTGCGATGGATCAACGCGGCTATAACCGCAGNGATCAGCCCGACGGCGTAGATGCNTACGCCATGCCTAATCTGGTTAGCGACGTGGTAGCCGTNATTCGTGATACGGGCGCAGCCAAGGCTACCGTGGTCGGCCATGATTGGGGCGGCGCAGTGGCGTGGCAGGTNGCCTTCAACGCATCCNAGGTAGTGCAAAATCTCGTCATTCTTAATCTTCCGCACCCCAACGGCATGGCACGGGAGTTGGCGAATAACCCNGAGCAACAACGCAATAGCGCCTATGCGCGCCGTTTCATAGAGGGTTCTGCTGACGACCCCGATATCGTATTTGGCGGCCCGATGACGGCGCAAACGCTTGCGGGNTGGGTGCGAGATCCAGCGGNAAAATCGTTATACGAGGCNGCATTTGCGCGCTCTAGCTTCAGCGGCATGCTGAACTTCTACAAAGCCAATTACCCACGACCAGGCCAATCTAGCGCCGTTGCGAGCAGTGAACCGATGCCAAAGTTGCCGATGCCGCTGCTAATTTTTCACGGGCTGCAAGATACCGCTTTACACTCAGATGGGTTAAANAATACGTGGGACTGGGTCGACAATAACGTCACCTTGGTTACAACACCNAAGGCGAACCATTTTGTACAGCAGGATGCCGCCGACTTAGTCACACGAACTATGCGCTGGTGGTTATTAGATCGGACCGAATAAATACAGAGCAATNAGGGGAGTCAAAGTGGCGAATCAAAATCATTTCAGCCCTGCCTATCGGAAATACGCTTTGGGCATTTTGTTAGTTGGCTATATCGTTAACTTTGTCGACCGCACAATCCTTTCCATCCTGCTGGAACCCATAAAGCTTGAACTCACGCTCACCGATACGCAGCTTGGTTTTCTTGGCGGTCTGGCATTCGCCGTGTTCTATACATTCTTGGGCATACCCATCGCTATGCTCGCGGACCGCAAAAGCCGAGTAAAGATTCTAGCCATCGCTATGGTGGTCTGGAGCCTTATGACAGCACTCTGTGGTCGCGCTACTGACTTTATGAGCCTGCTGTTGGCCCGAATTGGTGTGGGTGCCGGCGAAGCTGGCGCGAGTCCGCCTAGCCATTCTTTAATCTCAGATTATTTNCCAGTAGAGGCACGTGCCACTGCCCTATCNATCTACGCCCTCGGCATACCCATCGGCAGCATGATCGGTAATTTTGTCGGCGGCTGGGGTGCTGAGGCGTTAGGTTGGAGAAATACATTTTATCTGGTGGGCCTTCCCGGCGTACTGGTCGCCCTAGTGATCTGGTTCACACTGCGTGAGCCACCTCGTGGCATGTCTGATGGCATCGTCATTGACAACTCTAAACCCACGGCAAAAACTCCAGATGCAGGTNCTGAAGCACCAGGTGTGTCCCAAGTTTTGGGTCTGTTGTGGAGCAAACGTTCGTTTCGGCACTTGTCTTTCGCGGCCGGATTACACGCCTTCGTCGGCTATGGCGCCGGCACNTGGAATGCGCCGTTTTTTATNCGCATCCATGAAATGCCCATTTCCGAAGTCGGCAGCTGGCTCGCCNTGGTTTCAGGTATTGGTGCAATTGGCACATTCCTCGGCGGCTACTGGGCGGACAAACTCGCGGATCGCACTGGNGAAAAACGNTGGTATTTCTGGGTTCCAGGTATCGCCACTTTCGTCATGGTGCCCTTTCAATTTCTAGCTTACTTGTATGGTGGCATCGGCGCGGTGCTCGCAAGCCTGATGCTCGTTACGGTTCTCGGGAACATGTACCTCGGACCATCTTTCGCTATGACTCAGGCATTGGTCAGTTTACGGATGCGCGCTGTTGCTTCAGCCATTTTACTGTTTGTGCTGAATCTCATCGGCATGGGGCTAGGCCCCTATCTCGTCGGTGTCGCCAGCGACTTATTGGCTCCGACCTTTGGTCAGGAGTCCATTCGCTATGCTCTATGTTTAGCAGTTTTGGCAAACGTCTGGGCCGCAGGTCACTACTTTCTGGGTGCTCGACATATGCGCAAAGATTTAGCCGACACCGAGGCTATGAACACACAAATGGCGACCCCAGGGAACGCCGCTTAAAGATCAAACGAGGGAGAAATACTATGAAACTAGGGTTGTTAGCAGGCGGCATTGGCCCGCGGGTAAGGGTTAATCTAGAGGTCATAAAACACGCCGAAACGCTTGGCTTCGACTCGGTCTGGACCGCTGAGGCTTGGGGCGGCGACGCGGTAACCCCCGCAACCTGGATGCTCGCGCATACCGATAAAATAAAAGTGGGTACCGCCATCATGCAGATGCCGGCGCGATCACCAGCTATGACCGCGATGACGGCTATGAGTTTGGCGGAACTTTCTGGCGGACGATTTATTGTTGGCCTCGGAGCCTCGGGACCACAAGTTGTCGAGGGCTGGCATGGCGTACCTTACGGTAAGCCGGTTACCCGGCTAAAAGAATATGTGCAGATTATGAAGCAGATATTTCGTCGCGAAGCACCGCTCAGTTTCGAAGGCGAGCTGTATCAACTGCCCTACACGGGCGCAGGTGCAACCGGTTTGGGCAAACCGCTAAAGAGTATTTTGCATTGCGAAGAAGATATTCCAATTTTCTCAGCCAGCATCACGCCTAAGGGTGTGGCCGCGGCAGCAGAGGTTTGCGACGGATTCTTCCCAATTTGGATGGATCCAGAAAAGCATCAGGTCTTCGATGCACCNATCAATGAGGGTTTCGCCGCGGCCGGCGATAAGAATATGAGTCAATTCGAAGTTTCGCCCTTTGTCACAGTATCCATGGGCGATGATGTCGAACAATGCATGATGCCGATCCGCGCCAATATGGCGTTGTATATCGGCGGCATGGGTGCTCGGGATAAGAACTTCTATAACAATTACGCCAAGGCATTGGGCTTTGAGGATGCGGCGGTGGAAATTCAAGATCTATTTTTATCCGGTCGCAAAGACGAGGCAGCNGCGGCTGTGCCGGCCGAGCTTATCGATGCGTGTCATCTNGTGGGACCCGCCGAGCGCATTAAAGAGCGCCTACAACGTTGGAAGACTGCAGGCGCAAACGGCCAGGTCGCCTCCATGTTNCTGGGCTGCCAGCAGCCCAAGGCACTGGAAGTGATCGCGGGAGAAATTCTGTGAGGCAACCATTGGCAATGCGCACCCTTGTTACGCTACTCGCCCTGNTCGGCACCCTTTGCAGCACTGGCAGTCTAGCTAACGCGCTGCAGGTTGGCGACCGCGCACCGGACTTCGAGCTGCCGGGAACCGACGGCAATACGCATACGCTAGTCGCTGCTGACAACAGCTGGCTAGTTGTGGCCTGGTTTCCCAAAGCCTATACCAGCGGCTGCACCATCGAGTGCAAATCGCTGGCAGAAAACGGCCATTTGCTNAACCANTACAACGTGCGCTACTACATGGCNAGCGTCGATGCCTTGGCAGATAACCAGGGTTTCGCGGCCCAGCAAGACGCTGATTTTCCACTGTTAAGCGATACCAGCAAGCGGGTTGCTGAGCAGTTTGGGGTTCTCAGCGCCGGGGGTTATGCCAAACGGCATACGTTTTATATGAACGCCGAGGGTACGATTGTGGCAATCGATCGCAATGTGCAACCCAGCACCTCAGCTGAGGATATGGCGGCCATGTTGGCCAAGCTAGAGGCACCACGACGCTGAATAGACTGCAGCGAGCAAAATTTACAGTGAGAACCTTATGTATCCGGGATATTGGGCGACCATAAAACCTCATACTGATGCCGTGGTCGACGCGACTTCAGGCGCAAAGCTAAGCTGGCAGGAACTCGATCAGCGCTCGAACCAAGTAGCTCAGTTACTGTATGCCCGGGGTTTACGCCCGGGCGACCACATCAGCTTGCTGATGCAGAACGATCTGGCGTTTTTCGAAATCGCCTGGGGCGCTTATCGCTCGGGTTTGTACATTACCTGCATCAACCGCTACCTGACCGCCGAGGAAGCGGCATACATCGTTAACGACTCTAACAGTAAGGCGTTATTTACTGCGGATGTGCTNACAATCGCTGCAGACTTACCGGAGTTGACGCCGGCATGTGACGAGCGCTTTATCACCGGAACGACGGTTANCGGCTACGAGTCGTATGCGCTNGCCGTCGCCGACCAACCTAAGACGCCCTTGGCTGAGGAACCCGCTGGCGACGCTATGCTGTATAGCTCGGGAACCACCGGCCAACCTAAGGGTATCAAGCGGCCTCTGAGCGGCGAACATATCAGTGGCGGCTTTCCAGGGGTAGAAGTTAATAATCCATACGGTTTAGACGCTGAATCAATTTATTTGTCCCCGGCGCCGCTCTATCACGCTGCACCCTTCGGCTATTGCATGCGCACACTGGCGCTCGGCGGCCANGTGATCATGATGCAACGCTTCGATCCNGAACTTTCACTCAAGTACATCGAGCAATATCGCATTACCCATTCTCAATGGGTGCCAACCATGTTTGTACGCATGCTGAAACTCACCGATGAACTGCGTGATCGCTACGATTTGAGCTCACACCGCTGTGCTATCCACGCAGCTGCACCCTGCCCAGTTGAGATCAAGCAACAAATGATGAAGTGGTGGGGTCCCATTTTATGGGAGTACTACGCCGGCACTGAGCGTAATGGCTCTACTGTAATCGGTCCGGATGAATGGTTGGCACATCCCGGCTCGGTGGGCAAAGCCCATAGCGGTATTCTGCATATTTGCGACGAGGACGGTGTTGAGCAAAAGCCGGGTGACGAGGGCATGATTTATTTCGAGCAGCCCGCAATGGCATTCGAATATCACAATGCACCAGAGAAAACCTCCAGCGCCACCCATCCGACTCATGCAAACTGGAGTTCACTCGGCGACGTGGGTTATGTCGACGGCGACGGCTATTTGTACCTTACAGACCGCAAGGCCTACATGATTATCTCCGGCGGAGTAAACATTTATCCGCGAGAAATCGAGGACGCACTGATTTTGCATCCAGCTGTGGAGGACGTTGCGGTATTTGGNGTGCCCAATCCGGACTTTGGTGAAGAGGTTAAGGCGGTGGTACANCCAGCNCCAAGTGTTACTCAAGACGCAGACTTNGTAGACGAGCTGATGGCCTTTGCCAAGCAGCACCTCGCGGCTTACAAACTACCTCGATCCATCGACTTCACGGATGAACTGCCAAGATTGCCCACTGGAAAGTTGTACAAGCGCCTACTGAAAGATAAATATTGGCCACAAAAGGACGGCTAAATTTGCCGTCCATCTCTGCCTTTAATCAGAACCGCAACACCGCCTGAGCTGCTGGTCGCTGTCGATAACGCTCATCCCAAGCTTGCAGGCCCGGATGATTATTGATCACCTCGACCTTAGCGAAGCGCGCAAACTGCAAAGCCGACTGCAAGGTGATGTCAGCTAAGGACACTTGCTCGCCGCCCAACCAGTTGCGGCCATCTGCAAGCAAATCCTGCAGATAGTCCAAGGCTTGGCCCATAGATCCCAGCAACTCTGCGGCTAATTGTGGATCCGCCGGCAGACCCAAAGGCGAATTAGTCGCATGTACATAGCGCCCGACAAAATTCGCAAATCGTAGCTCTACCGTCCGCTCAAGATCATAGGCGAGCGCCTGGGTTGCTGCATCACCCTGCACGAGGGCTGATTCCGGTTGCACTGTTTCTAGAAAGCGAATGATCGACAAGGATTCGAGCAAATAGCGACCATCAGATAATTCCAACACCGGTAACGTTCCGAATGGATTACGCGCCAAGTGTTCGGGTTCTCGGTGACGGCCTTTCAGGGTATTCACCACGATTTGCTCAACAGGTAGCACACTACCCGCGGCCTCGCGTTCGGCAATGTAGAGCATTACCTTGGTTGGGTTCGGTGCCGCCGGCACCATATAAAGCTTCATAGCACTCCTCCCCTAGTTGAATTGCACAAATAGCATAACCGCCCCAATGGGATTGAGGATAGTGGCAGAGTACTGCCCACTGCTGTAACAATTCAGTCATCGCAATTGACATTCCGTGCTACCAGCCTAGCATTTCGCCACAGCTCGCAATTAGGCAGCGTCCGCTGAATTGAAAAGGGGAACCATGGCAGATTCGTCGAACCAGCGCTTTGACTACATCATTGTTGGCGCAGGCACCGCTGGCTGTGTTTTAGCCAATCGTTTGTCCCAGGACCCAAGCAAACAAGTGTTGTTGCTCGAAGCGGGTAAAAAAGACAACTATTTTTGGATAGATATTCCAGTCGGTTACCTCTACACCATCGGCAACCCACGCACAGATTGGTGCTTCGAAACCGAAGCGGAGCCTGGGTTGAATGGCCGCAGTATCGGCTACGCCCGGGGCAAGGTTTTGGGTGGTTGTTCGTCCATTAATGCCATGATCTACATGCGTGGCCAACAATCTGACTTTGATCACTGGGCCGATCTCGGTAACCGTGGTTGGGGTTGGCAGGACGTATTACCGATCTTCCGGCGTTCCGAAAACTACCAACATGGCGCCGACGATTTTCACGGCGGCAATGGCGAAATGCGCGTAGAAGAGCGGCGCGTGAACTGGGAGATCTTGGATGCTTGGCGGGATGCCGCAGAAGAATGCGGAATCCCAAAGATCGATGAATTTAACCGTGGCGACAATTTCGGCAACGCCTATTTCCAAATGAACCAGCGCAACGGCAAGCGCTGGAGCGCCGTTCGAGCGTTTCTAGATCCTGTAAAAGACCGCGCGAATCTGACGATCCTGACAGAGGCCAACGTACGCAAGATCTGCTTCGACGATAACCTTGCCGAACCAAGAGCCACGGGCGTTGCGGTGTTACATGGTGGCCAGGAGCACGTCTTTACGGCAAATAACGAGGTTATTTTAGCCGCTGGCGCTATAGCATCGCCCCAACTGTTGCAGTTGTCCGGAATCGGCGCATCCGAAACACTGCATAAACACAGCATTGCAACGCTGATTGAACTGCCCGGGGTTGGCGAAAATCTGCAGGATCATCTGCAGATCCGCACAATTTATTCGGTGGATAATACGATTACCCTGAATCAACGGGCGCGCACCCCCTGGGGTATGGCGCTGATGGGCTTAGAGTATTTTCTGCGCAAAACTGGCCCACTGACAATGCCACCGTCGCAACTCGGCGCCTTTGCCAAAAGCGATCCGTCCCAGCCCTCTGCCAATATGGAATGGCATGTGCAGCCGCTGTCGCTGGATAAATTTGGTTCGCCATTGCACAAGTACAACGCCATCACACCATCAGTATGCAACTTACGGCCTTCCAGCCGCGGCACGGTGGCTCTAAAGTCCAATAAACCCGACGACGCACCAGCCATTGCGCCGAACTATTTAAGCACTCAAGCCGACCTAGATGTCGCTGTTGCCGGCCTCAGATTCACGCGCAAAATCATGGCTGCGCCAGCACTTGCGGCCTTCAACCCCAAGGAGCTGAAGCCCGGCCCTGAGGTGACTGCTGAAGAAGATTTGCAACGGGCGGCAGGAGACCTAGGCACAACGATTTTTCACCCCGTGGGCACCTGCAAAATGGGTCCGGGGCACGATACCAGTGCTGTGGTGGACGACCAGTTGCGGGTACACGGCATCAAGGGTTTGCGGGTGATTGATGCGTCTATCATGCCGACCATCACATCAGGCAACACTAATGCGCCCACGGTAATGATTGCCGAGCGCGGCGCGGACTTTATCCGCCAGGCTTATCGACACAGTCGTTAGTTGGGTACCCTAATTAGCCCGTGTTGGATGCGCGCAACCACTCGGCAAACCGTTGGTTGCGCGGGTAGTAGTTAGCGCTCCAACCCAAGCGCACCATTACTGTATCCAGGGAAGGAATGATCATCACCACCTGACCGCGATTGCCCGTGAACGCATAGGCGTCGGCAGGCAAATCAGGCCAACGTAAATCTTTGCCGCCTCGATTCAACCACACTTGATAGCCATAGGCGGGTGCGTTAGCACTGGTATTAGGCTGCATCAGGGCCTGCATGTAGCTCGTGCCGGCAATGCGCACACCGTTAAGCTCGCCCTGCCGTAAAAATACCTGACCTAAGCGCGCCCAATCCCGGGCTGAAGCATAAATATTAGAACTGCCTATAAAAATACCACTGGCGTCTGGCTCTAAGGTGGTATGCCGCATGCCTAGAGGCCACAGAATATCCTGATAAAGGTGGTTGATCGCGTTTTGTGGGCCACCGACCCGCTGACTGAACAATAGCGTTAGCAGATTAGTGGTGCCAGAGGAATAATAAAAGTGCGTGCCCGGCGAATGTTCTAATGCGCTTTGCATCGGTAAGGCGGACGCTACCGGGTCCATAAACAACATGCGGGTGGCATCAGAACCAGGCGCATAGACCTCTGCAAAATCAAGGCCACTGCTCATTTGCAGCAAGTTCTCGATACTGATTTCTGACCTAGAGTCGTTAGCCCAAAGGGGAAACAGTTGCTGCTCGGCAACCGAAATCTGACCCCGCATCTGCAACCAACCAAGCATTAAAGAGGTCAGACTCTTACCCTGAGACCAACCCATGAGCGGGGTGTCAGGAGTGATACCCGACGCATAAGCTTCCGCTACGATCTGCCCGCCTTGCACCAGCACCAAGGCTCGGGTTTGTAAATCCTCTTGCGCGTCTAGGGCCATAGACTTAGCCAGCACTGCCGCCAAACGTTCATCAGGCTCAGGAACCCGCGCTCCCTGAGGCCATAAACTTTGTTTATCGACTGGGGGCGGAGCTGGCGGATTTAAGCGATCCAGCACGCCTGCAGCGTCCTGAGCGGGAACCGGCTTGTCGAGGGTACAGCCAAGCCCCTGCCGAAAAGTAGCCGAGGTTTGGGAAAACCCTAGCAAGTCTGCAGTAGCTCGACCTTCCGCATCGTCGAGCCTAATGGAGAGCCAGTCGGTGGCTGGGCTGTAAGAGGCTAAATCGTCGCGTATCTGCGCTTCATCAAAGCCACTTAAATAGCGCCCAGAACACGCTAGCTTGGCACTGATCCCTGTGCCCACTGCAATATTGGCAGAGAGGCTTGTGGGCGACATGCCGAGAGCCTGCAGGGCCAGCATCGCCAGCCCGATTAGACCACCTATGAGCACCGCAACCCAAGGCAGAACTCTACGCATACTCAAGCCTGAATCTTGCGGCTGCGAGACTGCTTAGTTCGACTGACGTTCGGTCATTGCGCTGTAGGTCAGCACTTTAAAGTCGTCCGCTAAGCGCGTTCGATGCGGAATACTTTGTACCATGAACAGTCCGATTAACTGCTCTTCGGGGTCGATCCAAAAGCGCGTACCGGCAGCACCGCCCCAGTTATATTCACCCGCCGAACTGACTTCACCGACATCGCCTGGATTCAGCACCACACCAAAGCCAAGGCCGAATCCAGCGCCTCTGCGGCCAAAGCCCATGGGCATTTCACCCAAGTGATTGGTGGTCATCAATTGAATAGTTTTTGGCGACAGTATGCGTACACCATCGAGCTCACCACCATTCAATAACATCTGACTAAAGCGCAAGTAGTCGCGCGCCGTCGATATCAAACCGCCGCCGCCACTTTCAAACTTACCGCCGTAAATGTATCGAGCACTGGCAAACGCATCGGCCACTTCTAAGCCTTTACCGGTGGCAGGCGAAAAGAAATTGTTCGCATCTACGCCCATGGGCTTGTACATCTGCGCTAAACGGTCTTTATTGCCTTCATTAACTTGGAAGTCAGTATCGCGCATGTCTAACGGTGCAAAAATTCGCTGCTTCAGGAATTCTCCGAAGCTCATGCCGGACAATACTTCAACCAACCGTCCTTGCACGTCTACCGATACGCTGTAATGCCATTGCGAACCCGGATCATATTGCAACGGTAACTGCCCGAGCGCCTTGGTAAATTCCGCTAAAGTCATATCGCCCAATAAACCGGCCTTCCGGTATAGCTGATCTACCTCTGTATTACCGAATACACCATAGGTCATGCCTGCTGTATGACGCAGCAGATCACGAATCGTCGGTTGGCGGGTAGGTTTACGCCACTCACCCACCAAGCTGTCATCGCCACTGCCCACAGTACGACTGGTGGTGCCATCAGAAACAATATTGGTCCCGGCGGTGGAGGTTGCCACTTTCAGATCGGCAAATTCAGGCATGTACATGGCGATAGGATCGTTAAGACGGAACTTGCCATCTTCATAGAGCATCATCAGGGCCACGCCCGTGATCGGCTTCGACATGGAGTAAATTCGATAAATCGCATCATCTTCCATCGGACGGCCCGCCTCGCGGTCAGCCTGACCATAGGTCTGTTGGTAGATAATTTTGCCGTTACGCATGATTACGCCCATGCCACCGACCATGGTGCCATCATCAACTTTAGCGTCCATAAACTCGGTGATTTTAGCTAGCCGCTCAGATGAATAGCCCTGACGCTCTGGCTTAGATGTGCCGATCTCCTTGGCCGCGACCGTTGAAGCGAAGGCCGTGAGCACAATCAGCGCAAAAAATCGTTGTATACCTAACCTCATATCTCCCCCCTCTTTACTAAAAAATCGTTACCTAGCAGCAGCGCATAATCAATTGCCGAAGCGGTACCGTAGTTTGGCGACAAATGTGTCAATAACCGGATCGTTGAAACTATCAGACAACAGGTCGTTGAGTTCAATTTCATCGGCTTCGGATTCTAGGGCATTGCGCAGCGAATTACCCCGGTTGTAAACCAAGAAAAAATCTGTGAGCGGCGCTATTTCCCAGCGATAGCGCAGTTGGGTCGTCAACAATCCGACGTTAAAGTCGTAGCTGTCTTCTAGGCGCTGGGCCGCGATCAGGTCTCCATCCCCAAGGGGCACCTCATAGAATCCTGTATCTGAGGCGCGCACTCCCGCCCACTGAAGATTCCAACGTAACTGATGACCCGGTGCTATGAACCAGTTAACGTCAAAGCTCGGCTGCCACTCATTGGCCTCGAAGCGTCCAAAGTTGCGTCCGCCCTGATAGACCAGCCAGCCATTACGGTTACGATACTTAAGGTCCATATCGATGCTTACTGCGTCGATGGGTCTGATTGTAACGCCGAGACCAAAACTCTGGCTCCAATCTCCAATGTGTTCGCGGATCCCAGAGGCAGAAGCGGAGTAACTGAACATACTGTTGGCATCAGTACCTAGGGCAACCTCCCACCAGCCACCCGCATCAACGCGGTAGGCGCCGTTGCCACGGCTGTCCAAATCTTCGTAGCGCGCCGGCAGATAGCCAATACCCGTGCGCAAGGTATTTCTACCAGGCAAGACCATTGAAGAACGCCAAAGAACGGCACTGTCAGTTACCTGATTACGGTCGACGTTATATTGCTGAATAAGGCTTAGAGTCGTCCGATAATTGGTTATGACATCGCTGACGCGCTGTTTGTTGTACAACATCACATAGCGATAGCGCGCATAGTTGTTGCGACGTAAAAAACCTAGGTCATTAAAGTTGACGTTTTCGTCCATGTAATCGATTTCAAACTTATGACGCTGATTATTGGCATGGGCATACATCACATCGATCATGCCGCCATAACCTGATACGTCGTCTCGATCACTGTTGATCAGCTGCAGGTCGGCCTTGAGTCGCCCTGAACCGGTAGCGTAGTGGGCATCAATGCTGTGCACCGATGCGTCATATAATGGGCCACCGACAAATGTGCCCATATAACCGACAGAACGGCGGGCTTCACCAACGTTCTCATAAACCAGACGCGCCACGGCAAAGTCTCTACCAACGCCCTCTATGTCCACTGGCATATTCGCTGTGTCGCGACCGCGCCACAAGATATCGTCTTCTACAGCCGCCAAGACGCCATATCGAAGGTCTCCTAAACCGCCAGTGGCTTTAACCGCTCCCACGAGATCCGTCGGGGTATCGCGCTGACCCACCTCGGGTGTAATACCCGCGGGCACCTCGAGTTGATTAGCGGTGCCACCGATACGCCGGGTATTGAGTAGCGATACCGGCACCGGAATAAAGTCTTTCAAGTAGGTGCGCCGAGATGTAGTGGCGTAGTCCTCGTTTAATGCGACACGATAAATGCTGCTGAAGTCGTCTCGCGGCATGATGCTAAAGACCTCGTTTCCTTCGAGGAAGAACAGGCGTTTTTCCGGGAAAAATGTCTCGCTGGCAGTTAAGTTCAGGACCACATCGTCGGCTTCCACCGCGCCAAAATCTGGGTTCGCAGTGGCTGCAAGTTCTAATTTCGGCGACGGTTTCCAAGAAAAGTCGACGCCTACTTTAAGGTCGGTATCGCTAGAGGCCTGATCGTAGGTTGCTGCGGCGAAGGGAATGACCGCAATCTGCGCACGCGGCTGCACACCCACCACCTCCAGTTCATTTAATGCCGACACAAAGCGTGCCGAAGACTGGGCATAGCCCGGCCAGCCATAACTTTGATCAGTTGCAGAAATATTCCGCTTGGCGGCAAACCCAATCGTTCTCGGGCCATCCACTTCCGGCATATTCATCATCGACCAAGGCAAGAAAAATTCCACGCTCCAGCCGTTATCGGTGGTAGCCGATTTGCCGAGCCAAGGACCATCCCAGTCCCGTTGAAAACGCCGCTCGGGTAGCACCTTGCCGTCAGACAAACTGTCACCAAGCGCAACGAAGAACCAATAGGCCACCAATGCTTCACCCGAGGCATCGATAGTGACACCAAAGGTATCCCGATCAAAAAAATCATCGCGTCGGGAGTAACGTTTTACCAGTGATTCCGGGGGTTGTTCCATCACTGAGCTGACGTACAAACCTTTTTCGGTTGCGAACAAACGCATTTGGGTGCCGTACTCCGCTGGAGTAAGCAACGCTGGGATGGAGACCAACATGTTGTCGTAATATGGGAACTGCTGCCACAGCGCTTCGTCCACCTTGCCATCGATGACCACATCCACATCCGCTTCAGCAAGGGTTTGGATAGTCAGGCGATGCAGATCTACACCCGCCTCCTGNCCAATGACCGTCTGNGGACCCGCACTAGGNCGCGGTCTGGTGNTTACCGCCGGGAGCGAATTGTTTTGCTGCTGGGCNGGTTTTGCTTGGGCCAAGGCAGGCGTTGGTATGACTACTCCAGCCGTACTGCTGGCACGCTGNGCGATAGCACGCTCGGTCCTTGNAGCCGCAGAGGCGCCAGTTTGTGCAAGGTACCAGGCATCTGCGAAGCCGCGGGCTCGCACTTGGCGCAACAGTGCGCGTGCACCAACTCCAGACCGCGGCAGCACCACGACCCTCGCNGGCGCTGTCGAGGCCTTCGCACCTGCTGTCGCAGTCGGTATGACCCGCACTGTGACATCAAGCCCCAAATTCAGCAGTTTGTCNCGGGCCGTCTGTGCCGCTGCTTCGGCATTACTTTGCTTGCTGTAACTGCCGACTACGACGCCGGGTTCTGCAAACGCAGACGATGTGCAAAACCAGCACAGCAAAATGGCGANGGCGATAGCAACACGGGGCGATCCTGTGGGGACACATTCTGGCGNCAAAAACATCGAGGAGTGATTCACGGTACCTCTGAGCAAAACAAAACGCGCCATTTTGCGGTACTTCTCTTTGGATGAAAAGATGCCTACCATCATCTTTTATCGAATCGAGGGGACCACTATGACGATTTCAGCATCCACGACCGAGCAATTGCTGGTAGAACAACACGATCACGTTTTACTCATTACCCTAAACCGGCCCGACCGCCTGAATGCCATCAGCCGGGAGATGCTCAACGAACTCTCGGCCAAAGTCGTAGAAGCCGATAAGGATCCGGACATTCGTTGCATAGTGCTTACCGGCAATGGCAAGGGCTTTTGTTCCGGTCTGGACTTGATCGACACCAATGCACGCCGCAAGGACGGCGACGAAGACACCGCGAAAAAGCCNGGCGACAACCGGCCCACGCGGCGTCTGTTTGACCTACGAGATGCTCCAATTAACGTCATGTGGCACTGCGATACCCCTATTATCTGTGCCATTAANGGTGCCGCAGCAGGTTACGGTATGGACNTGACCTTGCTGTGCGACATTCGCATCATGTCGGAAAATGCAAAACTTGCTGCAGTCACTGCCAAGCGCAATGTCGTACCGGANAGTGGCGGTACGTGGCTGCTGCCGCGATTAGTTGGCTGGGCCAAGGCCGCTGAACTGTACTATCGGGCGCGCACCATAGACGCCACCGAAAGCCTAGAGCTTGGCTTGGTAAATACCGTTGTAACCGCCGACGAACTGTTACCCACCGCGATGACTTGGGCGCAAGAAATAGCCGACAATGCGCCCATGGCAGTACAAACTACTAANCGCATGATGCGTATGGGTCTTGAAGAATCCTACGACACCGCAGTCGACCATTTAATGGTCCATCTTGCGGGNATGTTTCAGAGCGAAGACTTCGCCGAGGGCCTGAGCGCGTTTCTCGAAAAGCGCAAGCCAAACTTTACGGGGCGCTAGCGCCCCAATGCAACTTGCCTTCGCGGCTGGGCGCTAAACTCTAAGGTAATTTTGCCTCGCGCTTGATAACCACAGCCCCCGCTNGATCAACCGCTCGGCCATGAACGATTTCATTATTCGCGTGGCCAAGCTGTTGCAGGGACATAGCCGCCTGCAGAGCTGAATAAAACCCTTGAGCATCCTGAGCTTGATTAACGCTTTGCTTCGCCAAGCGCAGGCCCATGCTGGGTCGCTGAGCAATGCGTGCAGCCAACTGATCAGTAAATTCAGACAGCTCTTCGTTCGCAACAACGTGATTCACCATGCCACACGACTGGGCTTCTTGAGCGGTCATGCGCCCACCCGTAAACAGCAGTTCTTTGGCTTTGCGCGGGCCAAATTCCCAAGGATGGGCAAAATACTCAACCCCGTTAACCCCAAAGGCCACCACCGGATCAGAAAATGTAGTTTCGGTAGTCGCGACAATTAGGTCACAAACCCATATCAACATCAGACCACCGGCAATAACCTTACCCTGCACCTCTGCAATGGTCGGTTTCGGCAAATTGCGCCAGCGCCAACACAGTCCCAAATAAATTTCCTCTTCAAGCGCTTGGCGCCCCTCAGCACCGGGCTTCGCGAATCCGCCCCAGTTGGTAACCGGCGAAAATTCATCCATTTCACTGCGATCGGCTAAGTCATGACCTGATGAAAAATGTGGACCATTGGCAGCCAGGACCACTACTTTGACCTCATCATCTTGTGCCGCAAGATCGAAGGCGTCGTTAAGCTCGTAGAGCATTGCTTTATCTTGCGCATTGCGCACATCAGCGCGATCTAAGGTAATGCGGGCAACCCCNTCCTTNACCGCGTAGTTCACCCTTGAAAAATCAGTCACGTTCCACCCCCTTTACCAAAGCTGTTTCAGGTCAACTAAGACCCTGCCATNCATGTCCAACTGAAAATGGATTTACCCGCGAGTTTTACCACATTTATCTCTAAACTAATCACCCATGTGCAGGGAGGGAATATGCCAGTTCTATCCGTTTTAGATCTTTCACCAATAACCGCCGGNGCCAGTCCGGGCCAAGCGTTGGATAATAGTCTGCGCCTAGCCCAGCATACNGANGCTCTGGGTTACCACCGTTACTGGGTTGCTGAACACCACAATATGCCCGGCATTGCCAGCGCCGCTACGGCGGTGGTTATCGGACACATAGCCGGTGGCACCACAAAGTTACGTGTGGGTTCTGGTGGCATCATGCTGCCTAACCACTCACCNCTAATGGTGGCTGAGCAATTTGGCACCCTGGCAGCGCTGTATCCCAACCGCATAGACCTTGGNTTAGGCCGCGCCCCNGGCACNGATGGTGTCACCGCCCACGCGCTACGCAGAACCTTGCACAGTGATCCCAATCAATTCCCCCAAGACGTACTGGAACTCAAAGGCTATCTCGCCGACGCCCAGGACAATCAGAAAGTGTTNGCCATTCCAGGACAGGGTTCCCACGTACCGCTATATATTTTGGGGTCGAGCTTATTTGGCGCGCAATTAGCGGCCATTCTGGGGCTACCTTTCGCATTTGCATCGCACTTTGCACCCGCTGCAATGATGCGCGCGATCGCTCTATACCGTGAAGAGTTCACGCCATCCGAGCAGTTGCAAAAACCCTATGTGATGTTGGGCTATAACATCTGTGCCGCTGATACCGAGGCCGAAGCATGGCATTTGCGCACCTCAGGGCTGCGGGCACTATTGAATTTACGCCAAGGGCGCCCTGGTCCNTTACCCGCACCCATCGACAACTTTGAAGCGACTTTGAGCGCAACCGAACAAAGTATTCTTGCNCAATCAGATGCCGCTGCAGCGGTGGGCAATTTCGATCAGGTGCGTGACCAGGTTGCCGCATTTGTTGCGCAAACTCAGGTGGATGAGTTAATCATCACNTCGCAGATTTTCNATCACGATGCGCGCTGCCACAGCTACAGTATTGCCTACGAGGCTTGCGCGAATATTGAAATGGGCTCCGTCGCCCAGGCGCATTAAGGTCGAGTTATGTCGCGATCAGCGGTTAGAGGATTACTGGCGTCGCAGCTGATTCTGCGACGCCATACTCCTTGCCCAATAGCGATGCCTAGAGCTGCTAGAGGGTTGGATTGATTAGAAACTTCTTGCCGGTGGCCTGCAGAGCATAGGTTTGCAAGACATCCACCTGCAGCGCTTGGGCGAGTGAAATTTCCTCGGTATAGCTGCTGGCAAATGTGGTTTTGATCTCATCAGCNACACGTTGACGCAATCCCTGAGCGCGCTCAGGTCCGATTTTTTGCAGAAACGGTGTCAACAGCCAACCACCGAGGCTCCATTGCATACCGTAACTGCGGGTAAGCGTCGTAGGACGTCGTTCTAGTCCGCCGTAGATGTAGACTTGCTTATTCTGCGTAGAACCATAGCGGCTGTATTCTGTAGCCGTCTGATTTGCTGCAGCTTCCATAGCGATCAATATTTGGTTGGCCAACTCACCACCGCCGGTAGCATCAAACGCCATGTATGCACCAGTCTCAGCTATTGCTGCGGTGAGGTCTGCAACAAAGGAGTCTTGGCTGGAATCACATACATGACTGGCGCCAATGCCGCGTAACAGTTCAGCTTGCTCGGGCTTGCGCACAATATTCACTAACGCCACACCGTCATTGAGACAAATCTTTTGCAGCATCTGACCAAGATTAGACGCGGCGGCCGTATGGATCAGTGCGGTGAAGCCTTCGTTCTTCATGGTCTCAACCATGCCCAGCGCAGTAAGCGGATTGACGAAGCAGGATGCGCTCTCGCGGGGTGTAACGCCGTCATGCATAGCCAGACACTGGCTAACATGTAAGGTGCGATATTCACCGTACATTGCGCCACCAAGCACGCCCACAGTCTTACCCAGCAATGCCTGCGCCTCGGGGCTATCGCCTGCAGCGATCACCACACCACCGGCTTCATTACCTACCGGCATGGACTCATCCCAACGGGCTTTCAGATGCGGCAGAATACCCGCAGGAACTTCAGCGCTGATTGCCGGGTTGTCATCGCTGCCCACCTGCTTGGCAGTGGTTACGTCAGCCATCCCTAACAGCAGCCCCAGATCTGAGGGGTTTATTGGCGAAGCCTCAACACGAACAACCACTTGCTCGGGCTTCGGCGCCGCCGTTGGCACGTCAACAAGATTCAACTTAAGTTCGCCCGCCGAAGTAACCTCGGTACGCAGTTGACGACCGGTGCTTGGTAAATCGCTCATGTGCTCTCCCATAATTTAAGCGTGATAATGGCTGCGAAGCATACAGCAAGATAACGACTGCGCATGCCCTATTAGAAAAACAACCTGCTGTAATAACCCTAGCTCACGCAAAACCAGCAAAATCTAAACCGCATCGCTATACTTATACTGAACCGTCAAGGCCCTGAACGTATTTGCAATCTCTGAGCAAATCACAAAACCGATGCAATCTCTGAGCAAATCACAAATCCGACAATTGTTCCCTGACTGTTCGGCCGCCGATTTGGCGCTGCCGGACCTCACCCACGTTGATTGGGGCGTACTGGATTACTTTGGCTGGCTGCATAGCGCTGGCCACTCAGGTTTTGTGGTGTTCGCCGACAGCGACGGCCTCAAGGGCATGCGCCTGCGCCGCAGCATAAATACCACGTCTCGCCCAAGGACCCATATGTGCTCTTGGTGCCATCATGTTTACCGTAGCCGCGGTACTGCATTGTTCAGCACTACCGTCCATGGCAGCGATGGGCGACGTTTTATTGGCAACCATATCTGCCGAAACTTAGATTGCAGCTTGCGCATTCGTAATCTGGTATCAGATCCCCCCACTTATCTGCCCGAAACATTGCACATTGAGCACAAATCGACGCGACTGCGGAATGCGGTAAAAGCTTTTATGGTCAGAGCGAACGTGTGCGCTTAAACTAGACAGCTTTTAGACGGTTCGCTAAAACCGGCCGCTGCTTGGCAAATCATTCAGCATCGCGCCCGCCATGGCGCATAATCGGTGGACTAGCGAAATTACTTTGTTGATAACAAGAGGTCGGTAAATGGACTTACAGGCATTTAGAGAAGAAACCCGGGATTGGCTCGAAAGCAACTGTCCACAGAGCATGCGCATCGGCGCCGTGCACTTCGAGGACGCCTACGAGCTCTATCAAACCGATGAGGCTCTAGAATGGCGTGATCGTGCTGCTGTGCGCGGCTGGACTGCACCAGCATGGCCGAGTCAGTACGGTGGCGGTGGCCTGAGCCGTGAACAACACCAAGTGCTAGCAGAGGAAATGGCGCGCATCAAAGCGATTCCACCTGCCACGGGTATGGGCCTGGCCATGATTGGGCCGACTATTTTGGAAATGGGTACCGAAGAACAGCGACAGCGGCATATTCCACGCATCGTTAGTGGCGAAGCTCAATGGTGCCAAGGCTATTCAGAACCCGGCGCTGGATCGGACCTAGCCGGATTGCAAACTAAGGCGGTGCTGGAGGGCGACGAATTTATTATCAACGGCCAGAAGATCTGGACCAGTGGTGCACAGTACGCTAACTGGATGTTCGCCTTGGTAAGGACTGATCCAGACGCACCGAAGCATGAAGGCATTAGTTTCGTTCTGCTGTCTATGGATCAGCCCGGGGTAACCGTTAAACCCATTAAATTGATTTCTGGCTCATCACCGTTTTGCGAAACGTTCTTCGACAACGCGGTAGCGAAGCGCGAAGACTTAATCGGCGAGCTAAACCAGGGCTGGACAGTGGGCAAGCGCCTCTTGCAGTACGAGCGCAATGCCACCACTCGCAGCAAACCAAAAAATAACGACAAGAAGAAAACTGCAGCCAAGCCACAGGCTAACCCCTACGCCGAGATCGCGAAAAAATACGTCGGTGTTGATGCCCACGGTCGCATTAACGACGACGCCAGTCGCGAAGATGTCCTAGATCAAGTAATGGCAGAGCGCGCTCTAGCGCTTACTACCCGCCGCGTGGTGGAAGAGAGTAAATCCACAGGCGCACCGGGTGCCGCAACATCAATTTTTAAATTGGTGGGATCTTCGCTGTCACGCTCTGGCTCGGAACTGAAGTCGCGGCTGCGCGGCACCGCCGGACTGGTCTGGGAAAGCAACGAGTTTAGCGCGGACGAACTGGAGTCCACCCGCAGCTGGTTGCGCGATCGAGCGGTAACAATTTACGGCGGCACCAACGAGGTGCAGCAGAATATCATCGCCAAGCGCGTATTGGGTCTACCCGACTAGCACCTATAGGACTTACCGTCTGCGACCGCACATGCGCGGTTCGTGGGCGGGCGTCAGTCCCGCCTACCTGCATCCTCTAATGCCTTTGCTCCCCTGCATCCGCGTGATAAATCAATTCACCATTACCTACCGTCATTAGCACCCTAGTATCGGCAACCCGATCAAACAGTCCGCGCCACGGCTGCTGCAGCACGCAGATATCTGCATCACTACCAACAGTGATACTCCGGGGCGGTGCTGTAAGGCTATGGGGTTGACGTAAATAGCTCACCAGCGCCGTCTCCGCGGCGATGCCTTCATCAGCGCCAATTATCTTGCCTTCACGGGTTCTACGCTCAGTGGCGGCATGGATCACTTGCCAGGGGTTTAGCGGCCCATAGGGGGCGTCGCTACTCACCACAACATTAATGCCGGCGGCGGCTATGCTGGCATGGCGATACAGATGATCGATCTCATCACCGCTCAACGTCTGTAGGTAACGCTCTCCGCGCTGCCACAAAAATCCAGGCTGAGTGACCACTGATACACCGCTGTCGCGTAATAGCGGCATAACCTCATCAAATACCACTGAAGCATGTTCGATCCGATCACGCCGGTCCGACGCAACAGCTTGCAGGGCGCTAAGTGCAAACAACAGTTCAACATGGGTAACGCAATGAAACGCAAACGAGCGGCCTGCTGCCCGGGCCCGCGCTAAACGGGCTATTAAATCTGGTAATGGTGGCAGTGCATCCTCATCTAGTATCACTTTTAAAGGGCCGTTACACAGGTCATCACCGCCCATCAGCAACTGCCGCTGGCGCAGGATTCCTTGGCTGTGCCAGTCGGCAAAACGCGCTGCGGTTGCGTCTGTATTGGTCGCGGAGGTATCGGTAAAACCGGTAATGCCGTAACTCGAAAGTTCATCGGATAGGGCTTGGATATCGGTGACCAGATCACTGGCGAGGCGTTCTCGGAGCCAATCATCCAATCGAAATAATCGACCGGTGACCACGCCTTTAGCATCCACTTCCACACCGGGCTGGCTGGCATGGGCTTGCAGTTCGATACGCTCCACAGCGGCTGAATTTAACATCCATACCTTGCCGCTACGGTGCTGAATGCGCACCGGGCGTTGATCAATCAACCTATCAAGCTGCCAGCGCAACAATTCTCCAGCTATGGACTCATCATAGTTAACCCCGCGCAACCAGCCGTCTCCGGGATGTTGCTGCAAAACCCGCTGCAACCCTTGTGCGTCTACAATCTGGGTATCACCACAATCAACAGAGTTGGCCCAAGCAGCTGTCGCAAGGAAATGCATATGGTGATCGTGCAGGCCCGGCAACACCGCCCCACCCTTGGCATCGAGTATCCGCTCACCGCTTCGAGGGGTCAGGCCTGATGCAATTTCGTTGATCTGCTGATCAAAGCGAAGATCAACTCGGCGGCCCTCTAAATCTGCATTAACAATTAGCATCGTAATTTCGGATATTTGCTAGCACTCGCTAGAACACCACCACTGTCCTGTATCCAGTTGACGCAGAACTTTGCTGCTCGAAATAACGAGAAATCTACCACACCGCCCATCTGTTGCTGACGTAAGTGCAAGATAATCAGCGCGNCCATCAATCCACTGAGCGGATCAGCNATCGCATCAGCAATAAAGCCCGGCTGTTGCCGGGCGGTCAGTGCACATGCCCCAGCGGCAATAGCCACATCGTCGCCNAAGCCAACCCAGTTCCCATACGGCAGCTGNCGACCGTAGGCGGTCAGTGACAACCACAACTGTGAGGGCGCCGCTGTGCGCGTGCTGTTTTGCAGGCTCTCACGATCCAATCCTAGGGCGCGCAAGGCGCGCGGTCTGGAGCCTTCAATCACCACATCGGCGCTGGCCAACAGCTCACCCAGGGTCTGCAACTCTTTGGCATCGGCAAAATCGAAGCGACGCAACTCTTTGGCTTTGTGCAGGGCGTTGAAATGCATTGGGCTGCCCTCTCTCGCCCCATCCGGCCGCTGTATTGATTCGACTTTGATGACGCGAAAACCGCATTGCTGCAATAGATGGGAACAAAGAGGCCCAGCCCAGAGTGCCGATAAGTCGACGACTAAAGGCNCCGAGGACATAGTACCTGATGCATCATTAAGCTCATCGAAACACTCAGGGATGTGGGCCTCATTGGGCGTTGCAACCGCAAGACCCATCAGACGCCCACGCTCAAGCAACGGTATGGTGGCGCGGTCTGCCACCTTCGCAGCAAGTTGCGGCCAATCTGCCGCTGGTTGTTCAAGCCATGCCGGCAGCAGCGACCAATCNTCTGCACGGGCAAGATTTATGGCGATATACCCATCGCGAGTAGGCAAAAGGCGGCATGAACTGTTAGCGGAGGTTTGTCCTTGCGGCACGATGCTTAACTCAGTGGCGCGTTCCCAGAGTAAGTCCGAGCCTGCACTGCCCGCCAGTAAATTATTATGAAATACACGTAGCCCGTGCAGTAGTGTGTCCGCGCATTCATTGAAATCGCGGACAGGTATACTGCGTATATCTGAGAGGCATCGAGCTATGGACGCATCAGCCAAAATCTATTCTCCCAAGGAGCTGCAGCAAACCCTTACGTCAGCTCTTCGCTCCGAAGAATTGAGTGTCGGGCACGGGCAGGATTGCGTGATTGTGGATACGCGCACTCTGCAACACCCCTTGGATCTGCCGCTGTTACCTAATTGTCCGTTAATCGCGTTGCACACTGACTCTGCCTCCCATCCAACCAATGCTATTTTGTCCCATTTCGATTGCGTAGCAACCGCAGCGGAGCTGGAACAGCTCCTGCAGAGTATTCGCGATCAACCTGTGGCAGCAACAACCCTGTGTCATCTGTTGCGGCAAAGCGAGAGTTTGACCATCGAGCAGGCACTGACCGCCGAGTCCATGGCCTATGGTTTACTTCAGTCCAGTGACGGATTTCGCTCTTGGTTGGCGTCCCAGTCTAAGCACCCGCACCCACCGAGCAGTGATCCCGTGGTACTGATAGAGCGAGCGGATAACGAATTACTGATATCACTGAATCGGCCGGAGCAACACAACGCCTATAACGAACAAATGCGCGACGAGCTATCTGCGGCATTGCAACTCGCTGTGGCAGACTCGAGCATTCGNCGGGTCATTCTGCGCGGACACGGAGCTTCGTTCAGTGCTGGCGGTGATTTAACAGAATTTGGCTCGGTAACGGATGCGGGGGTCGCACACATCGCCCGCACTACGCGCAGTCCGGCGCTACTGTTAAGCAGAATCAGCGATCGGGTAACGGTCCAAGTTCAAGGCGCCTGTATCGGCGCGGGCATTGAGCTGCCGGCTTTTTGCGCCCACATACGCGCCCACAAAGATGCCTATTTCCGCCTGCCCGAAGTTGCTCTCGGCCTNATCCCCGGCGCCGGTGGCACGGTCAGCATCAGCCGTAGAATCGGCCGCCAAGCCACGGCCAAGCTCGCGCTGACGNGCCAAACCCTAACTGCAGAACAAGCGCTTAGGCTTGGCCTAATCAACCAGGTGGACTAAGACTGCGCTGCTGCGAGGTCAGTACGCACAACTCGGCGCAGTAACTTTCCGGTCTCGTTATAGGGTAGTTCGGACCAGACCTGCACCAATTCAGGCACCCGTGAGCTGCGTAACCGTTCTTTAACGTAGTCTTGCAGTTCTGCGGTGTCGATGGNCGCACCGGCTTTGGCAACTACTGCCGCCGCCACGGCNTCGCCCCACTGTTCGCTGGGCACNCCCACTACCGCCACATCAGCCACCGCTGGATGCGTCAACATGACGTCTTCAATTTCCCCCGGCGAGAGATTTTCGCCACCGCGTACAATCACATCATCCGCACGACCTTCGAGAAATAGATAGCCATCCGCATCCATGCTGCCGGCGTCGCGCGTCGGGAACCAGCCCTCGCTGTCAGTGACCGAGCCGCGACCCTCATACTCGCCTGAGACTTGTTCGCCACGCACATAAATTTCACCGCGTTCGCCTGCAGGCACTTGCTGACCGTCTTCATCACGAATTTCGATCTCNACTCCCGGCAACGGTTGGCCTACCGACACTAGCCGCCGACGCTCTTGTTCCGAGGTTGCTGCGGCGGCCTTACGGTGCTCTTCCGGACCCAGTACGCAGATGGTAGAACTGGTCTCGGTAAGACCATAGGCATTGGAAAAATCTGTATTCGGGAACAGGGCCATGGCTTTTTCGATAACGCTTAACGGCATCTTGCCACCGCCGTATGAAAGGCTCGCCAAATGGGGTAAGCCCGCATCTTCTGCACCCTCAGCCTCTAGGCTTTCCACAATCCGCGCGAGCATCGTGGGCACAACAAACGCGGTGCTGACCTTGTGCTTGCGCGCCAGTTCGATCCACGCCTCGGCGCTGAAATTGGGGAGCTGCACTACGTGCCGCCCCGAATACACCGAGCTCATAATCGCGGCAATACCAGCGATGTGATAAGGCGGCACGCATACCAGCGCAACGTCCTCCTCGGTGGCTCCAGCAAATTCGACTGAGCCTAGAATGTAAGAAACTAAATGCTTGTGCCGCAATACCGCGGCCTTGGGCTCGCCAGTCGTGCCGCTGGTAAATAGCAATACTGCTATTTCTTCAGGATCCATGGCCCATGGTTCGGCAGTTGCATTGGTATGCTGAGCGTCATCCAAAAAACTCCCAGTACTGACAGCCTGCACATCGGTGACCGCACCCAAGGCACTCAGTCGTGAATCTTCGGTCACCAGATACGCCGGTGTAACCCGAGCTAATAGCGCTTGAATCTCACCATCGGTAAGCCGGTAATTTAACGGTACATAGGGTACGCCAGCCCAGGCGCTGGCAAATAAACTTAGCGGTGTCCCAAGGTTACTGACATCGAGTTTCACTAATCGTTCAGCACCACTGTTACGGATGCTGTCAGCCCTTTGCCGCGCGGCGTCAAATAACTGCTGGTAGGTGAAACTGGCACCAGTGCTGCCGTCGGTAAATGCCGGGCGCTCGGGAAAGGCCGCACTGGCCATTTCCAGTAACATCATTACGTTCATGGCTGCGCCTAATCAGTTTTGGGAAGCTTTTTCGTATCCTTCTGCAGCAATAGCGCACCGTTAGCGGCCAAACTACCGTCACCACTTTTGACACACAGAACTTCTAGAGTCTCCGCCTCGTCAATGTAGCGCTTGCCCATAGCAACACCTACTGCGTGATCCGGATGAACTTCGCCACTTGGCGTAACCGCCTCTCCTGCATCTACCATGGCAGCGCCACCGCAAGTCATTTCCAGTTCTGCATCCGGCGCGATGACCACCATGATCTCGCCCTCACACACTGTGCTCTTTAACCGAGCACCCATCTTTAATGCTGCCACTAGATCCCCTCCTGTGAACTAAGGTTGTTATTCGACCTCTGATTCTAGGCACTCTGGCAACCGTTGACAAAGGACCTTGTACACGCGATGTTGCGTCACCAGTTAACGCACCAGGGAGAGTATCTTGCGCATATCAATTTCGATCGGTTCCGCTTACTACAACGGCGAAGAGTGGGACCAATTAGTTGAATACACTCAGGCGGCTGACCGCATGGGGGTTCATGAGGCATGGTCTGCTGAAGCTTGGGGTATGGATGCCATTGTCCCCCTCGCCTATTTGGCCGCGAAGACCGAGAACCTGCGCTTGGGTACTGGGATAATGCAGATCAGTTCGCGCGTACCGTCAATGATCGCAATGACTGCCCAAAGCCTAGACACGGTGTCGAACGGCCGCTTCAATCTGGGCCTCGGGGTAAGCGGACCCCAAGTTGTAGAAGGCTTACATGGCGCCAAATTCGCCAAACCACTCTCGCGCCTACGCGAATGCGTGGACATCCTGCGTTTGGGGCTGGGCGGTGAAAAGCTGCAATACGATGGCGAACACTATGTGCTGCCGCGGCCCGGCGGTGAGGGCAAGCCGATTCGTCTGTCTCAGCCTCCACGCCCAAACCTTCCCATATACCTTGCAACACTAGGACCTAAGTCACTGCAAATGACTGGCGAGGTGGCAGACGGCTGGCTGGGCACATGTTTCATGCCAGAGGCGGGCCATGTCTTTCTCGACGATCTAGAAGCAGGCGCCAAGAGTGCCGGTCGCAGTCTTAAAGACATCGATATCCAAACCGGCGGCTACTTTGAAATCAGTGACGATGTAGAGCGTTTGGTTGCTGAGCGCAAACCGGCAATGGCATTTACCTTAGGCGCCATGGGATCGGCTAAGACTAACTTCTATAACGACGCCTATTGCCGTGCCGGCTATGAGGATGATGCGAAAGCCGTGCAGAGCCTTTGGATAGAAGGTAAGCGCGACCAAGCGATCGCCCGGGTACCAGACGAGATGGTGCTGCTGACTAATTTCATCGGCACCGAGGACATGGTTCGGGCACGCTTACGCGCATTCCGCGATGCAGGAGTAAATACTGTGCGACTGGGTACCGGTGGCAAGAGCTGGAGCGAGCGCACGGCGGCACTAGAAGAAGCCGCTGATCTGGTACTAAACGAAACCGCTAGCTGGTAATCGCTGTAACAGGGTAAGAGCATTGGCTCTTACCCTGCCGATCGCAAATAGTTTGGCAGACGCTACTACTGGCCGGCCGCCTGACCAACCTCGCCAAGGGCTTCCAAATCCCGGTAGCGTATTGCACCAAACAGCATTTCATCAAAAGATTGCTCACCCCATGGCACCGTACGATTGGCGTCTGGGTTAGCCGAATTACGTGCTGAGTTGTCCCACCAGGTCCGATGCACAATCCGCGTGCCGGCAGGCAAACGTTTCGGTTGCTCAAGAGTGTAAGTAGTTTGCCAGTTGAAATCGTAGCGCGGCACTGACAACAGCTTCTCCACCCGCCCATCGGGATAATGGGCAACGAATTCCGAGGCCTTACCGCGATAGTGAGCGTGAGGCAGCAAACTGTAGACCAAGATATCTCTGTCGATCACCCGCTGTGCCACATCGCTGTGGTTGTCGGCGCCAGCCGGGATATTGATGCGCGGATTCAGCAAAATCATCGACTGCAGTTCATGCTCGGGCTTATCTTTGTGCAGGTAGAGACCAATTTGCGAGGCATCAGTAGTTGCCCGGCCCGATGTGGTGTAGTGCATCTGGAACTGAATTGTGGCGTTAGCGGGCAGCAGCACACCGGTATTACTCGGGAAGGGATCCCCTTCATCCCCGGGCACATACCCACCTAAACCGCCGCCAGTGCCGCGCTTGAGACGTCCGGCGCGCCGCCCCTCAGTTTCCAGTTCGCCGAAGGTAGTGATGACATGATGCAATACGGCCCGGTCCCCTGGGATAATTTCTGCGGCCTTAACCCAAGCGTCCTCGGTTAACGGGTTTTCCACCATCTTGTACTTATAGTCCACAACGCCGGTCGCTGGCACCTGCTCTGGTGGAATCTCAATAATGACATCGGGTTCACCCATCGCCCATTGTGGCCAGTGACGCTTCATGGCCGCGAGTAAATCTGCGCCGTCGCCTCTAGGAGCTCCCGCTTCAATCCAATGCACTAGGGTTCTGATTTCTTCGTCGCTGAGACTGCGGTTATTGCTAAAACTGCCGACGTGGGGGTCGGCATGCCAAGGCGGCATTCTCTGGGTACGCACGACCTCACGAATCATAGGCGCGAACCCCCGCACCATATTGTAGTCGCTCATGGCCCAAGGCCCGATGCCGCCCTCTCTATGGCAGCTCACGCAATTTTCCGCCAACATCGGCGCGATGGTTTCGGCATAAGAAATGTTCGCGTGCTGGGACCGATCCGCAATTTCTGGATAATCAATCGTGCAATTCGCGGCATCGCCAACCGGCGCCGCAGATTCTGCAGTAGCTGATGCTGACACACCCGTAAGTTGTGCTATGGCCTGATGCGCACCGCCTATGTCCCCGCGATACGCTAGTCGCCAACCTTTGGGATCAATAACTAATACCTCACCTGCTGCGGTCAGGCCCAGCGATTCACCTATGATTTGCGTGGTATCCATCAATACGGGGGTCTGCAGTGCGCTAGCGGCAACCGCGCCGAGAATATCGTCGCGACGGTCCAGCAGATCCGAATTAACGAGCAGTACTTGCAAGTGGTCCGCCGCCAAGCCATTTTGCAACGCCTGCAGCCCCTGGGCAGTGCCAGCCGCTTGCGCACAACGACTGTTGTGGGCCATCACTGCAACCGCCTTAACATCCGCAAAATAATACAACTCGCTGGAACCACCGCTGTGATCCATTAAGCGAAAATTATCGACGCGATCACCCACCTCAAGCGCCCAAATAGTCGGTGCACCGACAAATCCGAGCAGCAGAGCGCCGTGCATGACAGCGCGTAAAACCATGTCTCTATACGCCATTTTAGTTCACCTCTCTCTCGTCCTCACCTTGAGCTTACCGATAATTATCGGAAATTGGCAGCGTATGGAAACGCCTGCTGCGCCCGCCCTCAGCAGATCGATTTAAAGCATTACCCGCCGTTTTAATTAACCGCGACCCAAGGTCTGTAAGTTTTCCTCATGCTTGGTTCGATCAACTTGATACATGGAAATGCACAGAATCATCAGCGACCAAAGCAATATCACCACCGGTACATAAATGGTTGCTAAATCATGGACGACAGATACCGGTACCTGATCTGGTGTCACACCCTCTGGAAACTCGCTGTAGGTCAGCAGCAGTCCCGCAGCGACCACACCTATTCCTTGAGTGGTCTTGCGGATGAAGGTTACCGAGGCAAAAAACACTCCCTCACTGCGCTTATTCGTTCTCACCTCGGCGTCTTCAACTAAATCAGCGATCATTGATGAGCCCAAGGTTTGATAAACGATGATGAGCGCCACATCCACCACGATGATGCCTAAGTAGAGTGGAAACAGGATGGGGTCGCCATTTTCCGGCATCAGGTCAAATAAGCGCAGTACGATAGGTGCTGGATTAACAGTAAACGCCAGTATTCCTACCGCAATAGCGCCGCGCTTCTTACCCAGTGTTTTGGAGATCATTGGAGAGATAAGCAGTGCCAGCACCGCAGAGATGACCACGCTTGCAGAGATATAACCGATCTGCTGGGCGGTGAAGCCCCAGAGAAAGGTATAAAGTAGATAGGCGAGGGACGCCACCATACCGGTGGCTACAGCACCACACATGGCAGATAAAAACAACGCCGCGAACGAACGGGTTGCCAAAGTGTCAAAAATTTCCCGGTAGATGGTACGAATAGATAGCTCGCGCTTGGGCGGGGGTGCCTTGAGATTAGGTATAAGCCTGTGGGTACCCAATGCCGACACCATAATGGCAACAAAGATAAATCCCGCCGCTACAAATCCCATTTGCTGATAGCCTGCAATGTTGAACATGCCATCGCTGATATCAGCTGTTGGCACGAGTAGCACTAACGTTGCCACCGTGGCCATNATGGTGCCGCCAGACCAGCCAAAAAAGAAGCGATAGCTCAATAACGAGGTTCGTTCATCATAGTCGTCGGTCATTTCTGCGACTAAGGCCGAGCTTGGGATCTCGTAGACCGTAATCAGCGTTCGCACCAAGACGGAAATAGCAACCAGAAACGGGAACAGCTCGTCGCCACTAAGCTGNCCGGGGGGATTCCATAAAAAGAAATAACACAGGGTTACCGGCACCGCAGCGCTGTACATATATGGATGCCGACGCCCCCATCGAGTGCGCGTGTTATCCGAAAAAAAACCTATTAGTGGGTCGCTGATGGCATCGAATACCAAGGCAATGGCCAGTGCAGTGCTGACCAACGAGGCACTAACGCCCATCACTTGGCTATAAAAAAACAACAGAAAATAGTCAAAGCCGTTATTTTTTACGCCAAAGGCTACGGAACCAAATCCGTAGGCCAACTTATTTCCTAAACCGACTCGCATTGAACTCAAGTGACCCCCTATCGTTGTGTCGTTTTGCTCAGTGTTTTTGCATTCCACTCCGGTTAAGCCGTGCACTTGTCAGATGCACCAAGGCGATTAGGGTGCACGTCGCAGCCGCGTTGGGCAACTACAAAGTCAATCGCTACACGGTAAGATAGAGGCAACGATTAACAATACAGAACTAAGGAATTGACATGTCAGATCGCCTCGCAGGAAAAGTCGCACTGATCACCGGCGGCACCAGTGGTATCGGCGCAGCAACAGCGCAACTGTTTGCCGCTGAAGGCGCAACCGTGGTCATTAGCGGCCGGTCGGTGGAAAAAGGCAGTGCCTTGGCGGACGAACTTGGCGCAGCGGTGAGCTTTTGCGAGTCTGATGTCACTCAGGAGGCAGATATTGCTAAGGCGGTGGATTTCACCACAGCGCAACATGGCAAATTAGATATTTTATTTAACAACGCCGGAGGCCCGGTAGGCGCCCCGTTGGACCAACTCAGCCAAGAGCATATCGATTACGGTGTGCATCTGCTGCTCTCCAGTGTCATTCTCGGAACGCGCTATGCCATCGCGCCAATGAAAGCCGCGGGGGGCGGCTGCATTATCAACAACTCGAGCGTTGCCGCGCTACGCTATCGCCAGGGCGATCCACTGTACTCCGCACTTAAAGCTGCAGTAACTCACTTCACCCGGATGTCAGGCATTGAGCTAGGACCCGATAACATTAGGGTCAATTCCATTTCTCCAGGCGCTATTGCTACGCCAATATTCTGGGGCGGCTCGGGTCGGGCAAATACACTCAGTGACGAAGACAACGCGCGCAAAATGGAAAAGCTGCAGCAAAACCTTGCGCGCTCTGTGCCGCTGGGTAAAACCGGCCTGGCAGAGGACATCGCTGAGGCGGCGTTATATCTAGCAAGCGAGGCTGGGCGTTTCGTGAACTGCCATGACCTGGTAGTCGATGCGGGCAGAACATCAATGTTTAATGAGCCAGCGAGCTAGCGTTCCCGCACAGAGGTGAGCTCGAAGGACCACCAATGCGTCGCGCGAGGTTGGTCTAGGCCGCGGCCAGTTTTCTGCGCGCGGGCACGCCATGCTAGGTCCAACTCTGACGGGGCTAACACCCGACGCATACGCACCGGATAAGCTCGGTCACCCACGGCGATTCGGCCAATATCGTTGCGCAACGCTATGGTTGACCAAAATTTTCCGTCGCAGCGTGCACAGCTGATGTAGAGCTTTTGCTGATCCGACATGCAGTTTAAGTTGACCGACCACGGCACAAGGGCTTGAACCTCAAGCTGGCACAAGCCGACTTCATTGGCAAAGCCCCAATCCTCTACCGGCGCTGTGGCCTCAACGAACTGCAGTGGCCCTCCCGGTGTTCGCTCACAGGGGCAGACGTACCAAAATGTCAGCCCAACCGCTGCAAGCGCTAGCAAACCCAGCACTAAGGCTGCAATGGACAGGCGCCGGACCATTAGGATTTAGCTTACTCGGGCCTCGGGCCATAAGCGTAAAAAGTTTTCACTATAAAACGCTTCTTTTACCGACTCTTCGACGTCCACTAAGGAACGCTCAAAACGCCCAATTGGATCCTTGGTGCCTTCCAAGTGGGGATAATCGCTGCTGAACAAGTACAGGTCCGCTGCAGAGTCAGCAACTAGATCCCCTACATGCTCATGGGAAAACGGCGTAAAGCCCATTTGCTCTTTTAACTGTTCAGACGGTGGACGCTCGAAGCGCACCGAGGTATCAGAGCGACCATATATCCGACATACCCAGTCCAAGCGCCGGCACATTTCTGGCACCCAGCCGGCACCGAGTTCAACCGCCGCGCCGCGCAAAGTGGGATGACGATCAAAGACACCGTCCAATAGCAGCATGCTTATAAACATCTCGGGCGTTTGGTGCAGAACGGCAGCATCCTTGGTNCGAACATTTTCGCCGCCGCCCAGCCAATCTTTAACCGCACCNCGTCCATTGTTGCCCCAATCTCTAGCAACTTGCAGCGGCGCTCCGCCGACATGCAAGACAAAGGGCACACCCGCTTCAGCTAAGCGCGCCCAAAATCCTTCTAGGTCTACATGGCCTGGCGAGTGACCGATAGGTGCCCGATGAGGTATCCAAATAGACTCCAAGCCATTATCAATCGCCCACTCCAGCTCGGTGATCGCTGAGCTTGGATCATCTAAGGGCACAACGCCCACGCCCATGAGGCGATCATCTTGGGAGCAGAACTCTGCCATGTGCCGGTTGTGCGCACGGGTCGCACCGTAGCGTAACTGCACTGATTTCTTGGAGCTGGGATGAAACGGCAATGCCACCGAATGGGTTGCGAAAACTAACTGCTTCTTAAACCCCAGCAGATCCATAGCTACTGTGCGGTCAGCNCTATTAAANGCGCCCAGCGCCTGGATTTCCTTGGAATCCTGAATGAGCGCATCGCCCATGGCGATCTGCGCCGCAACATGCTCGGCGGAATGCTTACCGCCCTGCTGCATAATTTGCGCAACTTCCTCATCTGTGACCACAGACGCGCTGTAGCTGACCTCGGGGATTTCGTCACGCAACTTCGGATCAGCGTAGGCCTTCAAAAAATCCGGCAATTCCATGATGTGACTGTCAGCGTCGTAAAACGCTCGATCTGCGGGTGCATATGCCATAACGTTCTCCAGTTCCCCAAATATCTAGATTACAAGCTGCAAAGGTAACCGTTTTTGCCGAGTCGCGGCAACATTTTGCGCCAACGGCCAACCTAGTTACTATCGCAGCCTCACAGCAACGAAGAACAGTTAAACAATGCACAAGGACGCACCTAAATTACTCGATACCCTCTGGCAACTGCAAAAAGATCCAGATTTTGCCGCCGGCGATATTTTGCTGACCACCGAATTGTCCGCCGATGAGGGCCAAGCGTTACAGTTACAACTGCTCGAACGCTGGTTGAACGAGGGCGAGACCCTTGGCGGCTGGAAGATCGGCATGACTTCTGGTGAGTCAAGAGACGCATTGGGCGCCGGCATCAGACCATTTGGCTTCGTGCTAGCAAGTCGTATGCTGGGTACCGGTGCGGATATCCCACGTGCCCATCTGTATCGCGGCGGCGTCGAAAATGAACTGTGCTTTGTTATGGATTCGCCCTTGGGCGAAAACGCTACTGCGGAGAGCGCCCGTGCAGCAGTGCGCCACGCAGCGCCGGGATTTGAAATAAACCAAAAACGCCTGCCGCCCGGGTGCAATGCCGGTGTACGAGTCGCGGACAATTTATCCAATTGGGGAATCGTCGCGGGCACAGCCGTCGACGCACCGGCTAACCTGAGCGACCTTGCGGTTACCCTATACCGTAACCCCAGTGATGCCGACCCTCGCAACGAGGAGACCGTAGGCTGTGTCGAAAGCGCGGGCCATATCGATGATCATTACGAGTCCTTAGCAACCCTTGCGCGCCGTCTACATGACTTCGGACATGCGCTGCAGCCCGATCAATGGGTGATCACCGGCGCTTACGAAAAACACCCGTTTGAGGTTGGCGAATTTCGTGGACATTTTAGCCAAGGGATTGGCGACGTTAGGGTGACCCTCAGCGCCTAACGCTGCGGATGATTGTGTACCCAAAGTTTCGAGCTTGGGCTAGTATCTGTCGGGTAGTTGATGGAGAGCACACTAATGGCGGACGGCCAAAACCAGAACGTTGAAGAACCACGTTTATTCAGCTTGTTGACTCGCGATGCCATGATCGTATTTGCGGCCCTGACTCTGTGGGCTGCATCAGATGCCTGGTTTCAAGTTACCGGACTGTGGGCGGCAGAATTGCTCAGCGCGGCCGATGGCATTTTCGTTGGCTATATTGTGGCCTCGGTTTTCCATGAGTGGGGCCATTATCTGGGGGCGCGAATCAGCGGCGCCCAAACCACCCGTACCCTGCCAAAGAATCTGACTAACTTATTCCGCTTTAGTTTTGATTTTGGCAGCAATTCCGCCACCCAATTTCATAGTATGAGCTTCGGCGGTTGGGTCGGCCATTGGTCTATACTGCTGCTGATTTTCGCCATATTACCCATGGATACGCTGGGGCGTGCAGCACTGGTCAGTTCACTCTTTGGCTTTGCTATTTTTGCCACCTTTATAGAAACCGGCGTATTGCGCAAAACATTTGGCGGCATCGAACCGGCCGAAGCACTGGGCGAATTGTCAAAACAAAATTTCCGTCAAGCAGGCATAGCCGGCACCTTCAGCGGCGTCGTATTCCTCGCCGCGTTAGCGTAAGCAAAGAGCTGTAAGTTTCAGCTAGCGCAGGCCTAGGAAAAACCTATGGACAAGAGATTGTCCACCGGCCGGTACAGTTCTTCTAAATAGTAGAGGTCCTCTTCGGCTAGCTGAATCTCTACTGCCGCAACGAGCTGCTCCAACTGGGCGACCTTTGACACACCCACTACCGGTGAGGTCACACCAGGTTTGTGGAACAGCCATGCCACCGCGATCTGCGCCGGTGTCTTATCGTACTTTGCGGCGATCTCTATAACCCGCTCGGCAATCGGGAAAACATGGTCGCCGTGGTACAAACCTTCGGTACGCTGGCGGTCTTGACCCTTCGAGCGATCGGTACTGCCACCGCTGAATCCACCCTGATAGGAACCTGCCAAAATGCCCCGAGCCAGCGGCGACCAGGGTGTTAGGTCAACACCGGTGCTAAGACAATAGGGATTCATCTCACGCTCTTCTTCCCGGTACACCAGGTTGTAATGATTTTGCATGGATATGAATTTGGCCCAGCCATTGGCTTCTGCTGTCATTTGCAGCTGTGCGAATTGCCAGGCGAACATAGACGAGCCGCCTAGGTACAGCACTTTGCCGGCTTTCACCGCGTCGTTGAGGGCCTCCATGGTCTCCTCGATCGGCGTTTCCACATGCCCAGGAACTCCGTGAGGATGACGATGAATAACCAGCTGATCGATATAGTCATGACCCAGTCGTTTTAGACACGCATCTATACCCTCGCGAACGTGTTTGCGCGACAACCCCGCTTGATTAGCACCATGTCCCATCGGCATGGCGATTTTCGTGGTTAGAACGTATTCATCCCGAGGCAGCAGCTCTTTTAACAACGCGCCTACTACTTCCTCGGATGCTCCGAGGCCGTATACGTCTGCGCAGTCGAAATAAAAGAGTCCATGGTCAATCGCCGCTTTAATAATTGGGCGTGCCTCGTCCATGGTCAAAGTCCAATCGCCCTGATGACCACGCCCGGGAATGCCAAAATTCATGGTGCCCAGACATAGCTGTGATACACGCAGGCCACTGTTACCCAACTGCACTGGCTTTAACATTCATCCACTCCAAAATTGTTGTATCGATTACCGCACAGAGGTTAACGAAAAACTACCGCCGGGTACGATATTTCTGCCGGATAACTATCCGCCNCTNAACACAAGCATTGCATCTACCAGCTGGGTGTCGCCGCATTAGATTAGCGCTGTGAGTCGCACTTCTGGACAGGTCTTAGCACCGGCGCAAAAACTGTGTTGTTTTTTACTCCTTTGGGAAAAATTTTTGCTAACGTCTACCCACAAATTGGAGCAACGCCCATGACATCGAGTGCATCTATATCTCACTCACCTTTAGCGGAATCATCCGATGCGCAAACAGTCGCCGTGGTCGGGGCAGGCATATGCGGTCTTTTTACCAGTCTTGCACTGTCACGCCGGGGTTTTGATGTCACTTTGTTTGAACGGGATACACCACCACCAGAGGGCGATGCTGATCAGGCGTTTTTTACATGGGAGCGCCGTGGGGCCGCGCAATTCCGCCATCCCCATGCCTTTCTAGGCTTAATGTGCAGTGTGCTAGAGGAACATTACCCCGACTTGTTGGAGGATTTTTTTGCCGCCGGGGCACGTAAGGTAGCCTTCGCTGACACTATCCCAGATCAACTTAAAGACCAGTATCAGCCGGAGCCGGGCGACGAAAAAATGTGGGTGTTGATGTGTCGCCGCGCCACCATGGAAACCGTGGTGCGGCGCTACGTAGAGCGCAATTCCACAGTCCATATCGAAAATTCGAAGTACGTGACCCAGGTCTTCACCGAAGCCTGTGCGGAAAATGCACAAAACCGTATTGCCACTGGCATTGAACTCACCGACCGTATCCACGCTAACCAGAAGTCGCGCCACAGCGCCGACATCATTGTTGACGCCACCGGACGCGCCAGCAAATTTGACCGCTGGCTCAAGGCGCAGGGTGTACAGGTCACCGAACAGCGCGATGATGCNGAAATCGTCTATTACACCCGCCACTATCAACTGCTACCGGGTATCAGCGAACCCAAACGCGACAGCCGCAATCCCTCAGCAGGCGATTTAGGCTATATGAAATACGGTGTATTCCCCGGCGACAACGGCCACTTTGCGCTGATCATTTGTTTACCAAATGCCGAGCACGAACTGCGTGAAGCTATCAAGAGTGGGGAGCATTTCGACGATATCTGTATGACTATTCCGGGCCTACGGCCATGGATTTCACCAACCCAAGCAAAACCTACCACCGCACCTTTTGGCATTGGCCAGATTCACGCGGTGTGGCGAGATTATGTGCACGATCAGGGTCCACGCTTGCTGAACTTTTTCGCCGTTGGTGATTCCGCGATTCGCACAAATCCACTGTACGGGCGCGGCTGTAGCACTGGAACCTTGCATGCACATATTCTGGCTGATGTGTTAGCCGATACCAGCGATCCCTGGCTGCGCGCCCAGCGTTTTCGCGAACAGTCAAATGAGCATATCCGGCCTATATTTAACGCCAGCCTGAACGAAGACAAGCGCGGTATTAAAAGGGCCGAAGCGGTTCTCAAAGGCGTCAATTTAGACCGCGCAACATCACTAAAAAAATGGTTCGGACTAGCCTTTGGTGATGCCTTGACCGCAGCAGCGAGAGATAAGTTACACATTCATCGCGGCATCATGCGCACGGTTAATCTGGTGGAAAAACCCGGCGACTTCCTCAAAGACCAACGAGTGCGCTGGACAATATTGGGCTACATGCTGCGGGGTCGAAAGCGCAACGCGCGGGCGCGCATTCAACCCGGTCCCGAGCGTTTAGCGATGCTCGAACACGTCGCGTCGTTGCAACCGGCAAGTCAGGCCGATAGGTCCTTACCTAAGGCAGCAGCATCTGCTTCGTAATTTGCGTAAGAATCTTTCAGCGTCGCCGAGTTGAGAATCGCTTCAGCTACCAGCTCTTTGTCCGAGGCACGATANACNCGACTAAGAATCCAGTTGGATTCGGTACGTCGGCTTTCGCTCAGCGCAATGATTTCGCGCTCCAATAGGTAATCTTCACCGATCAGCAGCGGCCCATTGAACATTTTTATNTGCTGCCCCGCGAATAAGCCAATAGCTGGCCCACGGCTGCGGAAGCCTGACTGGCCGCTCGTGTATTGGGTCAGGACACTGACCATCTCGAGTGGCACCACGGGTTTACCCCAAGGCGAGGTGTTGTCGTAGTAAGGGTGATTTTCGGTTATTTTCTGTAGCTTCTGGGCGTTGGAAAAAGGATACATATCACCCATGTGCTGATCCATGTCCATGCGGATTTGCTCTGGATTACCTGCGCCCTTCTGACCCACCTGCAGGTCCGCCAAGATTACTAACTGCTCCGTCGGCCGCAGCCGCTCCATGCGCTGCTCTAACTCTGTTGTACCGTAATCAGGGCCAACACTGGCTGTCCCCATTAGCACCGGCGTACCATCGCGCTTTTCTGCAGCTATGCGCACCACACCATCTGTGGGTGACTTCTCTACCATGGCCCGGACCTCTTCACCCTCTACGACCATGTTCTGATAGTGTGCGCTGATACAGCCACGGACGAACCAATCATCACCAAACACTTCATGCAGTAACGGTACAAACTGGCTGAAGTGGGTGGGACCCTCAATAGGGGCGCCAGCAAAACCTANGTCTTCTGCCATCTGATCATCATGGATCGATAAGTGACCGTCATACTCCTGATCACCTAACATTTGCCGCGGCATTCTGAATTCGCCGCTTAACCACTCAATACTCATGTCTTCCCCCTTTAGCTTTGATCGATATGGTAAACCGTTCACCCGCGTTTTTGGATACTATGCACTGCAACAACAATCACTGGCGGGCAGCCAGTATCATTACTAAGGGAGGAGCACATGAAGGATCTATTTTCTGTCGCAGGTAAGGTTGCCATCGTTACTGGCGGTTCTCGGGGTATCGGTGAAATGATCGCAGCCGGTTATCTTGCAAACGGCGCCAAGGTTTATATCAGTTCGCGAAAAGCCGAGGTCTGTGATGCCACAGCCAAGCGCCTAAGCGAACAATTTGGCGGCGAGTGTATTTCCCTACCAGCGGACATGTCGAATGTCGCAGGTATCGAGGCCTTCGCAGCAGCGTTTCGTGCACAAGAAGAGCATCTGGACATTTTGGTAAATAATGCTGGGGTTGCATGGGGGGCACCGATCGAAGATTTCCCAGAAGTAGGCTGGGACAAAGTAATGGATACAAATGTCAAAGGGGTGTTCTTCCTGACGCAAAAATTATTGCCGTTGCTGGAAAAGAACGCTAACAGCGAGACCCCAACCCACGTCATCAACGTCGGTTCCATAGACGGCATAAAAACTCCCGTATTCGACAATTTCTCGTACGGCCCATCCAAGGCCGCAGTGCACCATCTGACCCGAGTGCTCGCTGCACATCTGATTAAGCGCAATATTATTGTTAACGGCATCGCCCCCGGGCCTTTCCCGACTTATATGCTCAGCACCGGAGTTGGCGGTGGCGGCGACACCGAGAATACCGATTGGGACGCTGTCGGTAAGGGCAACCCGCGGGGACGGGTCGGCACGGCGGAAGACATTGCAGGCTTGGCGATTTTTTTGAGTTCGCGTGCCTGCGGATTCACCGTCGGCGATGTGATTACCTGCGATGGCGGCTCAGTAGTGTCCTAACCCACGAATCTTCGAGGCGCGGGCGTCGCATATTCGTCCGCGGCTTTGGGCTACTCTTGACGTTGCTGAATACCTGGCGAATACATACTGATTAGGCGCTGGTCTACTTCCCAGCGCTCATTGTCAGCTGCGGCAGCGGCAGCGATTGAGGCGAGAACACTCTGCACTGCAACATCCAGCTCCTTAACCTCCGCTAGCGGCAACTGCGGTTGCGCTAGCGCCTGATCTAAACGCTGAATCAGACTCAAGCAATCATCCTGGGCAGCATCTTGCAACCAGGCGCGCCCCGCGTAGGCCAGAAACGCCAGATAAATGTAGAGCGCTTCGCGTTGACCAAATTGCGGCACCGCATCGGCGTTCAAGGCGGTATCTGTGGCAACCCGCACATCGACTAGATGCGCACTGCCCTGACTCATCTCGCCTAAAAAGTTTGCGGCACGTGCGGACAACTCTAAGCCCCGGGTCTGCCGTGGCAAGTTGAAATAACGCGCACGCGCGCCACGACCGGCCTTTATTACCAGATGATCAACGGCATTTACGGCGGCGACCCAGGTTTTGTGACCTGAAATGCTAAATCCAGTATCCACGTTCTGATAATCCACCCCCGGCAGCGGCGGATCGCCCCGCCGATCTTCGGATACTGCAAATGCGGCCCAACCCGAAAAACCCTGATCCGGAAATGTCCGACGCAATGCAGCTTGGTACCCGGCTACGAATACCCAAGCTAAACGGTCGGCAAGTAAGCCNCCCTGCACAGCCAGCAAACCCAAATCTTGTTGCGGCGCAACAGCGGCCAGCCACAGCGCTTTGTATGCATCTTCGTCAGCGATCTTGGTATCGCTACCAGCACTAAGGGTCGCCTCCAACTCGGACCAATTACGGAAGGAGCTTAGGCCGCTCACAGGGTCGGATTCCCCTGCACCTGCAAACGGTGCAGTAATCGCGGATCGTCACCGTGATCATGCACCGCATAGTGCAGTAAGCACCGGTTATCCCACATGACCAAGTCATTGGGCCGCCACTGGTGCCGGGCCTGAAACTCGGGACGCACACTGTGCTCGTAGAGAAATTCTAATAGCACTTTACTTTCCGCCCGGGTCCAATCCTTAAAGCGACGGGTAAAGGCCCGACACACATAAAGCGCCCGCTCACCGCTATCTTCATGCACACGCACTACCGGGTGCTCCGCTCGGGAGGCCTCTTGGGTATCCGCGCCATAAAGGCGGGCTAAATCCTCTGCGGAATGCTCTGCAACCAAATCATCGAGTAAGCGCTTAATACCTACAGACAATCCTTCATAGGCAAGGATCTGATTGGCAAATGCAGTCTCACCGCCCAAGGCAGGGGTCTCCAACGCATAGAGCATTGTTAATTTTGGCGGCGCCGGCGCATAACTCATATCGGTATGCCAATGTTGGTTCACGTCGCCTTTTTTGCCCCGATTACGCAATTCAATGATATTTGGATAATCTGGCAAGCCACCGTAAGGAAATGGCACCAATTCACCCCAGTGCTGAGCAAAAGCCTGATGTTCTGCGGGCGTTAACTGCTGATCGGGAAAAACCAAAACGTGGTGTTTGCAGAATAATTCATCCAATTGCATCCAAGTGTCATGATTAACTGTTCGGACATCTAGATTTTCTACGATCAGCCCCAGAGGCGCCGACATCGGTCGTGTCTGCATAACCGCTTCTCCTTCAAATCATGTAGCCTCGCCCAGTCGANACCGCCGGACCTCGAGCTGACCAATCGCCCGCGGCAGCANTAGGGCGAACCCANGTGCACCAGCTNGCTCCNTCCCAGAACCATCTAGGCGTCTGCGTATGCATTACCAAGAATCGTGGATAGTTTATTGTCCTAGCTTTAGATAACACAACCTTAGAAAGATTGATCGCTTAGATTTCCGTCCGCTATCCACTAGGCAGGTATTTCTTGTAAGCGCACTTGGACATGGCNACGCCTCCGCTAGCATCATGCTAATTCTAAGCGCCGACACAAATTTCAATATGTCGTATGTGAACAGCTAAACTTGGACACGATAACGGGAGAATATGCATGCCACTTAATACTGCCAGTGTTGGCCGCGCAACAGACTTTATCGAACACGAGGTGGATGCGCGCTGGCTTATGGCCTATGCCGCAAGCCTAGGGGACCTGAATCCTAACTATATGGATACAGCCNCCGGCACNGTATGCGCGCACCCGGTATTCCCAGTGTGCCTCGAATGGCCACCCATCCTCGCCACACGCGCNTTGTTGGGCGACCAGCTGACAAATGATGAAAGCGCGCGTGGCGTCCACGCTGGCCATGACCTACACATTTTTCGGCCGATTCTTGCCGGCTCCATACTACGCACTAAAGCCACTTTGATCGGTGTGGAAAGCATAAAACCTGGAGCTGGCTATACGTTGCGCTTAGATACCGTTGATGCCGCAGAGAACCTGGTCTGCCAAACGTTCCAGTACGGTATTTATCGCGGCGTCTCCGTGGAAGGCGATGCCAAGGCATCTGCGGCTGCGCCAGCAGTGCCAATCACTAGCCCGCTAAATGAATCGACGACGCATATTTCGGTCCCCGCAGGCTGCGCTCATACCTATACAGAATGCGCACGAATCTGGAATCCAATTCATACCGATCGTCAATTCGCGCAAGCGGCCGGTCTACCGGACATTATTCTGCATGGCACTGCCACCTTGGCCCTGGCGATTAGCGAACTTGTTAATCAGTTCACCCAAGGCGACGCAGACCGGGTGGTACGCCTTGGCGGGCGCTTTGCCGCTATGGTTTTCATGCCTGCAGAGTTACAGCTACGCGCTAGCGATTGCCAGCGCGGCGACGACGGCCTCAACAGTGTGAGTTTCGAAGTGTCCAACCCCAACGGTGAAACCGCAATCAACGGCGGTTTTTTCGTATTCAGCTGATTGAAAAAACATTGCCTCTGACTCTAGGCATGATTAACGTGAACCGTCGAGGATTTCTAACCCACAGAGCCTCGACCTAGGCTGCTAGAGAATCTGACCCGCAAAATCAGCAATAAACTTCTGGAGCAAAGAGATGCTTGTAAGTGAGTACACAGAATACGATGCGCTAGGTTTAGCTGAACTTGTCGCCAACGGCGATATCAGCGCCGAAGAGCTAGTTGACTGTGCCGAGCAGCAATACCACAGCAAAAACCCCGCCTTAAATGCCGTTGTGACCCCAATGTGGGACCAGGCCCGAGAGGCGCTGCGCGACGGCTTGCCAGCAGGACTTTTCCGCGGCGTGCCCATGCCTCTAAAAGATCTTGGACAGTATTACCAGGGTGTTGTTACCAGTAATGGCTCACGATTATTTGCCGACAACATCGCTGACCATGACTCGACCCTCGTGCAGCGCTACAAGGCCGCAGGCCTGGTGCTGAGCGGTAAAACCAATACGCCTGAATTTGGCTTAGCCACAACCACGGAGCCGGTCTTACATGGGCCTACACGCAACCCGTGGTCAATTGATCATTCAACCGGCGGCTCCAGTGGCGGTGCGGCTGCGGCCGTCGCAGCAGGGATTTTCCCGGTCGCCCACGCTTCAGACGGCGGCGGATCTATTCGTATTCCAGCCAGTTGCTGCGGACTCTTCGGTCTTAAACCTACCCGCGGACGGGTGCCACTGGGACCCAGCGCGGTGGAAGGCTGGGGTGGTCTGTCTACAACCCATGTTATAAGCCGCAGCGTGCGGGATTCTGCAGCCTTACTCGACATCAGCGCCGGGCCAGAACCCGGCAGCCCGTATCATGCACCCTATAGCTCGGTGAGTTTTAGCAGTGCTTTGCAATTGCCGCCACAACCCTTGCGCATTGGGCTGTGTCTGGAAAGCTTCAATGGTGCTGAAGTGGCCGAGGAAGTGGCGGCCTTGACCCAACAGAGCGCCGACAAATTGGAAGCGTTAGGCCATCACATTGAACCAATTCAACATCCTTTTACTACAGATATTGTGCGCGATGCCCATGGCATACTCGCTGTGAGCCATATCGGCGCAATGCTTAATAGCAAGCAACAAAGCTTGGGGCGAGCGCTGACCGAATACGACATTGAGCATGTCACTTGGAATAACTTTCAAAGCGCCCAAGAACTTACTGGGGCCCAATACGCTAACGCTATCACCAGCATTCATCGCCATGGCCAAATGTGCGCCGCTCTGTTTGCAGAGTACGATCTAATTCTGACGCCGACTATGGCTTGTCTGCCACCAGAAATCGGTGCCTTAAACATGATGAGCACCGACACCGACGGCTATTTGCAATTGTTATATCAAATGATTGGCTTTACCGCGCTGTTTAATGACACCGGGAATCCAGCTGCCAGCTTACCGCTATCGATCAGCAACAGTGGTCTACCCGTAGGCTGTCAATTGGTTGCTGACTTTGGTAACGAAGCCCTATTGTTTCGCATTTCACAGCAAATCAGCGAGGCTGGTTACTTTACCCCAGGACCGTCGTAACACCCGCCCGCAAGCAGACCCGAAGTTAGGGAGCCATCTGGTGAGCTTTATGATCTCTAAGGGCATGCACAGAGAGCCAGGTCAGTATGCAGGCCAAAGCGATGTATGCGCTTATCCAGATCGGACTGCCAAATGTAGCGAGCAAGGCTGTTGCCGCTATTGGCGCGAGAGCGCCACCTAAAATAGCGCCAATTTGATAGCCCAGCGATGCACCAGAATAACGCACCTCTGCGCTAAATAACTCTGTGAGCAAAGCCGCCTGGGGTCCATACATCATCGCGATGAAAATTTGCGCGGTGCATAGTGCGAGCGTGATAAGCAATAGCGACCCGCTGTTCATAATCGGGAATACCGCAAACGCCCAGAGCCCCATCAATATCGCGCCTAACTTATAAATACCGATACGACCATTGCGATCAGAGTAAGCGGCAAAATAGAACAGAGCAGGAATCTGCGCAGCGGACGATATGAGCACAGCCAGCAACATATCCGAGCGAGTCATCGCGAGACCCTCAGGATCTGTCCCATAGGATACGACGAAGACTATGAAAATATAAAAAGACACCTGCACCGAAAGAAATGCCCCAGCACCCAATGCTATTTGCCGTGGAAATTTCTTTACTGCGGTTAGCACCGGCGACGTCTTGGTGTCACGTACCGGAGCGTCGGACTGTTCTTTTTCAAGCGCCTTAAATGCAGGAGTCTCCTCGAGTCTAAATTGTACGTAGAGTGCCAAACCCACCAGAACGAAACTTATAACGAAAGGTATACGCCAGCCCCAAGACATAAAGGCTTCATCGGAGACGCTCGCACTGACAATCAAGAACGCTAGATTGGCTAAAATAACGCCCATAGGAGCACCGGCCTGAGCGAAGGCCCCATAGAACCCGCGCTTATTACTCGGCGCATTTTCAGTCACGAGAAGCATGGCCCCACCCCACTGTCCACCTATGGCTAAGCCTTGCGCAAAGCGACATACAATTAATGCAAGAGGTGCTATCACCCCAATCTGCGCGAAACTCGGCAGCAAACCAATAATTGTGGTGGCAACGCCCATCAGAGTCATGGCGGCCACAAGGGCGGACTTTCTGCCCACCCGATCGCCAAAATGGCCNAAGACGATACCACCTACAGGACGCGCCAAAAATCCGACTGCAAAGGTACTAAACGATGCAATTAAGGCGACNTAGGCAGGCAGATCTTCAGGNAAAAACAACACAGGAAAAACCAGAGCGGCCGCTGTGCCATATAAAAAGAAATCGTACCACTCGATACTGGTACCACCCAAGGCGGTGGCGGCAAGTTTGCGCATTGAATTTTCTGTGGTGCTCACCTTTTTCTCCCCAACAAGTCGAACGCCTGGGACTTTAACACTTTGAATCTGGTATCTGGAGCAATTCTTAAGCAAATGCGCCGCCGTACAAACTGGCGCGTCTCGAGGTACTATGGTGCAGTAGATCTAACCATGCCGGCTACGATGAAAACCGTTCTCTAAGCTAGGGCATTCAGGCTAGATTCCNACCGAGTTAACCGCGCCGCCAGAGTCACAAACNGGCTTAGAGCGACGTAATTCGTGAACAGTCAGTTGATTTATGATTAGATTTTCGAGACCGCTATGCTAGGAACCAAGCGCTGCAGATTGCTCTGCCAATTAGCGCTATTCTTCTGCGCTTTTTCTCATCCTGTTATCAGCGGCGCCGATTCCAAGCAGGCCATTGTGGGGGTTGCGACTAATTTCCTTACGACCATCGAGGCCCTGCAACGTGATTTCGAGACTGGTCAGGAGGGAAAACTTATCGTTGTAGGGGGGTCCACTGGCAAGCTCTATGCGCAAATACGTCAGGGCGCACCGCTCGACATTTTTCTTTCCGCTGACCAGGCCCGACCGGCGCAGTTAAATGACGACGGATTAGCGATCGCGGACAGCCAATTTACTTACGCTATCGGGCGACTTATTGCCTGGCTCCCTGGTCGCTCGACGGATTCTGAAAACTTCCCCCTCAGCCCTGAAAAAGGCTTTGCTCTACTGAGGAACAGTTCGCGAATTGCCCTCGCCAACGAGGATCTGGCGCCTTACGGATTAGCCAGCAAACAACTTTTACAGCGCCTTGATTTGTACGAGGAGCTGCGCCCGCGCATTGTGCGCGGCGAAAATATTGGTCAAACATTTAGCTTGATCAGCAGTGGCAACGCCGCGGCCGGATTTATTGCTCTGACCCAGGCGCTGGCCCATCCCGAAGCGGTGAAAAATGACCACTATTGGATCGTCGACGAAAAACTGCATACGCCNATTCGGCAAGACGCCATATTGCTTAAGCGCGCAGCTACAAATCCGGTCGCCTTGGCATTTATGCAGTATTTACGCAGCCCTGCTGCGCGCCAAATCATGCGCGAAGCAGGCTATGCAATGGCCGATTAACGACCCTGAAACACCGGCTCGCGTTTTTCCACAAAGGCCTTGGTCGCATTGCGATGATCTTCAGTTTGCCCACAGTGCACATGGTGAGTCGCCTCTAAATCTAGGCAATCATCTACATCACCAGAGGACAACGCTCGGGCAAAATTCTCTTTCATATAACGATACGCAACTGTCGGACCGGCGGCTAACTGATCCGCAATTTCCTTTGTCTTAGTTGCTAGCTCGTCTGCTTCGCATACCCAATTGGTGAGCCCGAGGTCTAATGCCTGCTGGGCGTCGACGCGCTCCGACAAAAAGTACAATTGCCGCGCTTTTGCCGCACCAATGAGCTGGGACATAAAGAAGGTGCCGCCATAGTCGCCGGAAAAACCGACGCGGGCAAAAGCTGTGGTCATGATTGCGGTAGCTGACATGATGCGCATGTCGCAGGCTAAGGCTAGGGAAAGCCCAGCACCCGCTGCTGCCCCAGGCAGAGCCGCAATCGTCGGCTTGGGCATACTGTAAAGCTTGCCTGCGGTACTCCGTTGATTGACGCGCTGACGATGTATAGCGCCATCGATGGTGTTGTCGCCCACCGTACCGTCACCGCTAGCAGCCATGCCTTTAACATCCCCGCCAGCACAAAATCCCTTACCCGCCCCGGTGAGGACGATCACCTTTACTGCAGCATTTAACTCTGCATCGGCTAACTGTGCCGCTAACGCCGCGGTCATGGCGCCCGACATCGCATTACGCGCCTCTGGACGATTTAGCGTTAGAGTTAAGACGCCGTTATCTAAAGCGGCCAATAAATCATCTGTGCCTGTGTTGATTGTTTCGCTCATCGAAATCCCCCCTTACTTTCATTTACTTCCTTACTTTCACAAACTTATCGCTGCTAGCGGGCCAAATGCAATCGACAATTTTCTGTCGTGTGGGAAGATGGACAAAATTTCGCTGGGCGGTCGCATGAATTATCTCACCCTCATGTATTGGCACTTGGGCACTATTTTGCCTGCTGCTGCGATCGGCGGGATGCTGCTCGCACTTACCAAGGGCACGTCACTGCACCGTCTATTCGGCAAGATTTATATGCTGTTAATGCTCGTCACTTCAGCGCTGACCCTATTTATGCGCGCGGAAGTTGGACCTACTTTGTTCAACCACTTCGGCTTTATCCACCTCTTTAGCCTACTGGTACTTGTCTCAGTACCGCGCGCCTACATCGCCGCACGCAGCCACAACGTGCCCAGCCATAAGTACAGTATGCTGGGGGTTTACATCGGTGCGGTGCTACTGGCTGGCGCATTCACACTGATGCCAGGGCGGTATCTGCATGGATTGTTGCTCAGCTGATACCGACGTTATACTCGGGGGCTTTAGTAGAGCCAATGGGGGATTTCGGATGTCTGAAGAAAAGTTTGATTGTTTTGACGTTTCGATCAAAAACAATATCGCACATATCTGCCTAAACCGGCCTGAGAAACGCAACAGCATGATTCCCGAATTCTGGGAGCAACTGCCCAAGGTAATCGCCGACATTGACGACAATACGCGCGCCCGTGTCATCGTGATCTCTTCTACCGGTCCGGTGTTCTCTGCCGGTATGGACTTGGCTGCATTTGCGCCAAAAGCCGTCGCAGACAAAGAAGAGGCGCGTCGCAACAGTATTCGTCACGGCGCCGCGTTCTACGATAGCGCGCGCAAAACTCAAGCAACCTTTAATGCTCTTGAATCCTGCCGTCTGCCAATTTTGGCTGCAATACAGGGTGGCTGCGTAGGCGGCGGTGTAGATATGATCACCGCTTGCGATATGCGCTATGCCACTGAAGATGCGTTCTTCACTATATTCGAGACCAATATCGGCATGACCGCTGATGTGGGCACCTTCCCGCGCCTGGTGCAGCAGATGCCGGAGGGCTTGGTACGCGAGTTGGCCTACACCGGCCGACGCATGCCAGCGGCAGAAGCCAAAGCGGTAGGATTGGTGAATCAAACATTTGCCGACCAAGCCTCCATGCTCACTGGCGTTATGGCCATCGCAGCAGAGATTGCCGAAAAAGCGCCTCTAGCTGTCTACGGCTGCAAGCGCATGATCAATTATTCCAAAGATCACAGCACCGCCGACACATTGGACTACATTGCAATTTGGAATGCTTCAATGATGCAAGGACAGGAAATGCAAGAGGCCATGCAAGCGCGAGCAGAGAAGCGGGCCGGCGACTTTACTGAATTACCCATGCGCCGCGGCACCTTCGGATCGTAGTAGCGCAAACAATAACTATTCATTTCTTTCGGGGGAGAGGAGAATGACGATACAACTTCGACAAATTTGCCTGGTAGCCGAGCAGCTAGCACCGGTAATCGACGATCTCACTGCAATACTTGGCATCCACAGCTGCTACGTTGACCCTGGCGTGGGCAAATTCGGCCTAGAAAATAATCTAATGCCCGTAGGACGCAATTTCCTAGAGGTGGTCGCACCTATCCAGGACAATACTGCAGCTGGCAGGTACCTAGAGCGACGCAATGGCGATGGCGGCTATATGGTAATCACCCAAATCGACACCCTTGAGGAACATCAGCGCTTACGCCAACGCGCTCTGGATCAGGGTGTGCGCATCGCTCACGAGCACAGCAGCGACGAGTGGTACTTAAGTCAACTGCATCCTCGTGACATGCAAGCTGCGTTTTTAGAGCTGGAATGGAATCCCACCGCTGACTTCAACGGTTTCTGGAACCCTGTGGGCGGATTGGGTTGGGAAGATAAAGTAAATCAAAACCAGACGGTCGATTTCATCGGGGTGGAGTTACAAGGCAGTGATCCCGCGGCTTTGGCCGACCACTGGGCTAACGTCACCGATTTACCNGTCGAGACTGACCTCGCGGATCCGAGCATTCGCTTTAACAACGCGACTATACGCTTTGTCGAGGACACCGACGGGCGCGGGCCTGGATTGGGCGGCCTAGATATTCGCGTGGCTAATCGTCAGGCGATTTTGGCAGAGGCCAAACAGCGCAACTGCTATGTTAGCGACGACCAACTGACCATATGCGGTACCCGCTGGTACCTGCACGACAGCTAAACTCTACTAGGAAACAATATGACTGAAATGAGTCTAGAAACCGCCGTTCGANCGCGGCANTCGGTACGCGGCTTTTTACCCGACCGCGTGCCCCAAGAAACTCTAGATAGAGTTTTTGATCTGGCGCGCTGGGCACCCTCAGGCACCAATATTCAACCTTGGCAGGTTTACGTCGCGTCNGGCGAAACACGCGACAATCTGCGAGCGCAGTTTATGCAGCGCACACGAGACAAACACCCGCCAAGCGTGGACCATAAGGGTACTCGTGGACCACTCGGTGAAATTTGGAAAGACCGGCGCCGGGCCTGTGCAGCGGTTTTGTATGACGCAATGGATGTCGCTTGGGACGACAAACCCGCGCGAGCCGAGGTGGCATTTCGTAATTTCGAGCTATTTGACGCGCCCCACGTGGCATTCTTATGCATGAATGAGGTATTCGGCATGGGCAGCGCCTGGGACATTGGCATGTATGCACAAACGTTAATGCTCGCCATGACCGCCAATGGTCTGGCCTCTTGCGCCCAAGGCACGATGGCCCATCACCCCGATCTGGTGCGCGAGGCTTTCGATTTGGACGAAGAAGTAAAAGTTCTTTTTGGTATCAGCTTTGGCTTTCCCGACCCCACTATGGCAGTCAACAACGCCCTCACTACTCGTGCTGAACTGCAGGANACCGTGACGTTTAAAGGCTAAATACCGATCACGCCAGTATCGACTAAGGTCTGCAATTGTTGTTCGCCATAACCGAGATCTGCGAGCACTGACAGCGTATGTTCACCAATTTTCGGCGCCCGACTGGATTGGGCGCTTGGGGATTGCTCGTCACCCGCTATACGAAATGGTGAACGCAGTGACTGATAANTGCCAANCTCATCGTCNTCNTGCCGNTGCAGCCAGTTACTNGANCGCANTTGCGGATCTNCTTGCAAGTCNTCTAGGGNATTAATGCGCGCGCANGGNATATCANGNGCGCTCAACTGGNTGAGCCAATGCTCACTGGTNGCNNTTGCGATNACGCTCANCNANCAGNCTNTACAACTCGTCNATGCGTNNTGANCGNNGNGCNGGNTCNNGNANCCANGGCTGCNNCGNCAAGATCCTTGCNCNNTCANTNANTNTANAAAAGTTCNNCCANTGCNNNGTGCTATANGGCANNACNGNNATNTAACCNTCNANTGTNTTANANGGTTTGCGATTNNNNGAGAACAACCNTTCATACCCNAGATCNCCTTCGGCNGGNACNAGNGTATGCCCNGCCANATGTTCTGCCATTAANAATGCGGCCATGCTTTCCAGCATNGGNACCTCTATGGCNGNGCCCTGGCCCTCGCGCTGNTGCTTTATNACNCCNGCAGTAATCGCNAGCGCCAAATGCANNCCAACGATCTTGTCNCAGGCGANCGTCCGNACAAANTGCGGNGCGCCNTCNGCATCNTNNTTNANCGCNGCCANNCCAGATCGCGCTTGAATAATATCGTCNTAGGCTGGGCTATCTGCATCTGGGCCGCCACTGGCAAAACCNACGCCAGAGCAATACACCAGGCGCGAGTTNAGTGNGGCCAACGTNGCGTAGTCNATNCCNAGTTGCGCNGCNGCCTTACCNCGCATGTTGTGCACNAANACATCCGCTTCTGCGACCAGTCGATAGAGAATCTCCCTGCCCTCGGNCTGCTTTAAATCCACNGCAATCGCNCGCTTATTACGATTGAAGTTCATAAAACCCACACCGAGCTCNGCATGCCTACCTGGCCTTACAGCACGAAATCCATCNCCTGCTAANGGCTCTAGCTTGGTGACATCAGCNCCAAAATCTGCCAGCAGCTGGGTCGCATATGGACCTAAAACAACGGTGGTGAGATCTACTACCTTGAGTCCATTGAGTAGATCAAACACTTATGCTTTGACCTCCTCGACTTCTTCGCCTAATGCACGNGCGCGCTCAAGCCGCGACGCCTCGTCTTTGGGCAANTTTNTCCATGCCAAGGTTAAAAGCACGATCGTTGCAATGAAGATCAGCAGCGTGCAGGCAANCGCAGAACGCAGAGAGTCTGCTGAGTCCATACCGGTGCTTGCGAAAGTATCCGATAGTTGCCCCATCATATACGGGCCTAGGGCGAGTCCGAGCATGGTGTTGATGAGAATGTAATAGGCGCCAGCGACTGCGCGCATGCGTGGCAGCACCAAATCCGCAGCCGTACTGGGCGGAATACCCGGCCATGCCGCGCTGAACAGATGGTGGACAAAATTCAGCAGAAAAGCCANGTATAAGCTTTCGGTATAGACCATCCACAACACCAATGGGGCAGTGCCGAATACNGCGATATAGCCNATCAACAAGCGCCCAGCCGGATGCCGTTGCTTAAACTTGTCGCCGAAGATTCCTCCCAAGGTAACGCCTAACAGCCCGCCCAAAGCATTACCAAGGCCTATATACATACCNACTTCGGTCGCAGAAACATCGTGGATCCGCATCAGTAGTGGNGCGGTCCAGTAACCCACACCGTAGGTGACAAAAGAAATTGTCGGAAACGCNAGCATGGTATAGACCATGGCTTTTGACTGAAAAATCATATGGTAGGTCACTGGGTCTCGAGCCTTTAGAGACTGCACCCAGGAATAAACCACATAAATACCAATACCTAGGGCAACCCACTGTGGCACGTTGTCCGTCAGCAGTATCAGACCCCAGGCAACTAGGGCTATCAGCACTGCGGCGACAAAATTATCCTTGAGCGATGCGCCGTCTCGTGCCAAGCCATAAAGATTAAATATTGGGATCATCGCGGACAGTTCGGTACGCAGGACCCCGAATGGATTTGGGTGCTCAGCACTGATAATGCCTTCCGAAATGCCTCGTTTCGGTTCACGTAACGAACGCACCCACAGCGCCATAAAAATGCCTGGGATACCTACCGCCAGAAACGCAGCATGCCAACCCTTTAGATTNAGGGGTGCNGTGGCCGGATCTGGAAAGGTGCTATTCCAGCTTTCCATTATGAAGCCCCCCANGAACAGACCAATACCGCCACCGATGTATACACCTGAGGAATAGATAGCGATNACGGTCGCGCGGAGCCGCTGCGGGTAATAGTCCGAGAGCATCGAATANGCCGCCGGNGATGCACTGGCCTCGCCAATACCGACCCCAATACGAAACAGCGCAAGTACAGAAAATGACCGCGCAAAGCCTGACAGTGCTGTCATCGCACTCCAAAATACCAAGCCAAGGGAAATCAGACTGCGGCGCACCCAAACGTCCGCAAAACGTGCCAACGGGATGCCGAATNCAGCATAGAACACCGCGAATACCGTACCGTAGAGAAACCCCATTTCCGCATCGCTAACCCCAAGATCNGCCTGAATGTCTTGGGACAAGATCGATAAGATATTGCGATCGATGAAATTAAATACGTAGACGATTACCAACACGAACAAGACATAGTGGGAATAAGCACCCCCTAGCTTTGTTGCTGGTGCTGCGGACTCGCTCGTCTGCTGATCATCTGCTGCCATACTCCCCTCCCCAGAGGCGTTCTATTAATTCCGAAACCTTNCCGGCGTCAATCGAACTGTCGCTCGCCCGAACCAAAAATCAAATAAAAGACCATACCAAATAAGGTTACCCCCGCTGTGGTGAGGAATACCCAATCCCATGACCCGGTGACCTGTAAAATATAACCGGTGACGTATACCGCCACTATGCCGGGCAGTGTCGCAAAGGTATTTGTTATGCCCATTAGGGTGCCCGCATATTTGGGCCCAATATCCATATGGTTAACGCTGTGGCCACCAATTCCTGCCGCACCAAACAACTTACCCAGACACAACAAGCCGATCGCCGACCACACATCATCTACGGTTGTTATCAACAGCAAACAGATCGCCAAACCACCAAAACCAATGGTTTGCATGAGCTTGCGTACGAATGTCACGGACAAGCCACGCTGAATCAGGCGGTCTGCAATGTTGCCAGCAATGTTAAGACACAAGAACGATGTGACATGGGGCAACATCGCAATAAGACCAACCGATGCGAAAGCCACACCTAGCCCGTCGTTTACATATTTTGGTAGCCACGACAAAATTACGTACAGCGTCCAGTTGTTGCAGAAGTGAGCGACAATGATCGCCCAAAGAGCTTTATTGCGGAGGAATTGCCGCATCGGCGGGGCTTCTACTGTGCCAGCTGCCGGGGCATTTGCGGCGATATACCGCATCTCTGCAGCTGCAATTCGCGGATGTTCCTCGGGTGTGTTGGTCACCACGAGGTGCCAGGCGGCGTACCAAACAACACCAACCAAGCCGAACAAATAAAACGCCCATTCCCAGCCCAATTCGCTGACGATAATTGGCGTTACGACCAGCGCGAACACCGTACCAATCGGTATACCACTGGCGTTGAACGCCACCGCCTTAGCTTTTTCATGGACCGGAAACCAACGGGTTATGAGGCTGTATACCGAGGGAAAGGTAACCGCTTCGCCTAACCCCATACCGATACGCGCAGCCAACAGCCCTATCATGCCGGAGAACGCTGCCCAGGGTGTAACGACGGTAAAAAATGACCAAATCAACACACCAAGACCAAGCACTATTTTGCCGCCAAAACGATCGGCTAAAAATCCGCCCATGACCTGCATGATCAGATAGCCGACATAGAAGGAGGATAAAATAATGCCTTGAGTTTCCAGGTCCCACTGAAACTCTTCGGCCATTGGAATGATCGCAACCGAGATATTGACTCGGTCGATATAGCATACGAACGTGGCAGCGAAACACATCAAAATGACACTGTAACGGGTCTTCCAAAACCCGCCGTTGCTGTCGCTTAGCTCAGCCATACCCCCTCCTATGCTCTAGCCCTGGCTGAACCCCCCCAGCCCATGGAATCACCTTAACCCAAAAACCAAACGCCGCAACTGTTGAACGACAGCATCGTAACCATGGGATAAAGCTGCGGATACTCAATCACTGTCTATATCCAATGGTGAAAAATCATCGGGCTGTAGATGAATAGCCAATCTTTGATCCGCTTCAATCAACACTTCGCGAGTACAGATCAAACTCTGCTCCAAGCTGTACTTGCCACTGGCATCGTAGTGCGATTGCTGACTTATCCAATGAATTTGCAGTTCATGCGCTCCCGGCATAGGTCCCTGAGCTTCTGGGATTACAAAGTCACCACCTTGACGGCCATGCAATAAAAGCCGTGCCGAGGGGTTTTGTGAGTTCTTTGGAATCAGCGTCAGCCATGCCATGCCCAGCGGCGCCCCGGCACAGGTCAACGCGCCTTGCAGCGTGATCCGCGACTGGGCCGTCAAGAAACCGCGCCGCCGTAACCAACGCCATAACAACTGGGGCCATGTGCCCACATCGGGATCGCCGACAGCCAATCCCACCCCATGCTCGCCATCGTTGAATATGTGCAGTTCGGCCGCTATCCCTGCACGCAATAGTGCCTCATAAAACAGTGTCGCTTGGGATGCCGGTACGATTGCATCCTCATGGGTGTGGACAATGAAACACGGTGGTGTGTGGGCATTAACCCACTGATCTGTTGGGGTATATTCGTCCGCCTTGCGGCCGCGCCGAGCACCATTGCTAACGGCGTATACGGGTATCGAAAAATTAATACGACTGCTGCAGCGGTCGATCGGATCCGGCGCTTGCGCATCGCCATCATCGCCATTGGTGGCAACAGCGAGAGCTAAGTGACCACCTGCAGAAAAACCTAACATGCCGATTCGATTTGCGTCGATGTTAAAGCTTGCGGCTCGTGAGCGGACCAATCGCACCGCCCGCTGACCGTCCAGGAGCGATACCGATGTCGCATAATCTGGCCCAACCCGATAGCGCAACACGAAGGCCGCTATACCGCAACCATTCAACCATCGGGCGACCTGCAAGCCTTCGTGATCCGACGCCAGAATACGATAGCCGCCACCCGGGTTAACGATCACCGCACAGCCATTGGCCAACTCCTCTGCAGGTAGGTGCACAGTGAGTTGGGGTTCGTGCAACTGCCCCGCGCCTAAAGCTTCAGGCGCACCATCTGCCCATAGCGGCAGCGGATACTCCGCCTGCCAACTTGTTTCCTGTATCTGCGTTGGACTCACTTGCTCCCACCTCCCTGCACAATGACCAAACGAGGTTTATTACTGTAACAAAGCATCACTGGAAGTGGATGTGGCACACTGTGGCGAGCTACAGCAAGGACATCTGATGGAATACAACAACGTCATCCTGCGCGTGATTGACCCAGCAAATATCAGCACAGTGGCCACGCTGCTGCAGGAGCAAGCCCGAGTTTCTTTAACAGAACCTGGGTGTGAGCGCTTTGAGGTTTATCACTCGCAATCAGACGCGCAAACATTTCTGCTCATGGAGTGGTGGACTACGCCAGAGCATCTAGACGCCCACCGCAACAACAAAAATTTTGTTGAAGTATACAAACCAAAGGTACTGCCGCTGGTGGAGCGGATACCGCATCCCTCAGAGAGGCTGATCTAAAACAGCCGCTGAAGAAAAAGCACTAATAGATAAAGTAAGGACGGCGCCAGCAAACACCCTACACCCGTATAAAAGGTCGCGGTCATCGCACCATAGGGCACAAGTTTTGGGTCGGTCGCCGCTAGCCCGGCGGCTACACCACTTGTGGTACCCATGAGACCGCCATAAATGAGAGCCGCTTGAGGATTGTCCAGGCCGATACGGCTCGCCACCAATGGTGTTGCCACCATAACTAGGATCGCCTTGACTAGGCCCGCAGCAACACTCAATGCGATCACCGCTGAGTCGGCACCCAGCGCCGTACCTGTAACCGGCCCAACAATGTAGGTCGCAGCTCCCGCACCAATGGTGCTAATGGATACGGCATCCGAAAAGCCAAAAGCCACGGCAACAACAGCTCCCACAGCAAACGACAACACCACACCTAGCACCACCGACAGCGCGCCAACCCAACCGGCACGTTTTAGAGCATCGAGATCAGCGCCGAAAGCTGTTGCGACGATGGCAAAGTCGCGAAACATAGCGCCACCCAATACACCCAACCCGGAAAACAAACTGACGTCCGCTAGACCGTTACTGCCGCCACTGGATATCCCACCCCAATAGGCAAGAAGCAAACCAAGACTTATGGCTATAGCCGAGCCGTGAATCTGACCGCGAAACAGCCTTGCTGCCAACCAATTTGATGTAGCCAACAACAATGCAACGATAACGAANGCCGTAATCAGCGAGTTTTTTTCCAGCAGCGCTACGACTGTGTTCATGACTGATCGTGATTCTGACGACCAAGGCGCGACAGCAGTGGAATCATCGCAAAGCTGACTGCCACCGCGGCAACCCCGGCTAGCAACGCGAGCCAGCCACTCGATACCGCCGCTAGGACATTTTGTTTCGCCGCCATCGCCACCACNATGGGAATGTACATGGCGCTCCAGAAAGTAATTCCANTAGCCGNTGGCGGCGCAAACAGTGGNNTTAAGCGGCTGGCATTNGTCGCCCAAAGGAGCAATAACATCGCAATCCCGACGCCGCCTACATTGGCCTGAACGCCAATAAGTTGCCCCAGTAGGTCACCTANTATGACCCCCACCAACATACATGCGGCAAGTAAGCCAACGCCATAAATCACCACGTTCAAACGACCCTTGACTGGACGCCCAGTAAAACACCCTGTTGCTTGGGAACCGGCGGCACCTTATCGGGCTTTGGCCACAGCACAGGCATACCTACACCGGCGATTTGGTCACCAACGCTCACCTGATCACGATCCAGCGGAAACGTTGGCCAGGATTTTTGCCGGGTGCACCCNTCCGCAATAAAGACCACAGTAAATACCCGCCGGGTTGCAGAGCTGGTATTCGCCGCCGCCTGGTGAATGGTATAGCCGTGATGCCAAATCATCTCTCCCGCATCTACTTCCATCCACTGTGGCGTACGTTGGGCCAATTTAGGGTCGTTGAGAATATCGTAGGGTTCAGTGGTATGAGTGATATCCACCGGCCTTAGTCCACCCGCGCGATGGGATTCAGGTACATACGCCATAGCGCCATTACTGCGTGTAACCGCATCGAATGGAATCCAAACACTCACCAAGGGTGCATCGCCAATAGGCCAAAACGTTTGGTCCTGATGAGGATCCGTCTCGCGTCCTCCGGACTCCTTATATAGAGCCTGATCTTGCCAAAGTCGCACCGACGGCACCTTCAACAATTGCGCAGCCATGCCAGCCAAACGACCATCACAGACAAATTCTCTGACCGTATTGCTGGTCTCCCAAAGCCGCATGCACTGGACGAAGGACTGTTCATAGGTGCTTTTCGCACTTACCTCGCGAGTATCGTGGGCTGAGCGCCTTGCCACTTCATCATCAACCGCCGCTCCCAACGTCAGCAACTCGGCTCGGGAGAATACCTCTGGAGTTACCACGAATCCTTGGTCATTGAACTGCCGAACCGTGCCATCACTCAACGAGTGCGGAAATGTTTGTTGAGTTTTCAAACCTTATATACCTTGGCTGCGGTGCCGTAAAACATCGCGTCTTGTTCATCTGCTGAATACTGCGCAGCAATCTTCTTCAGGCCATTCCAAAGCACCGGATAGGAAATCGACAACCGATCTACTGGAAAGTTGCTCTCAAACATACAGCGCTCTGGACCAAAACAGTTTATGGCATGCTCGTAATAGCGACGTTGAGCGGCAACAAATTCGTCGGACGTAGGCGGTCGACTTTGAGCATCCCAACCAAATCCATTATCGATCATCGCCAAGCCGCCTAACTTCGCGTACACATTCGGACACTCAGCGATGGCCGCTATATCCTTGCTCCACTGCGCAAAAATTTCCTCACGTTTGTCAGCATAAGCCCCAACACCCAAGGGGGTACCGAAGTGATCCAGCACTATAGTCGCCTCCGGAACCGCTTGCGCAAGCGCTAAGAATGCCGAATTCTGCATATGAAAATGCCAAGTATCGTAGCTGTAGCCCATCGCCGTGAGCCGGCGTAAGCCCTGACGAAAGTCCTCCTCGGGGTAGGGGCAAGGGCGCCCACCGCCAGCATTAACCAAGGTCCCGGTATCGTCATAGGGACCCGCATGGCGGATACCTCTGAACAGTCCCTGCCCTGCTTCCTCGTGGGCCTGTAGGACTTCTTCTACTGCATCACCGAGTAGCAGGTTCGCATGACTGACAATGGCCGCGATAGTGGCCTGGTCAGGGTTCTCGCGACTGGCAGCCGCGACCTCGGCCACGTATTCGGTTTCGCCAATAGGCTTCAAGCGACCCGGTCCATCTTTTCGATAGTTCGCATGGCAGTCGATGAATACGGTTTTTTCAATATTGTGACCGGAGCCGGTATCGGCCCATAAATCTGCCAGTTCGTAGCGACCAAACATTAACGGCGTAGACCAAAGATGATGGTGCGGATCAATGATCCGACGCTCGGGATCTATAATGTCTTCTTGTACCTGATCTAACCATGCCGCAGATTTAGGCTCTAATATCGCGCTCATCTTGCTCTCCTTCTAGCAGATTTATTCTGTGTAGGGACTCATATCCATGTTCGGGAAACGTGCGGCAACGCCGGCAAGGGTTTCCGCTGTCCAATAATCATCCTTTGGTGCAGGAAACCCAATAAGTTCCCGCTCTTCTAGGCTCGCTTGTTCTACCCAAGCAGAAAAACTCTGATGCACCCCCTGCTCCGGCCAACCCACAATACCCATCCACTTAGGCCGTTTCGGCGCATAACTGATGAAATGCCCTACACGCGCTCCATCCTGCAAAAACGCAGTACCTCGATGAAAAGTACGCATGCTATAGGCGAGTAGCGAGCCCGCGGGCACAGTGACCTTGACCTCGTTTTCGTATAACTGGGCACGCTGGCTGGGTTTATATACGGCCGGCCAAAGGATCTCGTCACGGTAGTGTTGCCATGAGCAAACCGCCGTCGGTGCTTGATGAATCGCCACATCGGTGTAATAAATCAGGAATGCGGTTTGCCAGTACTTAGGTCGATCAGGCGGATAGACCAACGTATGGTTTACGTAATCGAGATGCATCGGCTGATCGGTATCACCATAGTGTCCCTTACACTTATAGGTTAAATCCGATTGTTCGCAGAACAATGCTTCGTCGCCGGTCATTAGCGAGGCAAACCGCCGCAACTCAGGGTGTAGGGTAATCGCATTAAGGTGGGCACCGCGAAACGGAAAACGCACGGCGCGCCGGGANCGTTGAGCCTCATCCCAGCCTACCGGCTTTGGCCCGCTCGGATCATCCGCATAGTCTAACCAGCCGGGGATAAACGCCTCCACATCAGCACGGGCGCCCGCCAACTCGCTGGGGGTCAAAAAGTCTTCGACAATGGCATAACCATGGTCATGATAGTGCTGAACGTGCTCATCGCTGATGCGCATGCTTACTCCTCCGTCACTTCAGGCCNGTCGGCCTGACATCCCTCTGGCTTGATCATAGCAACAGTTGTTTCGCAATATGAACTGCAACAGTGTATTGATCCACAGCTATAACGCTGGTTAATCTTGAGTAGATGACATAGGGGGGAAGACATGAATATCGACGGATTGCAGCACATCACATTCGAAGTCCATGACAAAGTGGCTCTGGTTACTTTGAATCGACCCGATCAGATGAATACTTGGACACCTATCATGAGTCGNGACCTCAGCGATGCTATGTACGAGTGCGATGAAAATGATGACATTCGCGCCGTTATCATAACCGGCGCAGGCCGTGCATTTTGTGCCGGTGCCGACCTATCAGGTGGCGAAGAGGGNTTTACTGACCGAGTCGAAATCCAACGTCCACCGATGTGGCCCTATCAAATTCGCAAACCCGTTATAGCAGCAATCAATGGCGCCGCTGTGGGAGTGGGCATTACCTATCCNATGCTAGCGGACATCCGTATTGCTAACGCAACCGCAAAAATCGGCTTTGCCATGGTACGTCGCGGCATTCTGCCCGAATTGGCNTCTCACGTGACTGTGAACCAGGTGACAGGCTTTTCTCGCGCTGCTGACCTGNTAATGACCGGGCGGATAATTTCCGGGCAAGAGGCTGCCGATATGGGCCTGATTAGCGAGGCTGTTGATAGCGATAAGCTATTNGATCGCGCAATGGAGATTGCTCAAGATATCGCCACCAACACAGCACCCGTCTCAGTCGCGGTCACCAAAGCACTGATGTGGCAAAACATCGGCGCAAACATTCCAAAATTAATGGAAACAGAAGGCAAATTCATTAATTGGCTTGGGCAGTCCACCGACGTCAAAGTCGGCGTGCAGGCGTTCTTGCAAAAACAAACGCCGCAGTGGCAGATGAGTCCGACCAAGGATGTGCCAGAAGACCTAGCGGATCTGCTCACGCGCCCAGCGGGGTAAGGCCAGCGCCACCGCTGCGGTGGCGCATCTGCACTAACCTAGTGCCCGAAGTGTTGCGGATTCTTGAGCATGTAGGCGGGGCCGTGAACGCCATTTATGGTGGCATTTTCACCATACAGTGTTTCTTTTTGGCCCCCATAATTCTCACGATTCGCGCCCAGTGGCGCCAACTCTTGAGCCTTAGCCTGAGCGGCTGCGAGCAATTCATCTAAATCCGCTATGTGCTGTACGATCCCCGCGTCCAAAGCGGCCGGTGCTGCCCAGCGCTTGGCCAACTGCACCGTTTCAAAGAACGCATTTAAGGACATTTTGTGTCGAAACAGCGCCAATTCTGGTTGCGGTATGCGCATACCCAATTGCATTTCGTTAGCACATAGGAATCCGCGGTCCGCACGCATCATACGCACGTCGTGGCACAGTGCTGACATAAATCCAGCGCCAAATGCGTGTCCATTCACAGCACATACGGTGGGCACCGGTAACGTTATGATGCGCCCCATCAGGGCCATAAATTCCTTGCCAAAGGCCTGCCGATCGCCAGCTTCAGGGTGAGCACTCGGATCCTGCACCCAGTCTAGATCGAGGCCATTGGAAAAAAACTTCTCGCTTGCTGATGCCGTAACCAATGCTGCGGGTCCAGATGAAGCTTCCACTTCATCCAACGCAGCGGCAAATGCCCGAACAAAGGTGGTATTCCAGCGGTTTTCACCGGCATTCATAGTTAGGGTGAATACATCTCCCTGACGTTCTAACTGGATTATTTCGCCGCTCATTGTCTCTCCTCTACTTTTTGTTGGTACCAGTTGGGGCGTTTGCTTGGTTGCGCAGTGCAACATAGTGTTCTGACNCAGCCAATTTTGGCATCCGCCGCCATGATAATCGTCGGACACCACTTGACCGTTTCTAACAAAGCCCAATGACTTGCTGCAACTTTATACCCTTGCAGCTACTCAGGTCGCGCTAAAAAACACTGCACTAGCAAACTTAGCAAACCCAGCACCGTCTGTGCGATTCGCCCGACTCAGGGTGCGAAATCCATAGCACCACTAGTGTCATGGTTGCTAGAACGATAAATTATGCCCCCGTAGGCAATCTCTCACCACTTTCGGAGTCCATGATGATCGAGATCTATCACGTACCAGGCACTCGCGGCGTGCGACCTATTTGGCTGTGCGCAGAATTAGNCATCGANTATCGGGTTATCGATGTGGATTTCAGTGCCANCTACCGCAGCAGCCCGGAGTGGCGTCGGATGAATCCAGTGGGAAAAGTACCGGTAATGGTCGATACCGAGTCCCCTGATCTGACTATTTTCGAATCTGGCGCCATGGTCCAGTATCTACTCGACCGCTACGNTAACGGTCAACTGCAGCCTCAACCTGGCACACCANCTCATGCCCTGTATCTACAGTGGAGCTGGTTTGCCGAGGCCACATTCGCCAGACCACTGGGCGAGATTGTTAATCACCTGCGCGAGTTTCCGGATGAGCAGTCGAGCGAGGCGGCAATTGAGGAGATGCGCAATCGCGCTAGATTGTGCGTAACAGCGGTTAACGATGCTCTTAAAGACTGCGACTATATCGTCAATAACACGTTCAGCGCTGCAGACATCATGCTCGGCTACACCATTATGCTGGCAGTTAAATTTCTGCCTGAGCCNATACCGTCAGCAGTGCTCGNGTACTGGGAAAGATTACAGCAACGGCCCGCTTACCAGAGCGCCTTCGGCAACGCTGGCTAAAGGTTGATGGCGCGTTATCATCAAGTGAACTATTGAGAGGCCATCATGACTGGCGAAAACCTTAGCTCCACTACTGCTCATTGGCTACCCTTTACCGCCAATCGACAATTTCACAAAGACCCACGCGTAGTTGTTGAGGCCCGAGACTGNCATTACATCAGTCAAGACAAGCGCGAAATCTTCGACTCGCTGTCTGGGCTTTGGTGCAGTGGCTATGGGCATAATCGAGCCGAAATCACCACTGCGGTCAGCCAACAGTTAGCCACGCTGGATTACGCACCCGCCTTTCAATACACACACCCAGGTGCCACACGTTTGGCTGAACGCTTAAGCGATCTTGCACCCNGCGACCTCAATCATGTGCTGTTCACAAACTCTGGCTCCGAGTGCGCTGATACCGCCTTGAAATTAGCGCGGGCCTACTGGCGCATTCAAGGACAACCCAGCAAAACCCGGTTCATCGGCCGCATCAAAGGCTATCACGGGGTCAATTTCGCCGGCACTAGCCTCGGTGGGATAGGCGCCAACCGCAAACTCTTCGGTCAGCTCGGTGATGCCGACCATCTCCCCCACACCTTACAACCAGAGTATGCATTTACCCGAGGACAAGCCGAACATGGCGAGGAACTCGCTAATCATCTTGAACAGCTTATCCTCTTGCACGACGCATCAACAATCGCCGCCGTGATTGTCGAACCCGTCTCCGGATCTGCCGGTGTCATCGTGCCACCGCAAAACTATCTGCAACGGCTGCGACAAATTTGCAACGAGCACAATATATTGCTGATCTTTGACGAGGTAATCACAGGCTTTGCGCGCATGGGCGCTACTTTCGCCGCACAAACCTTCGGNGTGACGCCAGATATTTTGAATGTCGCCAAAGGTTTGACCAACGGCGCGATACCAATGGGCGCAGTGATCAGTTCCAGCGTGTTGTACGATGCCTTTATGGCCGTCGAACAAGCTGAACATATGATCGAATTACCCCACGGCTATACCTATTCTGCACACCCGGTAGCGTGTGCTGCAGCGTTGGCTGCATTAGATATATTGCAAGACGACAACATGGTTGCGCGCTCTAACGCGTTGGCACCCGTACTTGAGGACTCACTCCACGGGCTTAGGGGCAGCAAGCACATCACTGATATTCGTAATTTCGGGCTGGCCGGGGCACTGCAGCTCGCACCGCGCGACGGTGATCCTATTGTCCGACCTTTTGAGGTTGGTCTGCGCTGCTGGGAAAAAGGCCTGTATGTCCGCTGGGGTGGCGATACATTGCAATTTGCACCGCCCTTTATCGCAGCGCCCGAGCAAATTCAGAATATGGCCACCACAGTCGCCGAGGCCATAGAAGAGACTGCGTAACCGCGCGACAACCGGCGGTTGTGGGCAGACAACATCGCAAAGTAGTATTTGCGAGTTAGCAACGAAATCATTTTTGTTTGTCAGCTTCTAAATTCTTCGAAGCCACCTTAACCAAGAGGTCATGTCATGAAAAAGTCACTAATCGCCTTAATCGCCAGCGCCATTGCTACAGTAAGCCTGAGCGGCTGTGATAGCAGTAACCAAACCGCAAACTCAGAACCCACTCAAAGTGCAGCGCCTATGGAGGGCATGGCGGCAACGACCGAGTCGAGCCCAGCTGCGCCAACGTCATCTGATCTGGCCAGTATTCTCGCCGCACAGCCCGAGGCGGTGATCGCCCGCTATCCATCGCGCAATCCACAACAGACATTGGAATTTTTCGGTATTCAACCGGGCATGACTGTGGTCGAGGCGCTGCCGGGCGGCGGCTGGTACAGCAAGTTACTCATTCCGTATTTGGGCAATGAGGGCGAGCTTGTTGGCGCCAACTACCCGACCGGCATGTATAAGTTGTTCGGTTACGACGACGAGCGCTTAGCCAAGCTGGCGAATTGGTCCACAGATTGGCCAGCGACCGCGCAAACATGGGTAGCAGGCGATGCTGCTTCGGTATCCGGCTTTGTCATGGGTGATCTGGCGGACAGCAAGAAGGGTACCGCGGATGCGGTATTGCTGATCCGGGCATTACATAATCTCGCCAGGTTCGAAGCGGAGCACGGATTTATGAGCCGGGCACTGCAGGACACTTTTGACGTACTCAAGCCTGGTGGCATAGTGGGTATCGTCCAACATGCGGCACCCAGCGATGCCGACGATGCTTGGGCCAACGGCTCTAAAGGCTATCTAAAACAGACCTTTGTCATTGAGCAAATGCAGGCTGCTGGCTTTGAATACGTTGCTGCAAGCGACATTAACGCGAACCCTCGCGATATTCCTGGTGCCGATGATGTGGTTTGGCGCTTACCGCCAACTCTGGCTGGCAGCAAGGATGACGAAGCAAGAGCGGCGGCAATGCGGGCCATTGGCGAATCCAATCGTATGACCCTCAAGTTCGTCAAACCCACGATTTGAGCGTGTCGATCTGGGGCGGTTGGTAACCGCCCCTTCCTTTGACCCAATCTTGAACTCTTTAAAGACGCCATTCGACCAGAGCGCAGGGATAGAAGAAATTGACTGAGCTCAATGCTGTCTGGCTGACATTACAACTGGCCAGCACCACAACCGTATTACTGCTGCTCGTGGGCACGCCTTTGGCGTGGTGGTTAGCCCATAGCCGCAACCCAGCGCGACCAATTATCGAGGCCCTTACAGCCATGCCACTGGTCATGCCACCTACGGTTATTGGTTTTTATCTGCTGCTACTGTTCAGCCCCAACAGTTGGCTCGGCAGTTTTTGGTTTACACTCACCGGCTCTACCCTGGCTTTTTCATTTTCCGGCCTAGTGCTGGCGTCCATGCTGTATTCCCTACCGTTCATGGTACAACCCCTGGCGAACGCCTTTGCCGCAGTGGACGAACGCCTACGCGAAGCCGCGGCGACATTGGGAGCAACACCTGCTGATATGTTTCGCACCCTGGTGCTGCCCCTGAGTAAACGCGGCTTTATTACCGCCTGCGTCCTCAGCTTTGCGCATACGATTGGCGAATTCGGCATCATTCTAATGGTCGGCGGCAACATTCCAGGCGAGACCAGGATGATCTCAATTGCCATATATGAGCAGGTGGAAACGCTTAACTATGCCGAAGCCCATATACTCTCCGGCGGCCTGCTTATCTTTTCTTTTATCGCCTTGTGCACAGTTTATCTGACCAATGGCCGATCAGCGCTGCGCCTAAACTGATGCTTGAAGCAACGCTAAAACACCGGCGGGGTAACTTTCTGCTCGATATCGACATCAGACTAAACAACACTGATGTATGTGCGTTATTCGGTCCCAGTGGCTGTGGCAAAACGACTCTGCTCAAGGCCCTTGCGGGCCTAGTGCCAGCCCAAGGGCTAATTCGCTTTCAAGATCACTACTGGCAGAACGATGCGGTTTTCTTACCACCCCACGCGCGCTCGGCGGGACTGGTATTTCAGGATAATCGGCTGTTCCCACATCTCAATGTTGCCGACAATCTTGCCTTTGCCATGAATCGCGCCCCAGCGGGCAGCATAAATTATGCAGAAGTCATCGATACACTCGGCGTACGAGCATTGTTGTCACGCGCTGTTACCGAGCTATCAGGCGGTGAAGCGAAGCGTGTCGCTATTGCTCGCACCTTGTTGAATCAACCAAAGCTGCTGATGATGGATGAGCCGTTGAATGGCCTAGATCAGCAGAGTAAGAGAGAGATTCTCGGCTACCTTGCTACATTGACCCGACAATTCAAACTGCCAACCCTTTATGTCAGCCATGATATCGAGGAAGTCGCGCGTATCTGCGACCACATGCTGGTTATGGGGTCTGGCAAAGTGACGGATCAGGGCAGTACTGTCGCGGTTACCCAGCGACTGAATCAGCGTTCAGATGCCGGTATTGGCACACCCATGGGGGCCGTTATAGAAGCCGTTATCAGCGATCACGACCCCGCGTACTCCCTGACGCGATTAGAATTAGCCGGGCATACCCTATTTGTGCCGATGCAGAATCAATTCGCTGTCGGCACACGCCTGCGCCTGTTCTTGCCCGCTCGGGATGTTGCAGTGGCAACTACCCCACCCCAGGGATTGAGTATCCGCAACAGNTTGCCCGGGGTTGTAGAGTCACTGCAGCCTGACGCCGACAACCGAGTCAGGGTCGGAATCAGAGTCGCCGACCAACTGTTGTTCGCCCAAGTAACCCGCCATGCGACCGACGCCCTAGCACTNNATGAGGGAATGGCTGCTTTTGCACTAATTAAAAGTGTCGCGCTGGCTTAGACTGCGGCACCGTGGTTTATTGGGCCTGACGCCAATTCCCGTGAAATCCAAAAGGTATGCGGTGATCTAAATAGGCAGTCGCAAGCGGACCCGCGCCGACGTTTTGCGCATCCAGTATTAACAGACTGCTGGCCTGTCTATTTGCGTCAAATACATAGGCCAAAACATAGCCATCGCCTTCTGCAGCGGACTCAGATTTGGGCACGAATATGGGTTCACTGACNGCACAACCCGTCCCTACATCATAAGATTCGATGCTACCGGTCTGGTGATCCACTCGCGCTATCTGGTTAAAACCACCGACCTTGGCAGCGGGCTTAGAATCCGCCGAAAAATAGCCATACCGATAGCTCAAACCGGTGCGACGCTCATCCAAGCGCGGAAATTCGCACACCACATCATGTAATTGCTCACGGCTGAAATCGTCAGTGCTCCCATCTAAGTCGAAAGTCCAACGCACCAACTTAGCCAAGGCTTGCTTAGGGTCACCTGGCGAGCCATCGGCGAGCGGAAAAAGCGGCGCCTGGGGGTACTCGCAAACATCGCAAATGATTTTGCTGCCATCACTGTGGGCATTCATGGGATGAAATACATAGCATGGGTCGCCGATGAACCAACGTANGTCGGCAACGCTACCTTGGCGTGGCATCACCCCTATGTGGGTCGCCTTCTCCGGCTCCCAGGCATAGGCCGGGCCACCTGCCATTGCGCGCTCTAGGGATCCGGTGAGTGGCATGATAGGGAACAAGACATAGTCCTTAGTAACCATAAAGTCATGCACCATCGCGGCATAGGGCGCTGTAAACGACTCGCTGCGCAACAACTGACCATTTTGGTCCACAACATTGAACGTCATATGCTCGGAAATACCGCCATTCGCGTTATAGCCAAAAAATAGCATTTCGCCTGTTTCATGGTCGACTTTGGGGTGCGCTGTCATGGGGCCTTGCAACTTACCCGCGTAGTCGTGAGAGCCCACAGAAGCCAGCGAAATAGGATCGAGTTCAAAAGGCGCATGACCTTCTTCAAGGGCTAACAGCTTGCCCCCATGCCAGATGATATTGGTATTGGCTACGCCGTCGGTCTCTAGACCGATAACGCTTGGGTCTTGATCCATGGGATTAAATGGATCAAACAAAGCGCGCCCCGCTTGTCGTTCAAGCTGCCACTTCTGAGTACGCACCCAGCGATTCCGATAGCTCACACAACCATTTTCAATATGGAACGCATGAACCATGCCGTCACCGGCAAACCAATGATAAGAACCGCGTGGCGCAAATTGCGGATTCGGCCCATTACGGTAGAAGCTACCATGCAACTCTTGTGGCACATCACCGACCACTACCAAGTTATGAACATCACACTCCATCTGTATCGGCGCAAAGCCACCGCTGAGATTGGGATGGTTGGGAAAAGGCTGGGCCATATCGCGACTCCTGTTGATCAATTTGGAGCCGCTTTTGGGGCGCGCTCTAGAGCGAGGCTCTAGAGTAAGTCTACGCCTACAGGACAGTGATCTGAACCCATAACTTTTGGCCATATGAAGGCGTTTTTGACACGGTGATTGGCTGTTTTCGACGCAAATACATAATCGATCCGCCAACCAACATTGTCTTTGCGCGCACCGCCGAATTGACGCCACCAGGAATAGTGTCCCTCCTGCTCCGGATACTTATCGCGGAAGGTATCAACCCACCCTGCTTGCTCCCAACGTGTCAACTCCTGCCGCTCTTCTGGCAAAAAACCGCTGGCTTTAACATTCGTTTTCGGTCTGGCCAGATCAATGGGATGATGAGCTGTGTTGTAATCGCCCACCACAAATACCGGCCCGGTCTTGCGCTTCTGTTCTATTCGATCAAATACCGCTCGATAAAAGTCCATTTTGTAGGGCACCCGGCTGTTGTCACGATCTTTGCCACTGCCCTTTGGGAAATATACGCTGGCGACCGACAGACGCCCAAACTGTGCCAGCAGAAAACGTCCCTCATCGTCAAACCGTGATTCACCCAGAGAACTTTCAATCCGCGTCGGCGGGACGCGACTATAGATCGCCACACCACTATAGCCCGGTCGCTTTGCCGGCGCGAAACTAGCGTGCCAGCCTCTAGGATTAAGCACTTTGTCAGGAAGTTGTTCAGGAAATGCGCGCACCTCTTGCAGCGCCATGACGTCGATTTTATGGCGTTGCAAAACTTGCAAAAAACCTTTTTTTGCACACGCACGAAGCCCATTAACATTCCAGCTAACTATTCTCATTCGTATCTCTACCACCTAGAGTAAATTTGACCGCGGTAACATAAACAAGGGAACCCAAATGCCATCCACTTCCCGACAAGCGGTAGCAAACTTACGCCCAACGACCAGCATCATTGGCAGGTCTTCACCGCCGCAGCAACACCGCCCAGCGCGCTAAATTTAGTACGTCGGCTAAAGCCGCGGCAACGTAGGTAAGGGCCGCGGCACGGAGTATGCGCACTACCGGTGCACGTTGACTCGGCGGCAGATAATTACCTGCTGACAATATTGGCAGAGCCTTGGCAAAACTGGCATCCCATTCAAGGGGTAACGTCACCATATGCAAGAGCATACGCCCGAACAATCCGGCTAAACCCAGACCGACCATTACCGAAACAGGGACAGGATGCCGCGTCAGTATGCCGATGATCGGCGCCAACCAAATCGCCGCCGCACTCAGACGCGCAGCGCGATCGGCGAATTTTACAAGGGATGTGCGCAGAAGTAAGCGCTTGTCGCCACGATCGTGCTGAATGGCATGTCCAACCTCATGAGCCGCAATAGCTATCGCGGTTAACGAACGGCCCTGATGATTCGCTTCGCTAAGACGGACTTTTCGATCGGTGGGATCGTAATGATCGCCGAGGGCGGTCACTTCTACGGCGACACCGTCAAGCTCTAACTCTTTGATCAGATGCTGCGCCAGTTCACCACCGGTACCGGGCATACCGTCCAGATCGTCAGCATAGCGCCGCATAACCCAACGCACCCAGAGGTTAGGACCAAAGACCAATGCTAAAACAAGCACCAATAACCAGATCAATTGTCTAACTCGTTAAATTATTGCGATCAGCGGAGTCGTTGCGGAAACATTAATACCCCGAGCTTTCGCGTTGCTGCTCTTGGCCACCCCGGGCCTCTGCTAATTCTTTGGCGGCATTTTTTGTCATATGACCTGAATCGCTGCCTAAGGTTACAAAGTTAAAACCCAGCTCTAAGTATTTTTGTGTGTACTTAATACCGCCGGTATGAATACCAGCAGCCACCCCATGCTTCTTACATAGAGCGAGNAGGCGTTGCACCTCTTGCAGATGTTCAGGTTGCGGCTGATCTCCCATAGCGGGCAACCCCATCGACAACGCTAAATCTGCNGGNCCTATGTAGACACCATCTAATCCGGGAGTAGTAATGATCTCTTCGGCTTTTTCGCGACCCTCCGCTGTTTCAATCATAGCGATACACGCNATCTGATTATTCGCCTCGACCGCATAGCCACGACCACCGTAAAGGGCACCGCGGATTGGTCCGAACGAGCGGAAACCTTCTGGTGGATAACGACAGGACATGACTGCTTGCTGGGCCTCTTCGCGGTTATTCACCATGGGCACAATAACCCCNTAGGCGCCCGCATCTAGGGCTTTCATTATCTCGTAGGGTTCATTCCATGGAACCCGCACAATAGGTGTGGCATCCGAGGTCGAAATAGCCGGTAACATGTTGACCAAATCCGTATAGTCGATNAGTCCGTGTTGCAGGTCTATACACACCCAATCGAACCCGAGTTGCGACAGCGCCTCTGCCGAGTACGGGTTAGCCAGACTCAGCCAACAGCCAATTGTCTGGGCGTCTGCGCGCCAAGCGCTCAATGCCTTGTTCTCCCTCATAGCAGTCCTTAATATTTACCTTAGCTTGCGCTTAACAATACGCCAATTCGATATTCGTGAGCAGCATTTCTATCGTTTTTATTGCGCCATAAGGAAGATCGATCAACACTTTAAGTGAACAATTCAGCGAACTTGCCCAAGCCAGCCGCGAACTTATTAGTTTGCTCGACGAAGCGGACGAAAAGTATTGGAAATTTATGCTGGAACGCGCCCTGCCCAAGGTTAACGCTCACGAGCTCGCTGGCGCGACCCTCATTCTCGGCTGCTATGGCGGCATGGATACATTNTCAGACCTAATCATAGGCAAAGCCTACGAAAGTGGTGAGCCGTTAAAATACCAAAACCTAAATGCCCGGCTTACCCATCTGCGGACTCGAACCTTCGAGGCGGCGCGGCGAATCGCCGCGCGCCAAGTCTGGTAACACTANTCGCCCTTACAAAAACGCGCTATGTCAGCCGCGGTGTCACGAGAAATTTCCGGGCAGGTCGCCGGGAAAATTTCNGTACCGTGGATCGTGCCCATNACTTGCCGACAGCGCGCGGCTACTCCGGCACCCATGAGCATGCGATAAAAGTTAATNCCCTCGTCTCGCAATGGGTCGCATTCATTAACNCTGATGACCGTTGGTACCAGCCCTTGCACATCGGTTGCCGANGCAAAACCCGGCCAGGCTAAGGGGTCGCGCTGCTCNTAGGCGTCAATACCGTAGCTAACGCGACCGTAATTATTGTGTAAATCAAGCAGCAAGCCNTTGTTTTCCTCGGAAGAGGGATTTTCTGCTAGCGGCCAATAACCTGCNATGTAAGGGCAAAGAGCATANAGACCCTGGACTAAACTCATTTGTCCCTGTNTAAGCAGGGTCATACCCGTAGCCAAAGTTAAGTTACCGCCACCACTCTCCCCCGCAACGATAATTTTGTCCGCATCGATATTCAGGGCCNCGGTTTGCGACACCAGCCATTTTAGACCGGNTACACAGTCNTTGAGACCTGCTGGATANGGCGCCACNTCCGGTACCGAAGAGGGACTTACCGCATTGCGAAAATCTATCATTGCAACAGCCACGCCATTGGCTGCGATCATTCGGCCCCAAGCCTGATAATTGCCGTAATAGCAGGACATGGTCGCCATGCCACCACCATGAATATAGTAGACACAGGGCACGGGATCGGGGCTTTGNGGACGTATGAGGCACAGCTTTAACGTATTACCNTCTGGCTCCGATAATAACTCGTGGTCGCTGATATCGAGACCAGTNCTTGGCGCAATATCTTCGCTATCAGACATAGCTAAAAATGCCCGCANGAACTCCTCTGCTGCGNGGCCCTCCTCTGAACTCGCGGCAGCCAAAATTTCTTGCCGATTTTGTACATCTGCAGATGGGCCCAAATCTAGATTTGCGAATACCGCCTTTATNCGCGGATCTATTCTCGGATCGTCGGCCATNTTTGCCTTAGTCACGCTNNNCTCCTTTGTCTGTTAGTTTTGTCCATCGCGTTGAATCTTTTGTAATCTATAACCTGACTATTTCCAAATACATTGACTAAAGTCGTTTCATGGCTGCCACTGCAGCATANGCGAGTTTTAAATCTTTAACACAACCGNAATGGAGCTNGCGATGGAAATATGGACCGCCGCAACACCTAACGGCTGGAAAGTCAGCATCATGCTNGAGGAGCTAAAAGAAGCAGGCATTGAGCTGCCCGAGGTCGAGATCAAAACCATCAATCTCAGCAAGGGCGAACAATTCAGCGAACTGTTCACGCGACATAACCTGAACCAGAAAATCCCCGTATTAATCGACGGTGAGCGCAGCATCATGGAAAGCTGTGCGATCNTGCAATATTTGGCCGAGAAGTACCCAACACCCATGTTNCCCGAAGGCGAGGCNCGCTGGGACATATTGCCTTGGGTGTACTGGCAGGCAGCGAATGTGGGCCCTAACTTCGGCAACAAATTAAGCTANACCCGCTACATGGACGATGTGCCAACAGCGCAAAAGCAACACCCGCTGGAGCGCTTTAATAAAGAAGCGTTAAGACTAATGGCTGTACTGGCAAAACAACTCGGCAACAACCCATGGATCTGCGGCACAACCTTTAGCATTGCTGATATAGCCGTTTACCCGTGGGTGCGGGGCTGGAAGTGGAGTAAGGTCGACATCACCAAATACCCTAGCGTACTGGAGTGGGTGCAACGGGTCCGCGCACGACCCGGGGTCGAGCGCGGCATATCCTATGGCGTGCCAAAAGACGAAATCGACCAATGGAGCGAAGCCCGGAAGGCGCAATATCGCCGTGGCGGCTCCAGTATCGCTGATAATGCGAAACTGAAGAGCGATCTATAACCGCATTACTTGCCCTATAGCTCGCTAAAGTCAGGGGTACGCTTTTGCCGAAACGCCGCAATCGCCTCTTGATTGGCTGCCCCACCCATCAAACTGGCCATCGCCGCACCTTCCAACTCATGAGCGCTCCGCAATGCTTCGCGCCGCGGCACCATCAGCAGCTCTTTCGTGGTCATCAAGGACGCTAAAGGTTGTGCGGCTAAAATCTGGGCATGCTGCTGAGTGACTGAGAGTAGTTCTGCATCGGCGACCGTGGCGAACGTTAACCCAAGCCGCTGACAGGTATCTGCATCTAACCATTCAGAACTCATCAGCACCCAAGTCGCTGCCTGATGGCCNAGCAGCGCGGGAAAGGTGATTGAACTACCGGCTTCTGCTGTCAGCCCAAGCGCGGAAAAAGGGCAACGCAAACGGGCGCTTTTCGCCATAAATACCAGATCTACGAGTCCACAAATCGTGCAACCGACGCCCACTCCCAGGCCGTTGATGGCCAGCAACAAGGGCTTAGGAAATTCCAGCAACGCTTCATAAAGTCCAGGGAAACCATGTTTCGGTTCGGGCTCATCGGCGCCTATCGAGGCTAAATCCAATCCGGCGCTAAATGCTCGCCCCGCCCCGGAAAGAGTAACCACCTTCACGGTCTCGTCTTTGGCGGCAGCCAAAAGCGCATCTGTCAGATCATCAAACATCGCGTTATTGAACGCGTTTAACGCCTCGGGCCGATCTAACAGCAAACTGCGAACCGCGCCATCGTTGGTTATTGAAATCATTGTTTCCACCTCGAACCCCATTAACTCGCAAAGGATCTGTAAAAAACACAGAGAGAGCAAGCACCCTATGGTGGCTGATCAAAAGGAAAACAGGCCCGCATGCAATCAAGTGGTGGTCATCACATCCAGGCCTGCTGTCGACACCGCATACACAACATCCGGCACCAACCCAGATCAACTGGCACACCCTACCAGCTGATGAATAACTATCTATGAGTCATACGTGAGTCATACGTGAGCTATAAGATATTTATATTATCTTTTTTATTGATATCAAAATTATCATATTCTTGGAGGCGCACCAAGGCTAACCTTTGGTATATGCCTTCAGCTAAACTCGCTATTTCCAAACGAATTAAAGATGCGCGCACAGCGCGCGGCCTAACTCAGGTGGTTTTGAGCGAACGGCTGCACGTTACCCGCGGCGCCATCGGCCACTGGGAACAAGGCAAGGCATCGCCGAGCACCGCTAACTTAAGCAAACTAGCAAAGGTTCTAAATGTCCCTATAGAGTGGCTGATTAGGGGCGGACAAAGTCCCTTTAAGGAGGCACAAAATTCGCGCAACGGCAGTAATTTTATTGGTGTAACCGAGTCCCCAGCGACCTTTAACAACACCTTTGAAAGCTTTGATAAAGAGACAATGGCTGTTGCGGGAAA
>NZEI01000085.1 GCA_002690405.1 Gammaproteobacteria bacterium
CAGCCCAAACAATAGGTTAAATTGAGCCCAATCCTCGATGCGTTGCTGCGATTAGCGCCGCCCGCGTGCAGGACACTGCCGCTGTAGATGAATACCGAGCCCTTGCTCATCTCCGCCTGGCAAACTTGATCACTCGTATGTTTTTGCGACCAATCCCATTCCTGACTACCCGGCACGCAATGGGTCGCACCATTTTCGCTGGTGAAGTCGGTCAATGCCCAGATGGTATTAAATTGCGGCTCAATCTCTCGCGGCAGATATTTACCCCAAGCATAACGGTCACGATGTATTTCCTGTGCAGCACCACCCGGCCCAATATCTATAGTCTGAGTCAGATGCAAAATGATTTTTCGCGTGAACGGTTTAAGATATTCGTTAGCGCTGCTCAGCACTAAGTCGTGCAAGATCAAGTCACGGCAGACGGCAGAACGGGCGGCCAAGGCACCAGTACGCCGCGTAGCATGACCGGTGAAGTCATCACGCCCGGTAGGCGTAGTATCAATATAGGGCTGCACTTCTGCGACCAGTTGATCCACCAATTCTGTGCTGAGCAGATCTTTAATAATCAGTGCACCATCCTGACGTAGCAGTTGCACTACATCGGCCACTGTCGCGTCCGCTGTCAAAGTTGTTAGCGCCATAACCTTTCCCCTCTATATTTTATCCTTCTGTAATTTCCCCTACCGGCACGCCATCAATCTAGGAGCCCGGTGCCACCGCCGTATCTTCCGGTTCTCGAACCGGCATCAAAAATTTCTGCCACATCGTGGGCTCGGTCGGTCCTGTACCCGCTTCCAAAATGGGTTGATCGAGAAATGTACCAAACACCCGATCCCAAAGGATAGCGGCACATCCATAGTTAGTATTGCTTTGCGCCAGATCCGCCGAGTGATGGCAAATGTGGTAGGTATTGGTAGTAAAGACGAGACCGACCCAGCGGGTATTCATAGCCAGATTGGCATGCGCAATCGACGCTTGGGCAACCAATAACATTGCCGCACCTGCTGCTACGGCGCCGATACCAAAAATCAACTCAAGCAGAATTGACGGCAGTAACAAAAAGAACAGTTCCAAGGGGTGGTTCAACCCAAAATTCAGCGCGCTGAGGGTTTTAAAGGAATGATGGGCACCGTGGCCTGAGACACGCCAGATTATGTTCCAGCGGTGCTCCGCTCGGTGAATCCAGTACCAGAGAAATTCGCTGAGTAAGAACATAAAAAACAACTGCACCACTAGCGGCCAGCTGTGAGGCCAGATATCCAGATTCAGCTCTGCTCTCAACTGCGCCAACGGTGCAGCCAACCATAGGTGATACAAAGCGTTCACTGCACCAGAGACAAACAGCAGTAGGGTTACGATCACTATGTTGCGCATTTTCACGCGCGCCGAGGACAACCACTCATTGCGTGCCGGGAAAAAATGTTCAGCCAAGCCGAGAATAATTTGCACCAACAGCAAGACCCAAAGATAGGTATTCAGATTGCTGGGATCCATCAGCCAAATGCCGATCACACAGATCAGTAATGCAGGCTGTAGACCATAAAATAACANTCTAGCAATGNCACTAGAGGGAGGTGTTGAATTCGCAGTGCTCATATTCTACTCCGCTGAAGCTAAGCTATTTCTCGCTCGGCGTTGCTGCCTGCATATAATCTCGAGCAGCTTGGGCGACTGCGCGGGCGCACTCACCAGGCGTTAACCCACCAGCAAACATCTGGTGACAGGGTCCGGCCAATATTTCCGGACGCTGTTGCTGCAGCCACTCCAGCATGGCGTTAAAAATCGGCGGATCGTCGCCCGCAAACGCAATCTCGGTAATACGCTGATCAGCAACTCTAAGGCGAAAGGTATCCGTGGCTCGGTAGCCCAACGCGGTGCCAAAGTCATCGGTCACAGTAATCGCGCAGACGACCTCATCTTCGATGTTCTGGCAGGGCCGCCGCACCACCACTACGTAATTCGCCGCTTGCGCCCAACCCTGATAATAAAGTACCCCGGTAGCGTCGGCGTTTGCCGCCATTAAAACCTGCAAATTCTCAGAGCGCCAAGAATAAAACGCATCAATGAAACGCTCCCCTATNAGCACAGAAGAATCGGCACTCTGACTGCCACTGTTGGCGGCCACGGGGGCTAACGCCACAAGCAACAATAATCTTTGGCACCAACGAAAAAATCGATCTCGCTGCATATCCTTCTCCCTCGCATCACTGAGAGTACAGGTTTTAGTGGGCAACGACACACATTGAAATGGCCTTTTTCTANCCCCAGCGAGGTGTGCAAACAGAGCGAGCGCGGTACAGTAAAGCAGCGGAAATGGGGCGGTATTNATGAGTTCACCTAACGACAAGCAGACAACTCAAAGAGATTTTTCACCGGCTGAGACAATCAGCCGCNGGGACTTTTTGAACGGGATGGCGGTNACTCTTGCAGGCGGNGTATTAATGCATAGTAATGCCGTCATTGCGCTGGACTCCNACCCCACGGTTGCGGACGATCTGGCGGTAGCATCAGACCTCACAAACACGCTTGCCCAAAGCTACTANCCGCCCACCCGCACCGGTATGCGCGGCAGTCATAAAGGCTCTTTTGAGGTGGCCCACGCCTTAGCGTGGCGCGGCGAAAAACCCTCCCAGGTGCAGGATCTTGATGAAGAATACGACCTAGTCGTGGTCGGTGGCGGTATCAGCGGGCTAGCTTGCGCGTACTTGTATCAGCANCAGGCTGGAGCCGGCAAAAAAGTGTTAATNCTGGATAACCATGACGATTTCGGCGGCCANGCCAAACGCAACGAATTCAACGTGGATGGCCGTACCCTACTCGGCTTCGGCGGCAGTATTAATCTTGAACAGGACTATTTCAGCGACAACGTACACACACTCCTAAAAGACCTCGGCGTGGATCTCGAAGCCTTAGAAAACGCGGTAGATAGCGATTTCGTGTTGGCCAACTCCAGCGGCGACTTGGGGTATTTTCTGAACGCCCAGACCTATGGTAGCAATCGGATACTGCATGACCCATGGCGTCAGATCTGGCTGGCTCAGGGAGACTATGGCGAAGCCGTCAAAACCCTAGGCTTGGCCGCGTCNCAGCAGGAAAAACTGNTGGCGCTTATTAGCGGCGAGCGCGATCTGCTCGACGACTTATCATTACTGAAGAAAAGAAAGTATTTATCCACTACAGATTACGCCAGCTTTTTACGCGAACGGGCGGGGTTAGAAGCCAGTACCATAGCGCTGTTTGAGCCCATCATGCTGGCCATTTACGGCTGCGGAGCNGAATGCTTGTCGGTAGCCGAAGCGCTGGCACTCGGGTCGCCAGGCCTTAAGAGTCTCGGCTGGATTGGCAGTTTNGCCAACTCGCTTTTGTCCGGCTCAGCNGCAGACATTCGTACGCCCATGTTCCCCGATGGCAATGCATCCATAGCGCGCCTATTGGTGCGTAAGCTNATTCCCACCGTGGCCGATGGCGACAGCATGCATGATATCGCAGCCGCCCANTTCGACTACGCAAAACTGGATCAAGCAACCAACCAAAACCGCATCCGCCTGAACAGTACGGCGGTCAATTGCGTTCACAGCGACAATGGCGANCGGGTCCAAGTGACCTATGTGACCGCCGATGAGGCCTATCGCATTAACGCCAAGCACTGCATATTAGCCTGCTATAACGCTCTAATTCCGCATCTNTGCCCAGAGTTACCCGAGGCTCAGAAACGACAGTTGGGTTACGGCAGCAAGACACCACTGGTTTATTGCAATGTGCTGGTACGCAATGGCGCTGCCCTAGACCGCGCACCAACCACACAATGCGCGTGCCCAGACAGTTTTTTCGCGCTGGTATCGAAGGCTCCACCGGTGCGNCTGGGCACGTACNATGGAACAAATGCAGGCGGCGACCAGCGGCTATTATTTATGAATCACGTGCCCACGCCACGCGCCGAAACGGGCCAAAATATCAANGACGTTTACCGCCTTGCTCGCCATAGTCTNTACACCACACCTTTCGCTACCTTCGAGACTGAGATCAAGCAACAGCTCAACGCCATGTTTGGCGCCTATGGCTTTGATGCCGACCGAGATATTGCCGCGATTACTGTGAATCGCTGGTCCCATGGCTACGCCTACGAGTATATGGATCTGCACGATCCAGANTGGCCCAAGGGCCAAGCGCCTCATGAGATCGCNCGAGCGCGCAAAGNCAGAATTAGCATTGCTAATTCAGACTCGGAAGCCCACGCTTATTTACATGCGGCGATTGACGCCGCCTGGCGAGCGGTGGGTGAGCAAGTCAGATTGAGCTAATAGATANAAATGCGCCNTAACACAGCTGGCCTTTAGCGGGAATTTCGATAAGCTCTAAACAAGTTAAATAAGCGGACANAAATATGACCGGAATCTGGCCCTTCGTAGCAGCNAACGCGCCTACTACGTTATCCCATGCGCAGGGNGCATATCTTTATCTGCAAAACGACAGAAAAATACTCGATGCCGCAGGCGGCGCTGTGGTGGCAAATATTGGTCATGGACGACGCGAGGTNGCAGACGCAATTCACGCGGCGACTATGAACGCGACCTATGTGGTGCCACCCTGGCTCACCCCCGAGCGTCAAGGACTGGTAGAGGAACTGCGCGACCATTGGCTGCCCCAACACCTGCCCTGNGTGCATTTGTGCAGTGGTGGTTCCGAAGCTAACGAATCGGCAATTAAAATCGCCGTGCAGTATCAGGCCGCGATCGGCCAACCACAACGTAAACTGATTCTTGCCCGCAACTTGTCTTATCACGGCACCACGATCAGCATGGCCGGGTTGTCAGGCCATGCGTCGAGAAAGCGCGGCCTCGAGTCTATTCTCGAACAACACCCCCATATACAAACCCCCTACCCCCTGCGCTGTCCTCTGGGCCCCCACCATCCAGATGCCTGTCAGTACTATTTGCAGGATCTGGAGGACACCATTCAACGANTCGGTTCTGANAANATCGCAGCATTGGTCGCTGAACCGATAAACGGCTCATCGGGTGGCGCCATCACTCCCCCCGACGGCTATTGGCAGCNCGCGCAAGAAATTCTGCAACGACACGGAATTTTGCTCATTATGGATGAGGTTATGACCGGATTTGGTCGCACCGGCGTCGCCTTNGGATCGCAACTCTACAGTGTCCAACCGGATCTATTGGTTGCGGGTAAAGGGTTAGCNGGCGGCTACGCCGCTATTGCTGGCGTTTTTGGTCGTGAAGAAATAGCCAATGCCATCAGCGCGGCCGGTTTCAACGTTATGTTCCATACCTTTGGCGCGCTACCCCAATCCTGTGCCGCCGCCACCGCAGTACTGAAAATCTTACGCGAGGAAAATTTAGTCCAGCGCGCAGGGGTTATTGGCCAACATACCCTCGAGCGCCTGCAGGCAAGCTTCGGTCAACACCCAAACGTCGCCGAGATTCGCGGTGCTGGCATGCTCATAGGCATAGAGATCGTAAAAGACCGCAATACCCTTGAACGCTTTGATGAAAGCGCGCGCGTCACCGAGCACATCGCTGGAGCGGCGCTGGATGCTGGGGTATTTTTCTACCCCGGCGGCACTGGCGAATACCGCGATGTCATTTGCATCGGCGCGCCCTTTATTATCGATGAGCCGGAGATCGAACTTATGGAAACCGCCCTCGGCGCAGCCCTCGCAAATCTGCCCAAGGGCTAAGCCAGCTATAGCGCCCGATATATGGCCTGAAGGAGCGTTAATGAGCGCGGATCGCCCAAAACTCCGTCATGCATTTTGTTCATAACAAAAGCAACGCTCATCTGCGCATCTTGGTCGACCAAAATATTGGATCCGCCCCAGCCGCCCCAAAAACACGCATTCTTATTTGGTGATAACGGCAGCAATTCGGACATAAGACCAAAACCGAGTCCATAAGAAATGGGCACTCCTAATACTAAATCGGTACCAGAAATTCTCGGCTTCATTACCGATGTTGCCGTCTCAGCAGACATTAAATCCACACCAAAGGCGGATCCTTTACATGCCAGGGGCGCCTGTAATTTAGCCACAGATCGCGCATTACCATGGCCGTTTGCTGCAGGTATTTCGGCCTGCCGCCAACCATCAGTCCAAGAATGCTCGACACCAGCGAAGGGACTACGGAAGGTACGTGCGGGAATAGAATTCGCATCGCCGCCATCCGGCGCTTCGCCTTGGCCAAATGGGATAAGACGGCTAATCCGATGAAATTCGTTGGCCGGGACGCCAATAAAGAAATCGGCACCCAGTGGCCCAGCAATTTCTTCTCGGAAATAAGTACCGAGCGATTTTCCAGTAATTCGTCGCACGACCTCGCCGATCAGATAACCCTGCGTAATGGCGTGGTAACCAGGTGCGCTGCCAGGTTCCCACCAAGGTGCTTGGGCCGCCAGCAATGCGACAATTTTGTCCCAATCGTACATGTCGTCAGGCGACACCATTTGGTCCATACCGGACAAACCAGCAGCATGGCTCATCAAATGCCAAACCTTAACCTGCTCTTTGCCGTTTTGTGCAAACTCTGGCCAGTAATCGGCCACATTGCGCTCAAAATCCAGCTGATCACGATCGGCTAGCACCAAGGCACAGAGGAACGACATAGTTTTAGTGGTGCTATAAACATTAACCAGGGTGTCTTCCTGCCAGGGGGCGCTGGCCGCTTCATCTAAATGACCACCCCACAAATCCACAACCATTTCACCACCAATGGTTACCGCAAACGACGCCCCAACATCGTCACC
>NZEI01000013.1 GCA_002690405.1 Gammaproteobacteria bacterium
AACATATTGAAAACCATAAGTAATATACCGTGAAAACGGTGGTGGAGCCAGACGGGATCGAACCGACGACCTCCTGCTTGCAAAGCAGGCGCTCTCCCAGCTGAGCTATGGCCCCATTAAAGACCCTGAATACGCGCATGAACGGCGTTTCAGGCAGATGGCGGCAACGGGCGTTGCCGCAGGCCCGTGTTATCTGCGAATGGCTGGCTGTGGTCAACCCCTTTTTTGGCATGATCGTGAGGTGCGCCCCCACCGTGCCTCTTGTGGCGCGTTTATCAAAAAAAAGGCAGCCGGCATGTTGCGACGCCGGCTGCCAACGGAGGAAGACAGAAATCTCAGACGGATCAGGCCGCCTCGGCCGCCATCGCCTCAAGCACGGCGTCAAATGTCACCAAACCACCCTTCACGTTCAGACCGTTGGCCAGATGCGGGTCGCGGTCGAGCGCGGCAACACCATGTTCGGCAAGGGCCAATACATGCGGCAGGGTGGCATTGTTAAGCGCCTCGGANGAGGTCAGCGGCACCGAGCCCGGCATGTTGGCAACACAGTAATGTACCACCCCGTCAACAACATAGGTCGGATCATCATGTGTGGTCGCACGTGACGTTTCAAAACACCCGCCCTGGTCAATGGCGACATCGACAAGAACCGATCCCGGCTTCATTTCAGANAGAAAGGCCTTGGAAATNAGCTTTGGCGCGCTGGCNCCGGGGATCAACACGGCCCCGATCACCATATCGGCTGAACGGCAAACCTCTTCCAGAACAGCCTTGCTGGAATAGCGCGTGGTCACGGCACTGCCAAAAATGTCCTCGAGATACCGCAGCCGTGGCACAGAGCGGTCCAGAATGGTCACACGCGCACCAAGGCCGATGGCCATTTTTGCGGCGTTGGTGCCAACAACACCGCCGCCAATTACCACAACTTCGGCCGGGGATGTGCCCGGCACACCCGAAATCAGCAGACCACGCCCACCGGCGCTGGCCTTGAGGTTGGCAGCCCCCTCGATAACTGCCAGACGACCGGCAACCTCGCTCATCGGGGCCAGCAGCGGCAAACCGCCAGCATCGTCAGTGATGGTTTCATAAGCAATCGCGGTACAACCGGACTCCATGAGACCGCGGGTCTGCGCCAGATCCGCCGCCAGATGCAGATAGGTNAAAAGGATCTGGTCAGAAGACAGCTGCACCCATTCACTCGGCTGCGGCTCCTTGACCTTGACGATCATCTCGGCTGCAGAAAATATCTCGGCTGCACTGCCTTTGATCTCGGCACCTGCGGCGCGATACACGTCATCCGATGCGCCAATGCCGGCACCAGCACCGGTTTCGACAATGACCTCATGTCCGCGTCCTGTCAGTTCGGCAACCGAACTCGGCACAAGGCCAACGCGTGACTCACGTACTTTGATTTCCTTTGGAACACCGATCAGCATAACTACCCTCCCACTGATACCTGACGCAGCGGCCTGCAATGGCCGCATTGCGTATTTCAAGACTGCGTAAGAATATATGATGATTCTTGTGGCATTTCTTTGCTTTTTGTTGTGGATAAAGTANTACTTATCGCATGATTGATGGCATAACTGTGTTTATACGCAATTATCGTNTTTGAATTTGTTTTTTGACCACCATAACAGCGGGAACGGGGACATATGGACCGGATTGATCAGGCGATTCTGAGTACACTTCAGGATAATGCGCGGATCGCGAATGTGGATCTGGCATCGACGGTCGGGCTGTCTCCNTCCGCCTGCCTGCGCCGCGTGGCGCAGCTCGAAAAGGCGGGGATCATCGATGGATATCGGGCCCAGCTGAATGCCAGCAAGATGGGGCATGATGTGCTGGTGCTTGTGCAGATCACACTTGAGGGACAGTCAGCAGACATGCTGGCCGAATTCGAGGCCGCAGCAGCAAACATCCCGCAGGTGCTTGCTGTGTTCCTTATCGCGGGTGAGAGCGACTATATCCTGCGGGTTGCAGCGCGTGATGTTGGCGATTTTGGACGGCTGCACGCGACCCACCTGTCCGCCCTGCCCCATGTTCTGCGCATGGAAAGCAGTTTTGTAATGCGCGAAGTCTTCAACCGCTCNCTTGCCCCGCCCGCCAGCTGAACCGCCAGATCACCCGCCGGATGACGTCTCCGCCACATCATCCGCGCCTGCCAGCGCTGCGCCCATGCTACGAATATCGTCGATGAAGCTGTAAAGCGGCTGCCAGTCATCCTGTTCTGCAATGGGTGCCCACAGCGCCTCGACTGTTTCGATCGGCAGCGCTACCGCCGCGTCACGTCCAAAGAATGGGTGACTGGCACTGGCACGCGGCGTTGCATCTTGCAGGGTCGCTGCAAAAGCCTGCCACGCGTTGCTGTCATAGCTGCCGCGGCGCGGTGCGCCCCCGTACCAGTCATGAAAAATCTGAGAGAAGCCGATNTCGGTTTCGCGCGCAGCCGCAAACAGCGCCTTGCTCATGCCGACTGATGCCTCGGCATCCAGAATGATGCCAAGACGCCAGCACAGGCGTTTGCGCAAACTTGTTTCCAGCTGCGCATAGAAGTCCTGCAACACAGTCTCCAGCGCCGCCGTCTCGCAAAACNCTACAAGGCAATCTGCGAGGCGGCAAACCGCCCACAAACTTGCCTCTGGCTGGCGGCCAAAGGCATAGCGGCCACCCTGATCGAAATAGGCCGCAACAAAGCCAGAATCAAACCGGTCCATAAACCGCCACGGCCCATAATCAAAGCTTTCGCCCGTAATGTTGAAATTATCCGTATTCAGCACACCATGCACAAAGCCGGATGCCATCCACGCGCCAGCGGTATCGGCCACGCGCGCGGCCACAGCGCCAAGGAAGGCGACAGCCAACGCGTCGATATCTTCATCTGCGTTCAGGCTGTCGGCAAAATAATGCCGCGCGGCATGCCGGACCAGCATTTCCAGCCCGTCCTGATCATNCATNAANCGCAGACGCTGAAAACTGCCAATCCGTATATGGCTGTGNGACAAGCGCACCAGCACTGCNGCNCGTGTGGGAGACGGCTCGTCATGACGTTGCAGCGATTCNCCTGTTTCAATCACTGAAAAGGTTTTCGACGTGTTGACACCCAGCGCCTCAAGCATCTCGGTCGCCAGAATTTCGCGCACCGCCCCCTTCAGCGTCAGCCGCCCGTCTGCTGTGCGGGAAAAGGGCGTCTGGCCAGACCCTTTTGTGCCAAGGTCCAGAACCCGCCCGTCTGCCGCCCGCATCTGGGCGAAGAGGAAGCCACGGCCATCGCCAATTTCCGGGTTATACACACCAAACTGGTGGCCGTGATAGCACAGGGCCAGCGGTTCGGAAAAATTACCGTCAAGCGGCGCAAACTTGCCGAAATGATGGACCCAGTCTTCATCTGACAGATCATCGAGCCCGACGCTCTGCGCAGCGCGGTCATTACGATAGCGCAGCATATGCTGGGGAAATGCCGCAGCGCGGACGGTCGTATAGAACCTGTCATCCAGTTCCATGTGTATGGGGGCAGCTGAATAGCGCGTCACGGGGCGTCTTCCATAGAACAATTAGTGGCCAAATTGAGGTGTCGAATTCATGTATCAGGTGTCACGTTCGAGTGGAATTGACACTGGAATAATGGATAGCGGTGATGCTGGATTTGCGCAACGTACTCTCACCGATTGAGTCAGCAAACGGTCTGCCCAATGCCTGCTACACAAGTGACGAGATGTATCGCCACGAGCAGGAATCACTCTTTACCAATAACTGGGCGGCAATCGGCTTTGGCAAGGATATTGCCAAACCTGGCATGGTCAAACCGGTGACATTCCTCGGCATTCCGATGCTGCTGGTACGGACCCGCGACGGTCATATCAACGTGTTTCAGAATGTGTGCCGGCATCGCGGGATGATCCTCGTCGACACGCCGCAGCAACTGCGTGGACCCATCACATGCCCCTATCACGCCTGGAGTTATGATCTGGAAGGGACGCTACGGAGCACGCCACATGTTGGCGGCCCCGGCATTGATACAATCGACAGCCTGGACCATTGTGACTACCCGCTGATCACCGTAAGGTCACACGTATGGCGCGATATCATCTTCGTCAATGTCGGCGGTGACGCGCCGGATTTCGAAATCGCTGCAGACAGTCTTGTGTCGCGGTGGCGTGAATTCGACCAACCCGTGTTTCACGGCGGTACAGATTCATCGATCATCTTCACGCTTGACTGTAACTGGAAGCTGGCGGTGGAGAATTACTGCGAGGCATATCACCTGCCCTTCATCCATCCGGCACTGAACACCTATTCGCGCCTCGAGGACCATTATAATATTCTTGATGACGGCGGCTTTGCCGGTCAGGGCACAACTGTCTATCAACCGCAGATCACAGATGATGGCCGCCATTTTCCGCGCTTTGCCGCACTGTCGGACAAGTGGGAAAAAGGCGCTGAATATGTTGCGCTGTTCCCTAATGTGCTCCTTGGTGTGCATAATGACCACGCCTTTGCGATCCTGCTGACACCGGAAGGAACCGGGCGCACCGTTGAACAGGTGGAAATCTATTACGCTGATGAAGCCGCCTGCGATGATGGCTATGCCGATATGCGCCGCACCAACACCGAAATGTGGCGCACTGTCTTTACCGAGGATGTCAGCGTTGTTGAGGGAATGCAGCGCGGGCGGTCTGCCAACGGCTATGATGGCGGCAAATTTTCAGCAGTGATGGACAAGCCGACACATCATTTCCATAAATGGGTGGCTCAGGAATTATCAGTATGAGCCAAAAAGCCACTGGCAAACCAGCCATGGGTGGACTAATCACGCAGGCGGGTCGAGCATGCAATCAATCCAGCACCCAGATTTTTTAGGCGCGCTGATAAATCCGGTCCAGCTCACCGCTAATGACATAGTCGATGATGAATTCACCAAGCCGCTTGATTTCATCGCTGAAACGCGTGCCAGACACCGCATCAAAACCATGGAAGTCACGCCCATGACTGCGGGCGATTGACAAATCTGAAATCGGCGGTGCCATGATGGCATTAACTTCTTCCAATGCCTCGGCAAGCTGACCGAAATTCTTTTGAGAAGGTGACGTCCGGTTAGGTACCACAATCACATGCGGGTTTAGCACTCCATAATCTTCCTTGCGATCATCCAGTTCCTTGATGAAATCAATGGTTGGCCGCAAATCCGTCCATGACATCGATGTTGGAACAAGGACCGTACTACAAAGCATTGCCATCTGCCATACATTGCCCAGCTTGCCGGCACCTGTATCGACAATGGTAACGGACTCATCCTGGCTCAACATGCGACGCAGGATACCGTCAAGCGTGGTCATACTAACGCCATCATAGCGATCACCAATTGGCAGGAACCTAATGTCATCGGCGCGGCTGAGGGGGCGCATCATCTCAAATGCCGTTCCCTGCGGATCGGTATCAAGAAGCATAACCGAACGAGTGGCGTAACGCTCTCGCAAATAGTCAGTGAGATATACAGCAAGCGTACTTTTGCCCACCCCACCTTTAATATTACCAACAAAGATTGCCTTGCCAGATTGCATGATCAAACCCACCCGCCTGGAAATCGAGAAAAACGACACGCATTTACACACCGCGAATCATAATATGCTTTTACCAATAATTGCAAAAATACAATGCAACAGCACCAAAAACTTCATTTTGCTTTGCAAGAACTATCCGCAAATGACGCACCTTTGAACCGCCTAAGATGGTCGTACAAATGTGCAATGCTAGGGTCAGCATGAAATCTTAATGGGCCTCGCCCGATACCTGCCTCTAACCTCACAAGTCATCATCAAAAGTCGTTAGCCAGACAGTTTCAATACTGAATATTTTATCTTCGAAACAGGGCGACGGCACATATCTTCAACGTTAGCACTTGCGGGCCTCAGTTGTTGTATCAGTATGCGCGATATCCCAGAAAATACAATCTTTACAATAGGAAAAACAATTCATTAAATTTCATACTCTCAATTCTACTGCCCTCGACTCTGTCCACCTACAAACTTCTGCACCAAAAGCGATCGCCCTGCAGCGGAATGCGCGCCTGCGCGAAGCATGCTGTCTATAAAGGCGTCGTACTGGGCGACAGGGTCACCGGTTTTCAACATCTCAAGATTGAGCCGGCGGGTGAGTTGTATCGCCTTTTGTCGGCTGAAAAACAGCGACGAAAACAAGTCAGCGTCCGCCAGCAAACGTGCCAGACGATCACCAGTAAGAATAGCTTTTCGGTCGTCATGAAAGGTTAACGCAGTTGCTTTAAGGAGCCACAAAAGCCGAAAAGACAGACGTGCATCCCCACCACTGCCAAGGACAATACGCATGGCGCGTCGTGCTGACGCTGTCTCCTGAGCGAATAGTTTGCTTGGTGTGTAACGCCCGGAGTGATCAAGATCATGGACAAGAGCAGCCAGTACCAACAGGGCACGCTCACGCGCAGTCAAACCGGCCGCATATGCCAGCAAACCAGAGGCAATCACCACATGGGCAAAATGTCCAGCATGGTGATAATGATTTGTGGGGCGGCGCTGAGCCGCCACAACCAGCAATCTGCGATATGCCTTTAGGCTAATACCGGCGAGCCGCGGATAAGACAAGCCTGACCATCTGCAAATAAATCCCAGATCCTCTGCCGAGCAGGACTGCGAAAACGGCACCTTCTCAATATATGAAATACCGCGCCGACCAGCCCGGACATGCGCTCCCGGTCCCGCGGCGAAAAGCGCTGTAAATCGTCGATTGACGCCGCGTGACAACATATGAAGTTTCCAATTCTCTTTTTTGGTCAATCCGGCAAAAAATTCTCAAAACCTTTATCACAGCCACAAAAAAAGCTCAGAGGCGATCTTACTAGCTATACATTTGAATATCCGAGACCCCACCTTGTCATGCAACGATTGCGCTGCCAACCTGATGGTGGAAAGACCGAATAAAATCGACGATTAAACGGTGCTAGTATGAGATATATCAAATCTTGCTCATAACTGACGTTGCTTAGACCAAAGCAGCGAGGCAGACCGACACCACCTGATTAAGAGATATTTAAAACATTGATTTTTATTAATAGTTTTGATCAAAAGTTTGTCGCGGACATGTAAATTGATCAAAAAGGATTCATCGTTATACCTGTTGTGGCGGCTCAAAAGCTCTAAATTACGGTGAGCGTAAAAGCCGTCTGAGCCCAAAAAAGCCGTTGGTTGTAGAAAAACCTGGTCGATAGTAGGATTTGTCGATCTTTAAATAGATATAGAAAGTCAGATGGATCAGGTGCTCGACAAATTAAAGGAGGCTTTATCACGCCTTCTAGCCGAAGCGGAGAGTTTCGCGCTGACAGTTGAATCACTGCTCAACAGTTTCTCTAAGAAATTATCGATTCTTACAGCTGAGGCGCTTGGGCACGTAAAACACGTTGGATCATTTCTCAACGAATTCTCCGAGTTTTTATCGTCTCGGCTGACTGAATTACCGGGCTTTTTGCCACCGGTGGCTCAACAACTTTCTATACCAATGCTGGGTGGGTTATTACTAACTGTCCTTTTTCTTCTATTAGTGCTGTCGCGTAGCAGACGAGCAAAGGCGGGTGCCAGCAAGGAATTTGGGAAAGAGATTACCTTTGAGGACATTTCCGCCGAGACAGCGGATAGCGCCTTCACGACCAATGCTGACACAAGTGCATCTCAGGTTGAGCCCACACGGCCCATGACCCAAAATACAACTGGTAATACGAATGAAAACGCGAGTGCACAAGCAAACGGATTTACATTTTTTAAACGCAAATCTAGCAACAGAGATTGCGGCGCTGCACCATTAAGCGACACGTCGTCAGGCGAAGAGGATTACACATCAAATAACGCTTCGACAGCACTTGGCGACGATGATGTGTTAGCGGGCCTCGAGCAAGAAATGCTCGCTACAAGACAGCTCTATTTGGATGGAACGATTTCAAAGGAAGTTTACGTATCCGAAACAAGAGCACTTTACCAAAAAGCCAAGTCGCGCATGACATAATTTTCCCGAAGGCTGACGAGGAACGTTCAAAAAAACCTGATGATCGCAGAACGAACGCTGCCTCCATAATGGTTCGTTACAATACGCTAATACAAATCTCCATCCTAACATGGTGGTATCGCCAGGCCGGCGCCAAACGCGCATTGGAGTTGCTGGAGCTTCCATCTGCCACTAAGATAGTGGTTACTCCTTTATTGCAAAAACAGGTTAGATTCGAAGGGTTGTTTTTTGGAAAGTGTTCGTTTCCGCCGGATGGATGAAGGCACGGCAGAGGATTACGCCCTTCTGGACAAGCTGGAGCATCAATTTGTTGACAGCCTGCCGGACCGGCTGCTGGATGCGCTGAGAGGGTTGCAGAATTCGCTTGCCGGATACCAGATCGACCGGCTGCAGCATTCGCTGCAATCAGCCACGCGCGCCGAAGCGGACGGGGCCGATATCGAACTGATTGTTGCTGCGCTGATCCATGACCTTGGTGATGATCTGGCCCCTCACAACCATTCACAGCTGGCCGCGGCCATCATCCGCCCCTATGTGCGCGCCGAAGTCACTTGGATCATCGAACATCACGGCGTCTTCCAGATGTTCTATTACGGCGATGCGGCCGGTCTGAACAAGGATGAGCGCGAACGCTATCGCGGCCATGAATGGTTCGATAGCTGTGAGCGGTTCTGCCGTGACTGGGACCAGATGGCCTTTGACCCGGATTACCCGACAAAACCGCTATCCTATTTCGAACCGATGCTGCGCACAGTTTTTTCACGACCAGCCTTTGACCCCGCCATCATCTCGCCACCCACATAACATCACTGCCCCCGGGACAATCCCCCGAAACACAGACAGAAAGTGACCCGACACATGTCCCAACGCCTGCTGATTACCGGCGCCAATCGTGGCATTGGGCTGGAAATGACCCGCCAGGCCGCCGCGCGCGGTGACCGGGTGACCGCCGCCTGCCGCCAGCCTGATGCGGCAGAGGCGTTGCAGGAACTGGCCGCTGCCCATGCCGGCAGCATCCACATCATCGCGATGGATGTTGGCAGCGCGGAATCGGTGGCCGCCGCNGCGCAGGGTCATGGCGGTTTTGAAGACGGGTTGGACCTTGTGGTGGCAAATGCCGGACAGCTGAATGCGCGGGGCGGGCTGAATGACCCGGGCCATACCGAGACGAATATCGCGGAATCGCTGATGACCAATGTGGCCGGGGTATTTTTCACCGCGCGCTATTTCGTGCCCTTCCTGCGGACCGGCAAACCCGGCCGCGCCGCCAGCGCACCGGGCAAATTCGCCGTCATTTCATCCCAGATGGGATCATCNACGCGCAGCGGCACCAGCGCGCCGGTCTATCGCGCNTCAAAGGCGGCGGCAACCAATCTGGCGCGNTCACTGGCGCTNGAACTGGCCCCTGACGGCATTGCCGTCGGCGCCTGGCACCCGGGATGGGTCCAGACCGATATGGGCGGGGCCGAGGCCGCCATCACCCCGCAGGCCAGCGCCGAAGGGTTGCTGGCCCGCTTTGACGCGCTGACAATGGACAGCAGCGGCATTTTTGAAACCTGGGATGGCGAGGTGATGCCGTTCTAGCAATCNGTTGCCTGNNTGGCANNCTGTNAGGGACCATGCCAGCCGGTTGTTCCTTNGGGGCATTCTGTGGTCGGATGATNTGTGTTTTGGGGGAGGTTTGATCATGNCAGGGGATAACAAAAAACACGGCAATGCGACTGGCGGTGATAATGCCGCAGAATGGCTGCCGCCAAAGATACGCGATATCGATATTTCGATCCCCTATTCCAACCCGCCGACCGATCAGCTGATGGATTTTTATGCCAGCTGGGCCGAGCATTACGACACAGACCTGATCGACGCCTATGGCTACATGGCGCCAACCGATGCGGTGGCCGGGATGATGACGCTGGGCCTCCCGTCAGACGCGCACATCCTTGATGCCGGCTGCGGCACCGGCCAGGCCGGCGCATTGCTGGCCGCCGCCGGTTTCACCCATATTGACGGGGCCGACCTTTCACCAGAAATGCGTGATGTGGCGGCGCGCCTTGGCGTCTATAAAAACCTCTACCATCTCGACATGACGACCGATTACGCCCCGCAAATTACGGAGGTCGGAGGGGGCAATGACGGCACATATGACGCGGTTATATGTGTGGGGGTGTTTGGCTATGGCCCGCCGCATGTGGAAGACCTGCCGCGGATCATGGATGCCGTCCACCCCGGCGCGCCGGTGCTTGTCACGGTAAATGGCAAGGGGTGGGAAAAGATGGGCTGGAGCGACAGCCTGATGCCTGTTTTGGATGGCGCCGGCGTAACCCTCGCCGGCCGCACCCGCATCCGCCATATGGTGAAAGAAGGTGTGCATGCAGAATTGCTAAATTTGCGGCGCGGTTTGACGGCAGGACAAGAAGCCATGCAGATTCGAAACTAACTCTTAGCCTCCACCCATTGCTTCGCCGTCATTGCCAGGTAGGAAACATCCGCCATGCCCTCGGGTATCCCAAGGTCAACTGGGCGCGGGTCAACAATTTCTACTGGGATCCCTCGCGTGATTGCGGACCGCAAAGCAATCGCAGTAATATTGACTGAAAAGCTGGTGCCTATAAATACCATGCGGCTAGCCTCAGCCATCCACCGCTCGGCTGTGCCCATTCGATAAAGATCGGTGTAATATTCGTCAAACAGCAGCACATAAGGCTTCAACGACTGCCCCGGGCGCGGGCCCGCATCTCCGTCTATACAGCAGAGTCGTAAAAGCGCTGCTTCCAACGCGGAATCGCTCGCACTGGCAGGGTCGTCTGTGTCGGCGCCGGTGTCGCGCAGTACGCCCGGAACTTTGTCCCATGGGGCTGGTAACAGCACGTCACTTGTAAAAATATTCTGCACGCCAGTGGTAGCGGCATGCAGCGCGTCCTGATCATCATAGGCGGTCATCATGTCCAGCCGGCCATGAATGCAGACATAATCGGAATTGCCGGCACGCCCGTCCAGCCCGTCAATGTTCTGCGTTATAAGATGCGCCGCGCCCGAGTTGCACTCCCTTGCAAGCCAACGATGTACATCATTCGGAGGCACATTACGATAAACGGCAAAGCGCCTGTAATACCAAAGCAGGAATTGCCCAGGGCGGGTTTCATATATATGACGGGTAGCCATTTCCTGGGGTGTGTAGTTCTTTGACCCAATGGTCCAATAGCCATCCTCGCCNCGAAAGGTTGGGATGCCGCTGTCAGCGCTGACGCCAGCGCCTGTTATATAGAGTGTGGTCATGTCAGAATTACGTTTGCACGACGAAGTTAATTTCTACTGCTAAGAGATTTAGAATTTCTCAAAAATCCATGACATCAAAGGCTACAGCTTTAGAATTGCTATTGCCATAACGTTGACGTTGTCAGCACTAATGTCTTGAGTAAAGAAACAGTACTTCTATGGTCTCAGCCTTAGTCAAAATGTTAGATCACAATAAAAAATTGAGCTAATTTCAGCCCGTTTTTTTGGCCTCTGCCTTGCAAGTTTTTCAAAAAGGCCGGATGCTGGCGCCGTCCTTGTACTATAACAGCGTCGGGGTGTCCCCCGCCAAAGAGGTTTTATGCCAGAAGTGATTTCTTTTTTGTCCACGCGCCGGTCCGTTACCGCCAAGAGCATGGCAGTAGGCAAGGTTGATCCAGCGCACCTTGATGCCATCCTGAACGCAGGCATCCGCGTGCCCGACCATGGCGCGCTCAAGCCTTGGAAACTGGTGGTTATCGCTGGCGCGGCGCGTGAAAAGCTGGACCGCGAAGTTATCCATGCCAATTTCATCGTCGCCAACCCGGACGCAAAGCCCGAGATTGAAGCCATTGAAAAAACCCGTCTACAGCGCGCAGATACGGTGATTGCGGTGATTTCATCACCGGTCGAACATCCNAGTATCGTNCNGTGGGAAATGNATCTGTCGGCTGGTGCCGTCTGNACCACCCTGCTCTATGCCGCACAGTCCTTTGGCTATGCCGCGCAATGGCTGACCGAGTGGTATGCCTATGATGATGACATGCTGACGGCCCTTGGGGGCACGCCCGGCCACGACCAGATCGCCGGCTTCATTTATATTGGCGAAAAGATCAAAGCGCCGATGGAACGTACCCGCCCCGACCCGGACAAGGTAATCACCTATCTCTAGGCTGCGACCTGCAATCAGCCTAGCCTGAACATCCACCCCGTCAGCGTGGTTCGATCTCGGGTGGCTGATGCGCCGTGATCCGGACAGGCGGGCCCTGATATTTCTCAATCTCGACAAGGCAGCTATGCGCGCCTGGCCCCTGCCCGATCCGTGATGTGGGCTGGTCAGGNGNCACCATATTCGGGTTGCCATGTTTGCACATGCTCTNCGGATCAGCGGGATCGAGCGGGTCATACCAGGCGCCCGTACTGACCGCGACAACCCCCTTCAGGATACTGTCCGTGACGCAGACNCCGCACAGCATGCTGCCACGTGCATTATAGACCCGCACAATGTCACCATCGGCAAGATCACGCGCCGCCGCGTCATCAGGATGCATTTCGACCGGTTCATGCCCCTTGATCTTGTAGGATTGGGCATAGCGGCCATGATCCAGCTGAGAATGCAGCTTTGCCGGTGGCTGCTTGCCAACCAGATGAAGCGGGTGCGCCTCTGTGGCGCTTCCCATCCATTCCAGCGGCGTGTTCCAGAAGGCATGCCCCGGGCAGTCTTCATAGCCAAAGGCNGCCACCACCTTGGAAAATAATTCNATCCTNCCGCTNGGTGTTGCCAGCGGGTATTTTTCAGGATCACTGCGGAATTCCGAGAACATCACGCGCGGCTTTCCAACCGGGGCCAGCTTGTGGAATTCCTGCGCCACAAATGCCTTGTAATCCGGCAANTCAATNTCATTTACCTTGGCGCGTTTGCGTGCCTCATCCCACAGCCAGGCCAGCCAGTCATCGACACTGCGCCCCTCGGTAAAGGCATCTGCAACACCCATCTTTGCCGCAATCCCGCTCAGGATGTCATAATCATCGCGCGCCATACCGGCAGGTTCAGCTGCTTTGGCCATGCTAACAAGATAGGGGTCGCGCGGGGTCATGGCGATATCCTGCCGTTCCAGCGGCACCGTACAGGGCAGCACGATATCGGCAAATTTNGCAGCCGCGTTCCAACACCAGTCATGGATGATAATCGTGTCCGGCTTNTCCCAGGCCCGCCGCATGCGGTTCAGATCCTGATGATGGTGAAACGGGTTACCCCCGGCCCAGTAAATGATGCGGGTATCGGGATAGCGATAAGTCTTGCCATCATAGTCAAATGCCGCGCCCGGGTTCAGCAACATGTCGCTGATCCGCGCAACCGGGATGAAATCCGGNACCGGGTTNCGGCCTTGTGGCACAGCCGGATAGGACACNCGCGGCACATTGTGGCCCATATGGTTGGCNATGGCGTATCCAAAGCCGATCCCNCCCCCGGGCAGCCCGATCTGGCCAAGCANGGTTGCCAGCGCAATGGCNGCCCAGAAGGGCTGTTCACCCCATTGCTGCCGGCTGAGCGACCAGCTGACGCCGATCATGGTGCGCTTGCNTGCCATTTCATGTGCCAAAGCNNTGATNTCAGCTTCGGCAATGCCGGNCAGNGGCGCAGCCCAGGCAGCGTTTTTCACCACNCCGTCCGCCTGCCCGTCCAGATAGGCCANGAATTCGCCATAGCCAACCGCANAGCGTTCAACAAAGGCGCTATCAACAAGACCATCCCGATGCAACACATGGCACAGCGCCAGCAGCAAAGCCGTATCGGAATTCGGGCGCACCGGCATCCATCGCGGCGCGATGTCACTGTCAACATCCACCCGGCGTGGCGANATATTCACAAACTCCACACCTGATTGCGCAGCCNGAGACAACCCTTCGCGCTGGACATGGCGNCCCGTCCCGCCATTGCCCATCTGCCCGTTATCAGTGACGAGNCCNCCCAATGCCACAAACAGNTCNCAATGATCGGCAATNGCATCCCAGCTTGTATGCAAACCCAGCANATTCGTGAAACCGCCGATGANATGCGGCACCATCACCTCTGCCGCGGCATAGCTGTAGGTATTCACAGATCGTGTATAGCCGCCGATGCAGTTGAGAAACCGGTGGATCTGGCTCTGCGCATGATGAAAGCGGCCAGCACTTGCCCAGCCATATGAACCGGCATAGATCGCACTGTTACCAAATTGACTGCGCACCCTGTCGAGTTCGGCGGCGACAAGCGTTTCAGCCTCATCCCAGCCAATTTCGACAAAAGACTCACAACCACGGGCCTTGGAGTTGCTGCCCGGACCATGATCCAGCCAGCTGCGACGCACCGCCGGGCGCTTGATCCGCGCTGGGTGGTCCAGAAGGTCAACAAGCGAAGGGCCAATGCGTGACGGATCGGGATCTTCGGCAAAAGGCCTGAGTGCGGTCAGGGCACCATCTTTGGTTACAATTTCATATGTACCCCAATGATAAGTTGTCAGCGGCACGGGCGCCCCCTTATCAAGACTGTTTAGATGATGGGCGTTCTAGCAGAGAAATGCCACCAAAACTGTCTTAAACAGTGACAGAATGCCACATATCAGGCCGGCAGGGCCAAGCGCATACTTTTGGCATAAGTTTGTGGGTGCCATCCACTGAAGGTTGGAATGTCACGGGGGTTTGTGCTGAACAAGCCCCCGTGATATTGAAAGCCCAGCGACACGCTGCAGATGAAGTTTCGTCAGAATGATCAATGAAATCGGCCATTTTGCACTGGTCCTGGCTTTTGTGCTGTCTGTCCTGACAGGCACAGTGCCCTTAC
>NZEI01000086.1 GCA_002690405.1 Gammaproteobacteria bacterium
AGTAGCATCAATCTTGAACAAACTCATTCTGTGGTGCGGGTTCTGCGCGCATTAATCGACGAAATGCAGACACAGACCTTATTGCTTACCGAAACCAATGTGCCCCATGCAGAGAACATCAGTTACTTCGGTGCCCAGGATGAAGCGCATTTGGTTTATCAGTTCAGTTTGGCACCGCTATTGCTTTACAGCTACCTATTCAACGACGGACAGTACTTGGGTCTATGGGCCCGACAGTTGAGCCCGCCGGCCCAGGGCTGTAGCTTCATAAACTTTATCGCCTCACACGATGGCATTGGCCTTCGGCCCCTCGAAGGTCTGGTACCTGAATCCGATATTCAAAACCTCACCGACAAAGTTCACGAGCGCGGCGGCTATGCGGCTATGCGCAGTGGTAAAGACGGTAAGGACACGGTTTACGAACTGAATATTGCGCTGTTCTCTGCATTTGGCGGCACCGTCAAGGACATTCCGGCCTATGTCGCGGCGCACCAATTAATGATGGCCTTTCAGGGCATTCCTGCACTTTATATAAATGCCTTGGTCGGCGGCTTGAATGACCTGCAAGGTGTGGAAAGCACTGGTCGCACGCGCTCTATTAATCGCGGTTCTTGGAACTTAGAGCCTTTGCTCACAACCTTGAACAGCGATGCCAACAATCAGTCAATTATATTCAAAGAGCTTTGCCGCAATTTACAGCTACGAGGCGCCCAATCAGCATTTGCACCATCAGCCCAGCAGCAGGTACTGGCCTACACAAGCAGCCATCTCTGGCTAAAGCGCGAAGCTGACGATCAGCGGATCTTCGTTGTCGCCTCTTTCAGCGATGCAAAGTCTGTAATCTCCGTACCCGATGAGGACACAGCTACTGGCCATGTTCTGGACGTTCTCACCGACGAAACCGTCGACTTGAGCCAGGCCATAACCCTCGCTCCCTACCAAGTGCGCTGGTTATCTATACCGCTCACTTAAGCCTTTGCACCCGCGTATTGCACCTGATCCTCAGCCACCAGTCGCTGAAAGTCACTAAATACCTCGGGGTAGACGCTGGTAACTCGATTCCAAGAGTGGATATAGGGTGTCTCTTCGCCGCTGTCTAAATAGGCCTTACCTGCCTTCAGGATATTCGCCGCGAACAACTCCACCGCTCGCTCTTCGGAGTCACGATCAAAGTGCAGGCCGTTCATTCGCGCGTCGTCATGGTAGGACTCAATCAAATCTAGAGCGATGCGCAAATAAGAAGCCTTGGTGCTGCGAACGGTTCCGTGCTCAAAAACAAATCCTAGGGTTGCCAAAATCCGGAACAGCGACTGGGTTATATCCACACTCATTCGCGATAAGCCCTTGGTGCTATCTTCTTGGGACAGCTCCTGATGCTTGTGGTCATAATTGTCGGCCACTTCAACCTGACAAACTCTGTTCGTAGANTGATTTCGATAGACCTCTGTCAGCACCCCAACCTCAAGNCCCCAATCCGCTGGNATCCGCAAGTCGCGCAGCACATCAATGTGCATCGAAAATTCCCCAGCAAGTGGGTAACGGAAGCTGTCTAAATAATCCAAAAACGGATGCGCACCAAAAACTCGCTTCATCGAGCGTATCAGCGGCGATACCAACAACCGACTGACCCGGCCATTCATTTTGCCGTCGGCAACGCGCGCATAGAAACCCTTGCAGAATTGATAATTAAATTGCGGATTGGCTACCGGATAAAAAAGCCGCGCCAACATGCTGCGATCATAAGTTGAGATATCGCAATCGTGTAAGGCGACCGCTTGCACACCACCCAAGGACTGCACAAAGCCGAAGCAGTACCAAACGTTACAGCCTTTACCTAGGCTAGTGGGTGCCAGGCCTAGCTCGCTNAGACGCATCTGTAGGCTTTTCATCCNAGGACCATCATTCCAAATCACTGTATGTGGCTGGGGCAATACGCTGAAGTAGTCNAAGGCATGCTGGTACTCGGCCTCTGTCGCTCGGTCAAGTCCGATAACGATGTGCTTAAGATATTCGACCCCGGCAAGCTCCTGGACAATTTTTGCAAGCGCTGGCTGAGCCAGTTCGGAGTACAAACATGGCAGCACTAGGGTCATCGGGCAGTCTTTGGCAAACTCCGAGAGNTCCGTTTCTAGTGCATCCTGGGAGCGCGTAGACAAATTGTGCAGTGTTGTGATGATGCCGTTTTGAAAGAAATCACTCATAAAAATATATATCCAGTTTTAANCTGAGTAGTGCAACGTTAGGACGACAGTACTTCGATGACGGCTCGCGACCAGGCTTCATGACCTGCGCCACTGACCTCTACTAAGCGCCGTACAGTGGGCGTATCGGTCAAATAGTTTTTCATCTCGAAATGAGCAGCTGGCTCAGGATCATGCATAGCCGAGCACGAGAACAGCATGGCAGTTTCAGCAAGAGCTAGCATTGAGAGATCATTGGGGCCGTCGCCACAAACGATTACCGACAACCGGTTACTCGTTTGCCCCTGCAGCAGTGCAACCATTTCTGCTACCGCATCACTTTTTTGCCGCCGAGAGGTCGCAGTATAAAAACGCCCACCCTTTTGTAACANNAAACCGCGCTGGGATAGTTCACGTTCAAGAGCTGCCACGGACTCTTCTGAATTTAACCCAATCAGCGGCTCTGACGCCAAACGCTGTTTTGCCAAGTCTGCACCTTGCGGCGATAACTTTGTTAATTCAGAAACTTTTTTTTCGCTCAGCTCGCTAAAGCCACGAAACTCNAGTCCAAGTTGCTCACGCAAGCGTGCCAATTGCTCACATAGATCCGGGTAAGATAAGCCCTGTAGATGCACACCAGAGGGCGTTTCTACCCATCCAGCAGCCCATTGTTGGTGCTCACCCCAATCAAAGCCAGCACCATTTTCAAAAATAAATGGCGTGGGTATNCGCTGTTGCTCNCGCAATAACGTCATTTCTGCGCGAGTTTTACTGGANACAGGCACAACCAAGGCACCTAACTCAGTTACTNGGTCCATGGCTGCAGCTGCACCGCTTACATCGTACCGGTCATCCAGCAAGGTGCCATCAAGATCAGTAAAAATCAGCGCCTGTATCATCCGCCTATTAAAACACAGTCGCACCAAGCGATGTTTTTACAAGTTAACGTTTNCCTAGTATTTCGACGTTATCACCCCAGCATTTTGCCTTGCGACCACCATCGGCGCGGAAACGCAGCAGCAGTTGCTTNAGGCTGCCAGGATTTTTTATACGCCCAGTATTACTGTGCAGGGTAATACCGTCAGCCATCGCCGGCGTGACCGTCAACAGTGTTTGCCAGCGTTCGCCGCCATTACTGGATATTTCCGCTTTACAGCTCTCGCCCTTTTTTAGATCAAAGGCTGCCAATTGCATAGTCATGTCGAGACGAGAGTAGCCCTCTACATCTACNGTCATTTGAGCATTACGCTGACGAGANAGATTTAACGAATGATTACCCTCATATTCAGTGACCTTGCTTTTGCCCTTTCCCGCAAATANCCAGCCNGTGGCACTGCCACTCTCAAAATTTTCTGCAAACAAAATACGCTGCTCTGCCAATACCGAAGCTGGTGTAGCAATCAGTAACNCGATAAACANCAAGGCTCTTCTAAAGAGCTGTGAAATCTCAACTAACATGTTATGGCCCCCTCAATCTGCTGTTACAGAGTTTCGCTGATGGGCCAGACGGATACAAATAGCAGTTTCGCTGCAGTTGGGAGATCCATTGCTGTNTTGAATGCAGCTCTGGGATCGCAGATTATGCGTAATCGACAGTAACTGAGGGGACTTGCTATGACACAAATGAGCCAAGCTGAGAAACAAGACTTTTTGAGCAAACCACACATCGGCGTATTAGCTCTGAACAATCCCGGCCACGGCCCTCTAACAACACCGCTGTGGTACGACTACAGCGCGGGCGGGGAAGTTAGTTTCATCATCGGTGCGAATTCGCGCAAGGCCCAGTTGCTGCAGGTTGGAGCGCGGATCAGCTTAGTAGCGCAAGAAGAAAAGCTGCCTTATTCCTATGTCAGCATTGAGGGCCCGGTGACCGCTATCGAAGCCGCAACTAAAGAATCACTGCTTGCCATGGCGCAGCGTTATCTTGGCGACGAACAGGGACACAAGTACGCTGAAGCAAGTAATGTGGCAAACGAGATTAGAGTCCGGATTGCGCCAGAAAAATGGTTAGCTGTGGATTACTCGAAACGCTCCTAAATCCAACATACCAAAGGAAGCTGTATCAGGGAGGATCTGAATGCCATGAATGAACACCCGTTAATCACTGAGTACCGAAATTTCAGCCCAAACTCGGCTGCATTCTCAGCGCGCGCCTCTCAGGTATTCCCTGGCGGCGACACCAGAGCAAGCGCCCACTACAAGCCCTACCCCCTTGCTATTGAACGTGCTGCAGGCTCGCGTCTTTATGATGTCGACGGTCATGAATTGATCGACTTTATGAATAATTTCACCTCGCTTATTCATGGTCATGCNCACCCTGAAGTGGTCGCCGCTATTCAACACCAAGCACCGCTAGGATCCGCCTATGCCGCCTGCAACGACGCCCAAGTTGAACTCGCTGAGCTGATCCAAGCACGAGTTCCATCGATTGAGCAATTGCGTTTCACCAGTTCAGGCACAGAAGCNACGCTCATGGCTATTCGATGCGCCCGGGCGGCAACTGGACGGCAAAAAATTATGAAGATGGAAGGCGGCTACCACGGCAGCTACGAGCTAGCAGAAGTGAGTTTGGTTCCGCATCCACAGCACGCTGGTGAACTACATGCGCCGGCCTCAACCCCNGTNGANCCTAGCTTTCCTGCCAGNGTGTTGGAAGATACTGTGATCTGCCCGTACAACGAGCCGCAACTGGCANGACANCTTATAGAAAGACACAACGATGATCTGGCTGCCATCATCGTTGAACCCATGCTGGGGTCCATGGGCATGGTTCCGGCAACAGCAGAATTTTTACAGTGCCTGCGNGCCATGAGCCAAGAGTTNGGCATTGTTTTGATTTTCGACGAGGTCATCACATTCAGACTCAGTGCAGCTGGCGCCCAAGCCCAATACCAAGTCACACCGGATCTAACCTGCCTNGGTAAAATTATTGGCGGCGGCTTACCGGTAGGCGCAGTGGGTGGACGCCGGGACCTAATGGCGCTNTTCAGCCCTGACAGCAAGTCNCCGGTTATGCATGCCAGCACATTCTCCGGTAATGCCATGACAATGGCTGCCGGGCTCGCTGCCATGCGCGCCTATACCGACAGCGACGCCGAGCGCATAAATCGTCTNGGAGAGCAGTTACGCAGCGGATTTAACCGTGAATTTAAAGCAGCCGGCATTAACGCCCAAATGTTCGGCAACGGTTCACTGTCGAATATTCTGTTCGCGCCAAACGCGCCNAAGGACTCTAGAGATAGCCTGGCCGCTATGATTAGCGCAGGCGCAATGTCACANCTACTGCATTTAGGCATGCTGCGCCGCGGTATCTATTCNGCGGCTCGACTTATGTACNCCATNAGCACGCCTATGACCAGTGACGACATCGACCTCGCCATCAGCGCGCTAAAAGATACGTTGGCTGAGCTGAAACCCTATATCGAAAGAGCNAACCCGCATCTATTGGTCGCATAGATCCGTAGNTATTTAAATCAACTAAGGCACCACCATGAGCCATTTACTTTTCGACATTAAAGATCACATCGCTACTCTAACTTTCAACCAGCCAGACAAACGCAATGCCTACAGCCCAGAAATGGCGGTTAAGTTGACTCAATATTTGCGCGAATGCGATAAAAACCCAGAGGTAAGAGTGGTCATCATCACTGGGGCAGGAGACGCATTTTGTGTCGGTCTGGATCTCAACGACGTACGCGAGCGCGGNGAGCAAGGCCAAGACGATGAAACCCACGGNCANCCGACTCANCGAGTGCTGCGNACCTATCCCTATCAGATCTCCAAGCCGGTTNTTTGCGCNATCAATGGCGCCGCAGGCGGCTTCGGCGCGGCCTACCCACTAACCTGCGATATTCGCCTTGCTGCCAGTGAAGCGAATATCGCTTTTTCTTTCGTAAAATGGGGCCTTATTCCAGAGATGGGCACAACTTGGTTGCTGCCAAGATTGATCGGCATCGAGAAAACCTCCGATCTNTTATTGACTGGCCGGAAGGTATCTGGGGANGAAGCGGCCGCTATGGGNCTGGTGTTGCGCGCTGTACCTCGCGCNGAACTCATGGACGAGGCGCGCAATTTAGCATCAGAGATCGCTGCTGGCTCCTCACCTACTGCGGTGTCCGTGGTTAAACAGATGACCTGGGGGCGGATGCAGGACGACGGCGAATTGTATCGCGCCATCTACGAAGACGATGACGCGATCGCCTGGGCAATTCATGGCCCTGATGCCGCCGAGGGCAACAAAGCCTTTTTCGAAAAGCGCCCCGCAGACTGGGTGGCTGTTGACCCAACTGCACTGCCCCACTTCGGCAAACGCAACGCNAATCCATTTGGAAACAGTTAACGGGTTAGCGCAGCAAGGACCAGTCGGGCTCGGATTCTGGNTGACTTAGCGGCCCATGGGCATTGCGTACCACGCGACGCTGCTCATCTAACCAATGCTTCCAATCGGTGCATGGCACCAGCTCATCTTGCCGTTGTTGCTGGTGCGCTTGCAGCATCTCGCGAAGTTGCGCCTCTAAGGCACCTGCTTGACCGGCCAAATTATGCATTTGCAACGGATCTTCATAGAGGTCGTATAACTCAACTTTGCCGCTCAGCCATTGAGCATAGGTATATTGTTGGGTTCGTACACCACGCCACTCTGCACCGTTCTGAAACCAATCAAACCATTTCGAAAAATTCATAATAAACGCGCTGTCATCTGCAGCGCTATGCGCCCATTGCCCAGATAGATCAGTGCCTTCGATACTCCGTGGAACCGGTATACCAGCCAATCCGCACAGAGTCGGAAAAAAATCCACCATACTGGTCATGCGCTGACTTACCCCAGGCTCAATCACACCGGGATAGCGNAGCAGCGCCGGTATNCGGATAGAGTTTTCATATGGATTCTTCTTAGACCACGGATTAACCCCCTGGCCACCGCCCTGAGTTCCGTGATCTGAGGCGAACAACACAATGGTGTTATCCNCCAGTCCGTTTAGCTCAAGATAGTCCAACAAACGCCCTAACATGTCGTCCACCGCAAGGATCATGGCGAGATAATGGCGGTACATATCGAGCGACGCGCTTTGTAAGTGNTCAGGCACATTGGCGGGTAATTGCAGGGTTTTTGGCAAGCGCTCGTAGCAATGATCCGGCGCAAATTTAAACGGCGTGTAGTGCGGTGGATGGGGCGACAAGAACAATAAAAACGGATCGGCGCCGGCGTTGTCCATAAATTCAAAACCGTAATTCAGCAACCCGTCGGTCTCGTATCCTTCCCAGCGTTCATAGTTCCAGTCGTCTTTGTGCACGAAACCGTCAAAGTAGACCATATGTTGGTTGTAGGCACGCCAGTAGTCGAAACCCAAGCGGTCACGCCCTTCAGGAACCCAGTCTGGATGCTGGGGCATTCGATCTAATGCTGGCCACAGACCGGTATGCAAATGCCATTTTCCAACCCAGGCGGTTTTATATCCCGCACGCCCAAAGGCATCGCCAATAGAAATTTCCGAATGGCGAGTACGGGTGGTATTGATTAAATGGCCAGTGGTTTGCGGATAGCGGCCGGTCAACAGCATGGCCCGAGCTGGTGTACACACTGGACAATTCGAAATCGCGTTTTCCAAAACCAAGCTATCGGCCGCTAACCGATCAATGTTCGGCGTTTCAATTTGCTGCTCACCAAACATCGGCAGTGATAGCGCCCGCAACTGATCAGGAAAAAGCACCACTACATTTGGCTGCGGGTTATTTGCTTGGTTCATGCCCTAATTCCTCACGTTGCGTCGCGCAGGGAGTGCCAACTTGGCCGCCTCCGATAACGGTTATATCGCACTTTGTGTCAATACCCCACTATCCTTGTGCGCCAGTTTAACGACACAATGGGTTAACGCTTCCAAGGCTGAGCCACTAAACCTAAATGCAGAAAATTTACCGTGACTTTAAAGCGCTGTCGTTACTGTCCATCTCAATGCTGTTGATGTCTTGTGCCCAACCGCGCATCAACTGCCCACTGAACCCAAATATCGCTGATCCAGCGTCGACCACCGCGCCTATCCATGACCCTAGCCTAATTAAAGCCCCGGGCGGCTATTTCGTTTACTCATCAAGTCACTTGGGTAGCTTTTATCAGTCCGATAATCTCGAACAGTGGCGCTATGCGGGCCAGGTATTCGAGGCTCTGCCGGATTGGTTAGTGGCGCAAATTCCCCAAGCTGATCATATTGGAGCGCCAGATCTGGCTTTTTACCAAGGGCGCTACCTGTATTTTTATCAATCGCACATATCCAATACCTGCAACGCCGCCACAGGCCTTGCCAGCAACAAAAGTCTGGATCCGGCGAGTGCAGACTATCAATGGGTTGATCACGGTCTAGTGTTGCGCTCTACGCCCCATTACTCCGATATCGAAATCTACTGCGGCAATGAAAACGCAACGTTTAACGCCATCGACGCGCATTTTTTTGTCGACCCTGAACAAACCCCCTGGTTAGTATTTGGCTCGACTATCGGCGGGATTAAGTTAATTGAACTCGATCCGCTGACGTTAAAGCCATTGCCGAACGCCGAGTTCACAACATTAGCGCAGCGCTTTTTGCTGCAGGATGATCCGATTATCGAAGCGCCTCATCTGCTGTATCGCGACGGTTACTATTACCTGTTTGTGTCTTTTAACCACTGCTGTCTCGGTGCCGATACTCAGTATCAGGTGCGCGTTGGACGTTCACGCAACATTGATGGCCCCTACTTTGATGCCCAGCATTGGCCGCTCTATCTGGGCGGCGGCACGCCGCTGATCACTAACGACGGCAACTATATGGGCACCGGCCACAGCGACCTCTTTAGCGAAAACGGCCAGGATTGGTTAGTGCATCATGCTAAACGGCCTGACGAGGATTACCGAGCTTATCTGCATATTCGTCAAATGCGTTGGTTACCCGACGNTTGGCCAACGCTATGTGCTGAAGCNAGCTGAGCGATCCATGATCAACCTAGGAGCGAAACCTGCTATGTTTTCCATGCTGCAGATACAAGGTGGCTGTCATGGTTAANCCTCCGAATCAGGCTGATATCGTCATCATCGGTGGCGGGATTGTTGGTTGTTCAGTGGCCTATCANCTTACCGAACTGGGTCTAAGCGATGTGCTGTTGTTTGAGCGTAAGCAACTGACCTGCGGTACCACCTGGCATGCAGCCGGCCTGGTGGGCCAATTACGCGCGTCGCAAAATATGACCCGCCTGGCTCAATACTCCACCGAGCTATTTGCCGCTCTTGCGGCGGAGACTGGCCAGGAGACCGGCTACCAAGCTACTGGTTCGATGACCCTCGCGCTGAATGCCGAACGACTGGAGGAGTTAAAGCGCCAAGCNACCATGGCCAATGCGTTCGATGTGACTTGCGAACTGATCGGCGCCGATTTTGTCAGAGAACGATGGCCCGGCATTGACACCGACGATGTCCTCGGTGGCGTTTACCTGCCCGGCGACGGGCAAACCAACCCTGTCGATACCACGTTGGCGTTGGCCAAGGGTGCGCGCAACCGTGGCGCCCAGATTTTTGAACAAACGCCAGTACAACGACTTGCCATAGAAAATAGAAAAGTTGTGGGCGTTTATCTAGAGGACGGTTCTCTCGTGCGCGCCCGCCAGGTGGTAATCACCGGCGGCATGTGGTCCCGGGAGTTTGCCAGTCAGCATGATATTCACCTGCCATTGCACGCAGCCGAGCACTTTTATCTGGTTACTGAGCCGCTGCCTAGCTTTACCAGCATGCGCCCTACCTTGCGAGTACCGGATGAACAGGTTTACTACAAATACGATGCCGGTAAATTGCTGCTTGGGTTCTTCGAGCGCCAGGCTAAACCATGGGGCATGGATGGTATTCCAACCGACTTTTGCTTTGACGCGCTGCCTGANGATCTCGCACATATCGAACCGATGCTGGAGCAGGCCACACGNCGATTTCCTGAACTAGCCGACACAGGCATNCAATTGTTTTTTAACGGGCCTGAGAGTTTCACCGTTGACGATCGCTATCTGCTCGGCGAAACACCGGAAGTNAGCAATCTTTTTGTGGCCTGNGGCTTCAATTCCATTGGTATTCAGTCNTCGGGNGGNGCCGGTAANGTTCTTGCGGAATGGATGCGCGACGGCAAACCACCCATGGATCTTTGGGACGTCGACGTCCGACGCACNTTTGCGTTTCAGACTGAGGCCCACTTTCTCCGCGAACGCACCCAAGAGACCCTGGGATTACTCTACGCCATGCATTGGCCGCATCAGCAATATACGACCAGTAGAAATGTACGGCTAAGCCCCTTGCACCAAACTTTNTTGGATCAAGGCGCCGTAATGGGTGAACTGGCCGGCTGGGAACGACCAAATTGGTACGCATTTGCGGGCCAAGATAACTACCAATACACCTACCACAAACCAAATTGGTTTGATGCCTGCCAACACGAGTGTATGGCTGTAATGAATGATGTCGCNNTATTCGACCAAAGCAGCTATCCNATCTTTTGGNTTGACGGCGAAGAAGCNTTGGCTTGTATGCAGCATATTTGCGCCAANCAAATGGATGTAGAAATTGGCCAGATCGTTTATACCCAATGGCTGAACGAAGACGCAGGGATCGAAGCAGACGTCACCGTTACTCGTACCGCAGAACAAACATTTATGGTTGTGGGGCCCTGCGCCAGCGAGCGCCGCGATGCCACATGGCTACATCGCCACGCTGAGCAATTTAATTGCAGCNTACGGCAAGATCAGGACACTACCATCATCGGCGTAATGGGCCCCAAATCCACCGCACTGCTGGCGCGGTTGCTGAATGGTAGCGAGGCAATCGAACAACTCGCCTATTATCAATCANAACAATATAAATCTGCTGAAATTAACGTGCGCGCCAATCGCTTAAGCTATGTTGGCGAACGTGGTTACGAACTGTATTTGCCACGCAAGCATGCAGTGAGCTTGTGGCAACAACTGATGAGCACCGGTGCCGATCTCGGTGTCACTCCGGCCGGATTCCATGCGATGAATGCGTGCCGTATGGAAAAAGGCTATCGACACTGGGGACACGATATTTACGACCACATCACCCCTACTCAAGCCGGNTTGGGTTTCGCGATCGCCAAANAGAAAGACAACTTTATCGGCANAGCTGCGCTAAAAAATCAGCGCGGCCCAATGACGAGAAGNCTCGTNCACCTTGCAATCACCAGCAGCAATGCNCCCTTTATGATCCACGACGAGCCGGTATACCGAGACGGCNAGGCCGTGGGGCTTACCACCTCTGCNGCCTGGGGCCATCGAGTCNACAAAAGCCTTGCTATTGCTGAATTAACCCATGCCCAGGGGGTGACCCGAGAATGGCTGAGCGAGGGGTATTTTGAGGTCGAGGTCGCACTGCAGCGTTATCCTGTTCGCGTGCAAATCGCGCCATTCTATGACCCGAAATCTGCNCGCATGAAANACTAGCTAGCCCAATCGATTGATGCCAAATCGTCNGCCGCACTCGCGATAATTACCAAGCCTAACTNCGCGGTATGAGNCNGCTGGGTCCAAGGGGTCAGNTGGGTNTCCGTACCGACCCGCTGCACCTCAATAATCCCCGCGTCGGTTGCGACAAGACCTTTAACNCGTTGTACCGACCCAGGCAAATCTTCCAGACGCTGGGTTAAGTCGGCTAAGGAAACAGGCAACTGACTTTGCCAAGTCCGAGTAAAAAANCTTGGCGCCAGATTGGGGGGAATAGACTGTCCATGGTTGCTCTCACTACCCCACCCCAGCACCACTTCCATGGCGTCCTGATCGTCGGCATCAATACTAGGTTGCAATGTTTGCAGGCGAAAATCTGGATTTAATGCGGATTTGCTAATAACAANCAGATCNGCCTGCTGCACCTGAGCGGCAACCAAGGTACCAACGTATTTATCTTTACACCGCTGCTGGTGGTTTAGCGCATCCACCAGCACCACTGATGCGTGGGGGTAGTAGCCCGGATAATGACACTGCACCCGTGCTTTCTGCGGCTCTGCCACACCACTGCACTCCAGCAGCACACGCTCTATGGCACTACTCTTAAGCGTCTCCAAAGCGGACGTTAAGTCATCAGCAATGCTGCAACACACACAACCATTCGCTAGGCCGATAACTTGATCGCTCTTAGAACCGCTGCGGATCAGTTGTTCATCGACATTGATATCGCCGAAATCATTGACCAATACCGCGGTACGGCTCGGTAAGCCGCCGCTATTCAAAAGCCTATTTATAAACGTCGTCTTACCAGCCCCTAAGTAGCCGCCTATCAATGTAATGGGTTTCTCAGTAAACATCTTAATCATCAAGCCAGCGGGAAGATCTTGCCTTCGAACACCGTTGCGCAAATATTAATGTCGCGCAGATCCAACGGGTCGCAGGTCAGAGGATCCTCGTCCAANACAGTAAAGTCCGCGCGCTTACCCGCACGAATACTACCGGTGATATCAGCCATGCCTATGACATGGGCGGCATTNAGAGTAATGGCCTGCAGGGCTTGCTGCGCAGTAATGGCTTCAGTAGCGCCCATCACGTTACCCACATGATTAACACGGTTCACAGCAACCCACATGCTGTTTAGGGGTTCTGCTGGAGCCATGGTGAAGTCCGAATGCACCGTAGTGTTAATACCAGCCCTAAAACAACTACCAAGTCGAGCCATCTGCGATGCGCGTTCGTAGCCAATGCCATTTTGCGTATAGCTGTCTGACAACTCATGCAAATAGTAAACATTGGCCGACACCTGAGCGCCTAGGGCTTGTATCTGACGAATCTGCTCAGGCGTACTAAAGCCGAAGTGTTCAAGAGTAAAACCGTGATTAAAGCGCGGCTTTTCTTCCTGCATTTTTTGCAGGATATCCAAGGTTAGTTGCAGCCCCAGATCGCCAGTGACATGCACATGGATCTGATAGCCTGCATGCCAATAAGCTCTTATGTGCTGTTCAAGTATCTCAGGGGTGGTCAGCCACTCACCATGGTGACCGTCTATGTANCCCGGCTCTTGTAACTGNGCGAGCTGACTGAAAAATGCGCCATCGCTAAACAATTTGATATGCCGGCCAAAGTGCAGACGATGGCTATTGCGCTGCAATAGCGCCTCAGCCAGNTCAGGGCCTTGCTGGGGCGGCACACCGCCCCTGGTCAAAACTGTNCCATGAGCTACTAAGCGAGTGCGAAACGGTACATCGTCGCCTTCCAAGTGCTGGCTAAGTGCCTCAGCTTCAGCGCTGAAATTAAACATGCCTGTGGCCAGATCACCGATTGTTGTATGACCACCGTGGTGCACTACTTGTTTCAGTCGCTTTAGACCGGCAGCGTATTTCTCGGGCGCNAGAATCCACGGATTCAATCGATTAATGGCGTACCCTAGTCCCCCTTCAAAAAACCAGCCGCGCTCAATATCAATCTGCATCCCCGGCTTTATTTCGGCTGCGACCACGCCGACCATCTCCATAGCTGCGGCATTCATATACAACTCATGAAAAGAACGGTGCCAGACCACCGTAGGTTTATCACCGACGATCTCTTCAATACGCGCACGACTCATGGGGCCATGCCAAAGTTGGTGATAGCCCCAGATAAATAGTGGCTCGTCCACAGATTTTTTGGCGCTCAACGCGCCCATACGGCGATCAAAACCCTCGGCATCTGTTACCGGTTCAACTTCGCCCCAAGGTAATTTCCAACGCATAGCGGTGATGAATTCCATTGGCAATAACACCGCCGCCATACTCGGGTGCAGGTGCGGGTCGATGAACCCGGGACAGATCACCTTCTCGGCAAACTGATCCTCCACCACATACTCTTCATGNCGCAGCCATGGCTCCATGTGTTCAGGCTCACCCACCTCAACAATCATGCCGTCCCGAACCAACACCGCAGTCGCACGCGGCAGCGACTCATTCATCGTGATGATTGAACGGGCCTTATATAATGTAAGCATGGTGTCTCCTTAACGATTACCGCGGCTAGGTGGCCAGGTAGCCGCCGTCTACCGGCACGCTGGCACCGGTTATATATCCCGCATCGTCGGACAACAAGAAAGCAATGGTCGCGCCATANTCNTCCAAAGACTTGCCTGCTCGATGAATTGGCANCCAGGCTTTGGGGCGCGGTAGTTGCGCTGGCGGAGTCGTGGCCTTAGCNCGATCCTCCGCAGCATGNGCGGCTAGCCGAGTACCCTGAACTGCAGCNGGCTGAATGGCGTTGGCACGAATTCCATATTGACCATAATCCACTGCAATCTGCTTAACCAATCCAAGCACCCCATGTTTCGACACCGTATATGACGCTGCAGCGCCGCCGGCACCCACCACCGAACCCGCAATCGAGGATGTCACCACAAACGAACCACCACCAGTCATCATGTGCGGCAAGCTGTGTTTAGCGCAAAGAAATGGCCCGGTCAGATTTACACCCAAAACAAATTGCCAGTCCGTCATCGTTGTTTCATGAATCCAACCGCTGCCAGCAGTGCCGGCATTTGCAACCATGCCCCAGAGGCTGCCGAATTCATCTAGGGTCGTTTGCACCAGCCCCTGTACCTGTCCTTCGACTGCCACATCGCAGGCTACTGCGATCGCCACACCACCGTCGGCAACGATCTCTTGGACAACGCTTTGAGCAAGTTCAATACGAATGTCAGCCACCGTGACCAGCGCCCCTTCTTGAGCTGCACGTAAACAGGCGCCACGGCCAATACCGCTGCCACCCCCAGTCACTACCACCACACGGTCTTGTAAACGCTTAGCCACCCTAAACCTCCATTACTTTGTATTTGCCGGACGAGGGAAGTACTCCATGTTCTGAAACGCCAATGACAACTCGCGCTTAGCGAAACGCCATCCGTCTGGGGTCAGTACAAATGCGTCGGTATAGTGGCCCACCGCAGCCGGCGAAAATGAATTAATAGGGCCCGGATCTAAACTG
>NZEI01000087.1 GCA_002690405.1 Gammaproteobacteria bacterium
TCTAGTCACAGAGGATGATGCCGAAGTTCGACAGAATAAGGTATACTCAGATTTTTTTTCTAGAGCATGTTCTGGGGTTGGGCATTACAAAGAAAGTGTAGCTCAGTGCTTCGAGTGCATGCGAGTTTGTCCCGTTGGCCGCCAAGAGCGGAAGCTAAAATGAAGAACAGAGACAACTCAGCATCAGGTCCAGATAAAAAACTCAGTCTTGAAAAAACAGCACGGAAAGCCGGCGCATTAGTATTTGGTGTAGCAGATCCAGATCAGTTTACAGCTGCTCCAGTGGGTCGTCGTCCCAGAGATTTATTGCCTGGTGCAAAATCGGTAATTGTAATCGGTGGTGCAAAGCCCAGAGCTGGTGATTGGGCAAGCCCTAAATTTGAACATATGGAATTGTCTTCGACAAACGATCGCATCACTGCGATCGCGATGAAGCTTTCACATACTATTGAAAGAGAATTTGGTTATTATGCGGTAACGACGCCTCCAGGCGTGGACGAAGGCCAGCAGCCCTTTTTGAGCATGTCGTTAGCCGCGGAGCTAGCGGGATGTGGTACCAGAAGCTTGGCGGGAACAATACTTAGCCCTGATCATGGTTTCGTATATTTGGCAGTGGTAATCACCACTCTTCCACTACCATTTGACAAGCCATTGGATAAGCCAGTTTGCCCAGCTAAACCATGCATAGATATGTACGAGGAGACCGGTCGTACACCTTGTACTGCTGTTTGTGACGCCTCGTCTGGTGGTTGCCTCTCAGGAAAAATAGAAAACGGCCAGTGGCAGGATCGTTACTACGATGCAGCCCGTTGCACCGCTCGTGTTTACAATCACTGGATACCATCTTTTCAGAAAATTCTGGCAGATTCGTTGGATGAACCAGATAAAGAAACAAGGCGTATGAAAGTTAACTCTGGCCTGTTCACCCGCACCTTATGGTCTATGACCTATGCAAATATCAGTCAAGGACAGTGTTTTGAATGCATTAGAGTTTGCCCAGTTGATGCAGAAACGAGAAAATTAGGGAAATAAGATGACCTATTTTATCAATCCAGAAATTTACAAAAAGTACCGCGATGCGGTTATAGAGTTGTCTCAATCAATACAAATTAATTANCNAGAAAATNTGNCACCAGAGAANAGNAGNCCNGGTTTGTCAGATGAACAGATNGCTGCCGAGTTGGGNATCGANGTTAATGTCGCAAGGGANGTNCGTTGCGTTGCTGAGCGNGAATTCTACACCTTGGATGAATGGCAAAAAGCTCTAATTTTCAANGAGCGTGCGTGNAGAGAGTACGCTGAAAGAGGGCTATCTTCTGTAACTAAAAAATATATTCCAAAGGGCTAGTGNAAACCAAATGTTCACTATGTCCTCAATACTGGATCATAACGCCAAACACTACACCAACAATGTCGCCATGTTGTGTGAAGATGGAACCGTAGAGACATGGCATAAACATGTGGAAAAGGTCGCGCGTCTCGCCGCTGGATTAAAAAAATTGGGTCTGAAAGGTGGAGAACGAATTGTAATAATCTCAGAAAATTCTGTCGAACAAGCCACCCTTTTCCATTCCTGCTATTGGTCTGGGATTGTTCCCGTTCCANTAAATTTCCGCCTTTCNAAAATTGAGTNAGAAAGATTANTNGCNCAANCTTCAGCACAATTCTTGTTTGTTAGCCCTACTTTTGTTGATTTAGCTAATTCGATAACTTCCGGTGGCTGGNAAGGCTCTATATNTTTGTTGGGNGCTGGCAAGGGAAGCCATACCGGAACATGGGANCTCATTAGTCGCAATGATCCCTGTGANGCTGTTGCCACANATCGANATGACGTAGCCACTCTGTTGTTTACTGGCGGCACGACAGGGAACGGCAAGGGAGTGCCTNTAACTAACGAAAATGTCGTTTCTAATGGTTTGCAAGTTGCAACAGCTTTAGGAACAAGCCCTTCAGAAATTTTTCTTCATGTGGCTCCGATGTTTCATTCTGCTGATCTTCTCGGAACTGCTGTGACACTAGGCGGCGGCGCGCATAAATATCTGGGCGAACCCAAACCAAGCCTATTAATGAAATCGCTTCAAGAAACAAAAATTACGATGACAATGGCGCCGCCTGTATTATTGAGAGCGGCGGTTAACCATTTTTCGGATGTAAGTTTTGATTTGCCTCATTTGCGGATTTTTATTTGTGGCGGCGCGCCCGTGCCCTACGAGTTGTTGAAAGCTGCCTCTGAAACAATGAAACATACAACAATGGTTCAGGGTTACGGCATGACAGAAACCTCACCGATCATAAGTTTTTTGAACTGGAAGCACGCAGAAAAGGAAGAATCTTCCTCAGCATTAATGTCCTCAGGCAAGCCCCTTGCAGGGGTGGAGACTAAACTGTGTGATATAAATGTTGATGGCGTCGGTGAACTAGCTGTACGGGGTCCCAGCATATTTTCAGGCTATTATAATAAAACGGATGAAATGCGGGGCCTTTTTGAAGATGGTTGGTTCCGCACGGGTGATATGGCTAGCTTTGATAAAGATGGTTATCTCCACATAGTCGATCGCAAAAAGGATATGATCATTACTGGTGGCGAGAATGTTTATTCCAAGGAAGTCGAGGATGTGCTTATTCAGCACCCCGAGGTAAATGAAGTTGCTGTTATTGGCTTACCGGATGAACACTGGGGTGAGCGGGTTGTTGCTGTAATTGTTGGTGAAGGTAAAGTGATTGAGGATGCTCTTCACCAACACTGCCAATCGTATTTAGGCAAATATAAAATACCAAGGGAATGGTTTTTTGTAGATGAAATCCCAAAAAGCGCGTTGGGAAAAACTCTCAAAAACAAGCTCAGGGAGCTTATTGGTGTTTAACCTGCCCAAGCGTTCAAATTGAGTTCTTTACAATTTCATACGTGGGATTTCTTCCGGATCTAAGCACAGCTCAAATAGGACAGGACCGGTTAATCCATTTAACTGTTTGACCGCGAAATCCAAATCTTTGTTGCTGGCTATTTTAAACCCTGTACCGCCCAGAGACGTCGCAATCTCTGCGAAAGATGGCCAATCAAATTGGGATAGTGCGGGAGACATTTGTCGGTCTTTAAACTGAATATATTCAGCACCATAGGCNGAATCATTGCACACAACGACCAGTAAATTGATATTCAGCCGCACTGCTGTATTGAATTCATTTATAGCGCCAAGCATAAAGCCGCCGTCACCAACAAAAAGACAAACAAATTCATCTGGTTTTGCAATTGCTGCCCCGATTGCCTGTTGAAGGCCTTGACCGATAGCCGCAAAGTTTGCGCTGTGAATGAAATTTTTTGGATGGGGGACTGAGATACGACTCCAGACTTCTGTCATGAAACGACCACCATCTGTAACTAAGAGGCGATTTTCTGGCAGTAGTTGCTCTAATTGATCTAAAGCTGCTGTGAAATCGATATGACCATTTTGGTTCTTTGTTACTAGCTTGGGCCCCTTTGTTTCAGTTGCTTGATGCTTCATCTCTGTTGCAAAGCCGGAGGGCTCTACCTCTGCTTCGTCTAACCAATACTGAATGTTTTGAGCCGTCTGTGTTGGATCTGCGATTAGCGCCAGATCAGGTCTGAAATGATGATTGATATCTCTTGGATCATCAGAAATTTGTACAACCCGTTTACCTTTAAAAAGTAAGCCATGGTCAGTGGTGAAATTGCTCAAACTGGCGCCAAAAGACACGATAACATCCGCTGCATTTACAGCAGCATATCCAACTTGTGTGCTTAAGGTGCCGCAAATTCCAACATTGAAATTCACATTATTAAACAGCCCATTAGCCTTCAATGTTGTCGTTAATACAGCATCCATTCGCTTTGCTAATTTTACTAATTCATCTCTAGCATCTACCGCGCCAATACCAGCTAGAATGAGGGGTCTTTTAGCAGAAGCGATTAGTCCGATAGCTTGTTCGAATATTTGACCACTAGTTATGGTGGTGGGAGCACTAAACGTTTGATGAACAATTGGGGAGTAGCCTACTTCTCGCCACATATAATCAGCAGGAATATTTAGAACGACCGGGCGCTTCTCCTCTTTTGCCCTGAAAAATGCAGTAGCAACATCTTCTGAGATTTTTTCTGGCGACCGAACTTGCTCAAACCCAGCTCCTGTCGCTTTAACAATTTCTCGTTGATCGATATTTTGCAAATTTTGCNGGTTTTCAATTGCTGTNTCGCCTGCAAACAAAACTATNGGGCGTCTTGCNCGAACCCCCTCNGTTAANGCGGTNACACAATTAGTTAAACCTGGGCCGTGCGTGACGCTCGCCACAGAGACACCACTACGAACATGGGAATGTCCTATTGCCATCAATACAGCACTACCTTCAAAACCTACTGGTACAAAAACCCCTCCACAATTCGCAACAAAATCGTTGATCATGAAAAGATTAGCATCTCCCATTAAGCCAAAAATCACGTCTATATCGTGGGCTTTGATGGACCTACTTATTGCCTGATGGAAATAGATTTTCTCTGGCAATTTCTTCCCCCCATTGTTTATAGAAACACATGAATTATCGACAATAATCCGCACAACCGTACACTGCAAAAGTGTGCACAATTTGTTTCTTCTAACAATCGGAAAGTCTGTTTGGCCAATCAATCAGGGTCGATTGTAGGGTTGAATGTAGGGATCCAGGGATTCAAGCTAGAAAACGTATTCCTTTCAGTCAAAAAAAACGCAAGGAATTTGCCCAATCTGGATACAGGCAAGAGGATCGCTACTGTGGCTATAAGCAAAGTGGCTCCAAATATTCTGATCTCGGCTGCTTCTCCCAACCATCCATAACCCTTCCGACTGCCGAACCGCACGCACGTAAAACCTACGCCCCCACCCCTTAACCAAATTCGATCCATATCCTGCAACGAGCCCCAGCAACCCCGATCAAATGTAAGGAAAGATGTGGGGTTGGGGCGGTTAGGCTTTCAAAAACTTCTTCCATACAGGGACTTGCGACTGAATTCGGAGGCCCCTCTCCGTCGTTAAATCTAATATACTTCAGTTGGTAACGGCCACATATATCTTCCTATCTTCGGCAAAGGAATTTGGTATTTTTGTAAATTCCTGTGTTGCTGTCCGCCTGATTGCCAAGACTGACCTGAAGCCATTTTTATAGGTATTATAAACCCTAGCGCTGGTCTCATTATTGATTGCCGAATTTTGACATTCAGCGATGTTTCACCTCTAATTTTCGTAATTACATTTCGCTGGTTCTAGAAACTACGGCATGCCAAACCCACAGAGCCTCGGGAGAGGCATGCCAACTTCAGATGTGTTGGATGATGTGGCACGAAGGTTATAAAGGCGGTCTGCGTGATGCGCATGGCATAACCCTTGTCGTCATCTCTTCACTCTGCATTGCCTTTGTACCAAGCGCTGCGAAGATTTCCATGAATGAAGGCGCATCACTGGTGGCGCTCCTCATCTCCCGTTGTCTTATTGGCGCAGTGCTGCTTTTGCCTGTTATTGCCGTACAGCGCCACACGCCGCTGATTCCCCGCAAATTCCTAGCCAAGACGATCATTGCCGCCCTTTTTAATGTTGCGATGATCGGCTGCCTCTACGGCGCGGTTCAGCTCGTAGATGTCGGCCTTGCGATATTGATTCTCTACATGTTCCCAATTGGGATCGCCATCTCGTCACATGTCAGCGGCAGACAAAAGGTAAATGCTGCGCAGTGGGGCGCGGTGGCTGGACTGTTGGCTGGGCTGTTGCTACTGCTGCTCGACACATTGCAGTTCGGCAGCCTCAACGGACTACTTTTGTGCTTTGGTTCAATGTTCTGCGCAATGTTATACACCATGATGTCGAGCGACCTTGCGGACAGCCTTGGATCGGTGCTGGTCAATCTACAAAACAATATCTGGAGCTTTGTGATCCTAAGCCTTGTGTTGTTTTTTCCGCTGGGGCTGGAGATTGCCCTGCCAGAAACAACAAAGGGCTGGATTGCAATCTTGTCCAACGGCACCTTCTACTTGCTCGGCTACTGGCTATTTTTTGAAGGATGCAGAGTCATTGGCGTCACAAGAGCTTCGATCCTGACGCTTGTCGATCCTCTATTTGCTGCGGTCGTTGCCATTCTATTTCTGGATCAGCACCTAAGCTCATTTGAATGGATCGGATTTGTGATCATTCTTAGCGCCCTTTTGGTTTTCGAAATACGGAAATCAGGAAAAACTGCAGGACTGTAAGGGGCAACAGGGCTAGGTACGATATGCCGATCGACAGTCAAAAGCATTGCTGAGCACTAAGATCAGACATATGCCAAATACGGCCAAAAGCAGGTGAGTATGACGTTATGCGAAAATTGCCAGTCATCACCTTTTTGAAATTTAATTTTTTTAAGACAGGGTTCGCAGTGATCAATGCAAATTTTTTAGAAACTGCAAACGATGCGAGACGTTGATTACAACATCTCGCATCTGCACCTCATCTCGCAGGATGAAATTTGTTCTACTTGATCAGGCAGTCCTTCAAAGACTTCGCCATGTTCCGGATTAGGGTGAAATAGAGCCCAGGACCATCGTCAATCGACGCACCAAGAGGGTCAAGAACACCCGTCCCTGCGTTGGTGTTCTCGGTTATCGTCTTCACCAACTTTGGCTCAAACTGTGGCTCAGAAAACACGCATGTTGCATCAAGATTTCTAACTTTTGCCCGAAGTTCGGCAACCCTTTCCGCTCCAGGCAGAACCTCGGGTGATACCGTTATGGAACCAACGGCCGAAACACCAAAGCGGTTCTCAAAATATTGATAAGCATCGTGGAAAACGACGTAGCCGCGCCCTTTCACGGGCTGTAACTCAGCGTCGATCTCAGCCACAAGATTATCGAGTTTTAACA
>NZEI01000088.1 GCA_002690405.1 Gammaproteobacteria bacterium
CAGATAGGCGACGGTCAGCCCCTTCAGCATGATCGCCGCCGCGACCTCGGACGAAATGCCGTCGGGAAGTTTCACCACCAGATCGGCGTTGATGGCGCGGTGCGTGGCATAGGCCCCGTTCGGCAAGGTATAGCCGACACGGTCGCCGACCGCGACATGGCTTACGCCCTCGCCGACGGCGGTGACGACGCCGGCCCCTTCGCTGCCGAGGATCAGGTTCCCGTCGACGGGCCAGGGATAGGCGCCGGTGCGGATATAGATATCTATGAAATTGATGCCGATGGCCTGATGCTCGATGACCACCTCGCCCGCGGCCGGCGTGATCTCGCCAATCTCGATCCGGTGAATGACCTCGGGACCGCCTTGCGTCCGTGCTGCCATTGCATAACCCATGATAGTCTCCTTCGTTTCCGCATGGCGCGATATTCCGCTGGCCCGGAAGAGGTCCGTCAGGTACCGGGCGCATTTGATGATGCATAGGATATGGGGGACATGCTAAAGCTTGTCCAGCGATTCACTCTGCCACCTATCAGCAATTTTGGCACTTTGCCCATGACCAGCCGGATACAAGAAAATGCCACCTCCGGCGTCACCCTCGCCGCCGCCGTTGCACGCGATGCAGCCGACCCGCTGGCGCCGTTTCGTGAAAGGTTCGACATTCCGCCCGAGGTGATCTATCTCGACGGCAATTCGCTAGGTGTGCTGCCGAAAGGTGTCGCCGAACGCGTGGCCAAATCGGTTGCCTCGGAATGGGGCACGGGACTGATTCGAAGCTGGAATGCGGCCGGGGGGATCGACCTACCCCGCCATGTGGGCGCCCGGATCGCGCCGCTGGTAGGCGCAGAGCCCGACTGCGTCGTCGCCGCCGATAGCACCACGGTGAACCTGTTCAAGGTAGTGTCCGCGGCAGTGTCGCTGCGACCTGAGCGGACGAAGATCGTTACCGAAACACGCAATTTTCCGACCGACAACTACATCGCCGAAGGAGTCATCCGGCAATGTGGCAACCGGCACCGGCTTGTCCATGTCGACCGGCCGCAGGATATCGCCGCAGCCATTGATGATGATACCGCGGTGCTAATGCTGACCCATGTCAATTACCGTGACGGTAGCCTCCATGACATGGCGGACCTGACCCGCGCCGCGCACGATGCCGGGGCGCTGGTGGTTTGGGATCTGGCGCATTCCGCCGGGGCGCTGAGGGTCGACCTTGCCGGGTGCCATGCGGATTTCGCCGTCGGCTGTGGCTACAAATATCTGAATGGCGGCCCAGGCGCGCCAGCCTTTCTCTATGCCGCGCCGCGCCATCATGGCGGGTTNCGGCAGCCGCTGAGCGGCTGGTTCGGCCATCGCGACCCGTTCGAGTTCACCCCGCAATACGACGCCGCCGGCGATATCGGGCAATATCTGTGCGGCACCCCGCCGGTTCTCAGCATGGTGGCGCTCGACGCCGCGCTCGATGTCTGGGAGGGTGTGAGCATGACGGCCCTTCGCGCCAAGTCGCAGGCGCTGACCGGCTATTTCATCGAGCTTGTCGAGACACGCTGCGCCGGGCACGGGCTGACCCTGATCAGCCCGCGCGATCCGGACTCGCGCGGATCGCAGATCTCCTTCACCCATGCCGAGGGCGGATACGCCATCATCAGCGCGCTGATCGCCGAAGGGGTGATCGGCGACTTCCGCGCTCCTGATGTCCTGCGTTTCGGCTTCACCCCGCTTTACACCAGCTTTGCGGATGTATGGCATGCCGTCGACAGGATGGCCGCCATCATGAATGAACGCCGCTGGGACAAGCCCGAATTCCACGCCCGCAAGGCCGTCACCTGATGCACCCGCAAAAACAGCCGCCCGCCCCGCTGGACTGGGGGCTTCTCGCCTTTCTGGGCGTGATCTGGGGCGGTGCCTTCCTCGGTGTCGAACTGGCGCTCGACAGCCTCGACCCGATCTGGGTGTCGACAGGCCGCATTTCGCTTGCCGCCATGCTGCTTGTCCTGGTGACGATGCTGACCGGCGCAGGCCTGCCGACGATCCGGTCGGCCACCGGACGCCGGGTCTGGATACATTGCATCGGCATGGGCATGTTCACCAATGCCATCCCGTTCAGCTTGCTGGCCTGGGGCCAGCAGCATGTGACCACGAGCTTCGCCGGCATCACCATGGCGGTGGTGCCGCTTCTGGTCCTGCCGCTGAGCCATTTTCTGGTGCCGGGAGAACGGCTGACACTCAAGCGCACCATAGGCTTCACCATCGGATTTGCCGGAGTTGTGCTTCTTGTCGGCGGCGAGCAGCTGTTCTCGGGAAGCGCGGCAGGCGACGGCGCGCCCATGCTGACGGCGCAATTGGCCTGTGTCATGGCGAGCTGCTGCTATGCCATCGGATCAATCATCACGAGGCTCTGCCCGCCGGTGAACACCACCTCATTCGCGGCGGCGGGATTGCTGTCGGCCACGCTCATCATCCTGCCGGTGGCGCTGCTGANATCNGGCGTTCCGGAACGGATCAGCAGCACCAGCCTNTCGGGCGTGATCTTCCTTGCGCTGTTTCCGACCGGGCTGGCCACAATCCTGCTGACCATCCTGATCAGGCGCGCCGGACCACCCTTCCTGTCGCTGGTCAATTATCAGGTGCCGGTCTGGGCGGTNCTGATCGGCGCGGTGATNCTGTCCGAAACCATTCCCGGCCATTTCATCACCTCGCTTCTGGTNATCCTCGGCGGGCTTGCCGTGGCGCAGCANCGGCGAAAACAGGCCGCNTGACNCCCGGCCGGTGCGCTGGACNCTGGACATTCGCCGGCGAAGNAGGGAANGTTTGANNACAGGGGCTNCCGGCGCAGGTGCCCCGATCGGAAGGAGAGCATCCCATGGACAAGCGCAATCTCATCGTCATGGTGAAATGCGAAATCGGCCGCACNTATGATGTGGCGGCGGAGATCGCCGACCTGCCGGAAGGGCCTATCGTCTATTCCACCTCTGGCGACTACGACCTGTTCACCATGTTCCGCCTCGAGAACAATGACGATATCGGTCACTATGTCTGCGAGATCATCCAGAAGATCGACGGCGTCCGCGACACCAACACCATCGTCTGCTTCAACCCGTTCACCAAGGACCGGGGCATCTGAGGCGATGACGCCGTCTGCAACGACNCCGCCCCCTTCATTCGAGCCTCACATGTCATTCGAGCCTCACTGGAAGGACGCCTTCATCCGGCTGTTCGAGATGTGCAAGGCACATGACGGCGAGACAGTCACGATCCTGACAGAAAGTCTGTCGCGGCAGGTGAATGTGATGCTTGCCGCCGCCGCGCTNGCCGAGATGAAGGTTCCGGCGGCGATCCTGAATGTGCAAAGCAAGCCGCCCGCTCCGGGCATGCCGGTGATCCGGTCGACCGGCGCGTCGAACGCGCTGTCCGGCGAGANCGAGGCACTGGCGCAGCTGCAAANNANCNACCTCGTCATCGACCTGACGGTCGAGGGGCTGATGCATGCGCCCGAAACAACGGCCATCCTGAAGGCCGGGGCCCGTATCATGACGATTTCCAACGAGCATCCCGAGATTCTTGCGCGCCTGCGGCCAGACCCGGCGATGAAGGATGTGGTTCGCGCCGCTGTTGCCGCCTGCCGCGAGGCCACAACAATGCAGGTGACCTCGCCGTCCGGCACCGACCTGACCGTGGCGATGGGCGGCACGGTGACCGTCGGCGTCTGGGGCTGGACCGACCGGCCCGGCACCCTGGCGCACTGGCCCGGCGGGCTTGTCGTCAGCTTCCCGCGCGAGGCGAGCTGCAACGGCAGCCTCGTGTTCGCGCCGGGTGACATCAACCTGACCTTCAAACGCTATTTCGAGACCGAGGTGCGCTGCGTCGTCGAGGAGGATTTCATCACCCGCATCGACGGCGCCGGAACCGACGCGCAGCTGATGCGGCGCTATCTCGAAGGGTTCGGCGACCGGCTCGCCTATGCCACGAGCCATGTCGGCTGGGGCCTCAACCCGGCCGCCCGTTACGAGGCGCTGACCATGTATGACAAGGCCGATCTGAACGGCACCGAGCTTCGCGCGCTGGCCGGCAATTTCCTCTATTCCACCGGCGCCAACGAATTTGCCGGGCGCTTCACCGAGGGGCATTTCGACCTGCCGATGATGGGGTGTGACATCACGCTCGACGGGGCCGTGATGGTTCGCGACGGCATACCGGTGTAACCATGCCTGCCACGATNGACAAACTGACGGCTGCCGATATCGGCTTTCTGGTTGCCGGGTCGCCATCCGGCCCGGGCGTGCCGCCGCTTGTCTGCCTTCACGGCATCGGCGGCGACGCGACAAGCTTTATGCCACAGCTTCACGGCCTGTCCGGACGCCGGCGGACCCTGTCATGGAACATGCCGGGATATGGCCCCTCGGCGCCGATGGCCGAGATGAGTTTCGCCAGCCTGTGCGACCGGCTGTGCGCAGCGCTCGACGCGCTGGGAATCGACCGTGTCGTGATCGCCGGCCAGTCCATCGGCGGAATGATCGCTCAGGAGATGGCGNTCCGCCACCCGCACCGGATCGCCGGGCTGGTTCTNATCGCCACTGTGCCGGCCTTCGGCGGGCGCGACGACAGTTTTCGCGATTCCTTCCTTGCCGCACGGCTCGCCCCGCTGGACAAGGGTGTGAGCATGGCCGATCTGGCGGCCNAGGCGATTCCGGCGGTCATGGGACCGGAGGCAGACGCCGAAACGGTCAGGGACGCGGTCGCCGCCATGGCGCGCATCCCGCAGGCGGCCTATCGCCAGGTTCTGCAGACGCTTGTCACCTTCAACCGGCGCGAGGACCAGCACCGCATCACCTGCCCCTGCTGCCTGATTGCCGGCGCGCATGACGACANCAGCCCNGCACGNGTNATGGAGAAAATGGCNGAGCGTCTGNAGACTGCGNCTTTCCATATCGTTGAATCCGCCGGACATCTGGTGAATAGTGAAGCCGGAGANNAATGCAACGCGATCATCGANNGNTTTCTCGAGGATTTGCGNGNGGACACGGAGACNGTTTGACGATGGATGACGGTGCCAAGGTAACGCTCGACGGCAATCTGCCGGATCGGGCGATCTTCGATCCACAGGACTGGCAGCTCACGGATTTCGAAGCCGATCTGTGCGCCGAGACGCGGCGACTGGCACAGTCGAAATTCGCGGCGCGCGCGTCGATCATCGACCGCGAGGCCCGTTTCCCGACGGAAAATTACGCCGATCTTCGCGAAGCCGGATTGCTGGGAATCTGTATTCCGGCAGAACATGGCGGCCGCGGTGCCGATCTGCGCGCCTATATGCTGGCAGCTGCCGAGATCGGGCGCTATTGCGGGGCGACAGCGCTGACCTTCAACATGCATGTCAGCTCGTGCCTCTGGACCGGGTTCCTCGCGGACGGTGTCGATATGAGCGCCGCACAGCGCGCCGAACATGCCGAGATGCGGGCCCGCCATTATCGCCGGATTCTCGATGACGGTGCCGTCTATGCACAGCCCTTCTCGGAAGGAGGCGACGCGGCCGCCGGCAAGACCGCCTTCGGCACCACCGCGCTTGTCACCGATGGCGGCTGGATTGTGAACGGCAAGAAGATCTTCGCCTCGCTGTCGGGCCATGCCGATTATTACGGCGCGCTGTGCACCGAGCTGGCGACACCGGACACGCGCCCGTCCCGCGCCAACACAATGTATCTTGCCATCCCGCGTGATGCCGAGGGCGTGTCGGTCACGGGCGAGTGGGACCCGCTCGGCATGCGGGGCACGGTGTCGCGGACCCTGATCTTCAAGGACGTCTTCATCCCGCATGAGGACCAGCTGATGCCGCGCGGCGTCTATTTCAATGCGGCGAAGCAATGGCCGCACATGTTCATGACGCTGACTCCGAGCTATATGGGGATCGCCCAGGCGGCCTATGATTTCACCATCCGCTATCTTCGTGGCGAAATGCCGGGGACACCGCCGGTGAAGCGCCGCATGTATCCGACCAAGCAGCTTGCCGTCGCCCAGATGAAGATCATGCTGGAGCAGACAAAGTCGCTGTGGTTCCAGTCGATCAGCGAGGCACGCCCGAACCCGGGCAAGGAATCGCTGCTTCGCGCCTGGGCCGCGCAGCACAGCGTCATGGAAAATGCCAACGCCATCGCCCAGCTGGCGATCCGCACCTGCGGTGGCCAGGCGATGCTGCGCTCGCTGCCGCTGGAACGGCTTTACCGCGACAGCCGCTGCGGGGCGCTGATGCTGCCATGGACCGCCGAGCTGTGCCTCGACATGATCGGCAAGGGCGCGCTGTACGAGCCCGGCGAGAGCGACGAGGACTAGGCACGCCGTGCAGCAATTGCGGATCGACAGCATCCTCGCAGACCATGCGGTTGCCGGGCCCGACCGCCCGGCGCTCATATTCAACGGCAAGGTAACGGATTTCGCCGGCCTCGAGGCTCAGGTCGCCAGCATGGCCGGCTGGCTGGCCGCCCGCGGCGTCGGCAGCGGCGACCGTGTCGCCATCTATGCCCGCAACCATCCGGAAAGTTTCATCCTGCTGTTCGCCGTCTCGCGAATCGGGGCGATGATGGTGCCGCTGAACTGGCGTCTTTCGGAGGAGGAGCTTGCCTGGCAAATGGCAGACGCCGCCCCGTCGATGCTGCTTTACGGCACCGACTTTGCCGCTGCCGCCGAACAGCTTGGCAGGTCAGCCGGATGCCCCGCTTTCGAGATCGGCGCCGGGCTGGAAAAGGCGCGCGCGGAACATGCGACGGGGGCCGATGCCGGAACCGGCAGTGCCGATGCCGAGCTTATGGTCGTCTATACATCGGGCACCACCGGCCGGCCGAAAGGCGCGGTGCTGGGGCAGGCGGCGATGCGCGCCAACGCCGAAATGAGCCACCATGCCTATGCGATGACGCCTGACGATCTGGTGCTGAACATCCTGCCGCTGTTTCATGTTGGCGGGCTGAATATCCAGCCTCTGCCAGCCTTGCTGGCGGGTGCCGGTGTGGTGATCCATGACGGCTTCGATCCCGCTGCCGTACTGGCCGCGATCGGCAGCCACCGCATCACCCAGATGACCGTTGTTCCGACCATTCTTGGCGCACTTCTTGGCACACCGGAATGGCAGGAGGCCGATCTGTCATCCCTGCGGATGATGGCCATCGGCTCGACCGATGTGCCGGTCGCGCTGATTGAAGCAGTTCATGCACGCGGCATTCCGGTCGTTCAGGTCTATGGCGCCACCGAAACATCGCCGACAGCGATCTACCAGACAGCCGATATCGCCGCCGCAACGGTAGGCTCGATCGGGCGCGCCGGCAGCCGCTGCGAGATCCGCATCACCGGCGATGACGGCACCGAGTTGCCGGTAGGCGAGGTAGGCGAGATCAGGGTGCGCGGCGACAACATACTGACACGCTACTGGAACAATGAGTCCGCCAGTACCGAAAGCATCGTCGATGGATGGTTCCGCACCGGCGATATGGCACGGCTAGATGCAGACGGTCTTTACTGGTTCGCCGACCGGCTGAAGCATGTGATCATATCCGGCGGCGAGAACATCTATCCGGCGGAACTGGAACGGGTGCTGGCCGATTTTGAAGGGCTGACGGAATTCGCCATTGTCGGACGTGACGATCCGCGCTGGGGGCAGGTGCCGGTGGTGGTTGCCGCGCGGTCCGGCCCGTCGGTGACGAGTGACGATGTGCTGGCGCATTTCGAGGGCCGCATCGCACGCTTCAAGCGGCCAAAGGATGTGGTCTTCATCGAGGCGCTGCCGCGTAACGCGCTTGGCAAGGTGGTCGCTGCAAACGTGCGTGCGCTTCTCTGACGGCTCGCGCTGTTCCGAGGCGGGTCAGTTCGCCATCATCGACGGCAGGATCAGCGCAATCGACGGCACCATGACCAGCAGGATCAGCCGCAGAATGTCAGCAATCCAGAAAGGTGTCACGCCCTTGAAGATGGTCCCCACCGAGACATCCTTCAGCATCCCTTTCAACACGAATACATTGAGCCCGATGGGTGGGGTGATCAGGCTGATCTCGGTCACCACAACGACAAGAATTCCGAACCAGACAAGGTCGAAGCCAAGGCTCGCCACCAGCGGTGCGAAGACCGGCACCGTCAGCAGAATCATCGACAGCGATTCAAAAACGCACCCAAGGACCACATAGATCAGCAGGATGATCAGGATCACGCCGAGGGGTGACAGCTCGAAGGCGTTGACGATGCTGATCAGCCCGTCAGGCAGACCGGCCTTGTTCACGAAGTTCGAGAAGATCAGCGCGCCAAACAGGATGAAGAACAGCTTTGCCGTGGTGATCGCCGTCTCGCGCAGCACCTGGAATAGCGCCCCATCCCCCAGAGCGCCGCGATGCCAGGCAATTCCAAGCGCGCCGGCAGCGCCCATCCCGGCCGCCTCGATCGAGGTGAACCAGCCAAGATAGATGCCGCCGATAACGAAGATGAACAGCGCCAGCGTCGTCCAGACATAGCGGATCGCCAGTAGCCTGTCGCGCCAGCTTGTCCGCTCGCCGGCCGGACCAAGCGCCGGGTTGCGAGTGACCACGAAGACCACCGCCATGAGATAGAACAGAATGCCCAGAATGCCCGGCAGCACACCGGCAATGAACAGCTGGCCGACCGATTCACGCGTCAGGAATCCGTAAATCACCAGCATCACGCTGGGCGGGATCAGGATGCCAAGAGTGCCTCCCGCCGCGATCGACGCGGTAGCCAGTGAATCATCATATTTGTAGCGGCGCATTTCCGGCATCGAGACTTTCGACATTGTGGCTGCGGTCGCCAGCGAGGACCCGCAAATGGCCGAGAACATGCCACAGGCGGCGATGGTCGACATCGCCAGCCCGCCACGCCGGTGGCCAAGGAATGCATAGGCCGCGCGGTACAGCTCGCGTGCCATGCCGCCGCGTTCCACCAGAAGACCCATCAGGATGAACATCGGCAACACGGACAGGGTGTAGAATTTGTCATAATCGATGACCAGCCGCGCGGCACTGGCGATGGCGGCACGCTCGGATGTGACAAAGGCCAGACCCACGCCGCCAACAAGACCAAGCGCCAGACCAAGCGGCATGCGAAGGAAGGCAAGAAACAGAAGTACGCCGAAGCCGATAAGAGATTCCGTCATGGCCTACTCCGTGAACTCGCGTGCGCCGGTTTCATCTGGAAGCTGGCGGCCGGGTGTCAGAAGCACCCGAATGCCCCTGACGGCAGCGAAAACACCCGAAAGATAGATGAGAATGGTGATTCCCCAGACGACGAGATAGAGCGGAATCTTCAGATAAATCGTCTCGTCCCCGTCCTCGAAGGCACGTATTGCATAGCCGGACACCCGGTCGGCGATAATCCAGACAGCAACCACAGTGGTCACGGAGAAGGCGAGGCTGATAGCCCAACCGAACCATCCCTTGCGGACAAAGCTGAACAGATCGACGATCACCTGGTCATCGCGAAGGAACATCGCAGGAAGCGAGAAAAAGATAATTCCCGCCATCGAGATCTGGACGAGTTCGGTTGCGCCGGTCACGGGTGCGCGGAAAAAATAGCGCCCGACGACATCCACGCAGGTCAGCCCGACAAGCCAGAGAAGGATGAAGCAGGCGACCAGCATGGATGCATCGGCGAGCCTGCCTGCAATGCGGTTCACCAGCACTGCCAGCGGATGTTCCTTGAAAGCCTGTTCTGACATCTGGCGGGCACCTTCCAGCTTCACGAACGGCGGACTAGGCATGCCGCCGCCAAAATCAAACTACTGCAAAGGCATAGTGCGCAATGGCCGGACGAATGCCAAGGCCGAATTACAGGAGCCGGTCGTTCAGCCAGCATCGATGGTCACAGCAACATTTCCCTTGACTGCCCCGGGCATCGCCAACAGGCTGAAACGGAATTGTCGAAAGGGCCGGATGACTGGCGTCATGCCGCAGGTCATACCGTATAAGGCCCGATAACGAACTGTTTTGGAGGAAGTTCGATGAAAAAGACCCTGACTGCGCTGGCAGCGCTGATTCCCCTTGCTCTGGCAGGCAACGCCGTTGCCGCCGACAAGACCCTGACCATTTCGTCATGGGCGGGCCCGGGCCACACCATGAACGCAAATGTATTCCCGATGATGATTTCCGAGATGGAGAAATGCTCGGGTGGCAGCCTGTCCGGAAAGGTCGAATTCGGCCTTGCCTCGCCACCGGCGCAATATGACACCATTCGTGACGGTGTCGCCGACATCGGCTGGATCGTCTTCGGCTATACCCCCGGCAAGTTCGAGACCACCAAGCTTGCCGAGCTTCCCGGCAATACCGGTAACGCAACCCAGATGTCTGTGGCCTTCCAGAAGACCCATGAGAAGTATCTCGCTGCCGCCAAGGAGGCAAAGGGCATCAAGATCATGACGAACTTCGTACATGGCCCCGGCAATGTGAACACCACCAAGCCGATCAGCTCCTACAAGGACCTCGTCGGCATGAAGATGCGTGTTGGTGGCGGTGTTGCCAATGATGTCGGAACAGCGCTCGGCGTTGCCGGCGTGAATATGCCGGCTCCTGCAGTTTACGAGGCCATCTCCTCGGGCGTGACCGACGGCGTCTTCTTCCCGATGGAAACCATGTATGCCTTCAAGATCGCCGAGCTGGCGAAGCACACCTACAGCAACCCGCAGGGCATGTACACGACAGCCTTTGGCCTGATCATGAACTCCGACAGCTATGACGATCTGTCGGATGCGCACAAGGCCTGTGTCGACAAGCTGACCGGCGTCGATATGGCTCGCCGTGTCGGCACCTACTGGGACGAGGCAGATGCGCTCGGCCTTGAGAAGTTCAAGGAAGTTGGCGGCAAGCTGACTGTTGCCAGCGCTGCTGATCAGGCCTATTTCGCCGAGAAGACCGCAGGCATCGAGGCCAAGGTCGTGGCCGCTGCCTCCGAGCGTGGCATTGACGCCGCCGCCGCCCTTGCCTATTTCCGCTCACAGCTGAAGTAAGCCGTCGGCGAATATCAGATGATGCGGGCGGCCTGTCACGGGCCGCCCCTTTTTTTTGCGCAATGTGACATCCGCCAGAAACACCGGAGCCGCCATGACAGACCACTCGCCACTTGCCGCAGCGGACGAACTGCTGGCGTATATCCCCCCGGCCGATCTCGACGATGCGTATGAGAACAGCGCCTACATCCCCGGCGCCGCATCATGGCTTCAGGGCCTGCCGGACCGCGCAGCCTCCTTTCGCGCCAGCCAACCGGATGCGATGCTGAACCAGCCTTATGGCAAGAGCGAGCGCCAGCGATATGACCTGTTCACGCCGGAAGGCGGCCTGGATGTCGCAAGGGGCCTGCTGGCGATTGTGCATGGCGGCTACTGGATGGCGCTGTCGAAAGATGATTTTTCATATCTCGCCACCGGACCGCTGGCACGAGGCTGGGCGGTGGCCATGATCGGCTACACACTGGCCCCGCAGGCGCGTATCGCAGAGATCACAACCGAAATCGCGGCTGCCACCAATGCGGTGGCGAAACTTGGCAACGGGCCACTCCGCCTTGTCGGACATTCTGCCGGCGGACATCTCGTAGCCCGCATGATGTGCCGGGACGTGGCCCTGTCGGATCAGGCGGCACAACGCCTCGACCGGGTGGTATCTGTCAGCGGGCTTCATGATTTGCGGCCCCTTCGCCGCCTGGCGAAGAACGAGACATGGCAACTGGACGACGCCGAGGCGGCAACAGAAAGTCCGGTCATGCAGATACCACGCGAGGGCATCGAACTCGCCTGTATCGCTGGCGCCGACGAGCGGCCCGAATTCATCCGCCAGAATGCGCTTCTGCCGATCGCATGGCAGGGCCTTGGCACCCCGGCCTATAGCCGCCTGCTTGCCGGGGATCATCATTTTTCAGTGATCGATCATCTCGCCAATATGGATAGCGATGTGTGTAAATCTGTCGTTTCTTCCTCACTTGAGGACAACATATTGTTGTAGTATATGATCAATAACAATATGTTGTGTATCATGGGTAGATTTCGCTTTACTTAGCCGGTCGTCTGTCTCTAGCCTCTGCCCGTCTTATGTTCAAAGGGGGGAGTCCAATGAACGAAACTACCGACCTCGATCCGTCACGCCTGAGCGATCCGGATTATGAAATTCCGATGGCGCCAAGGGTGGCCCTGGGGATGCAACATGTTCTGGCGATGTTCGCCAGCAACGTAACACCGTCCATCATTGTAGCCGGCGCGGCCGGGTTTGCCTTCGGCGGTGCCGACATGGTGTTCCTGATCCAGATGGCGATGCTGTTCGCCGGTGTCGCGACCCTGTTCCAGACCATCGGCTTCGGCCCGGTCGGCGCACGGTTGCCGGTGATGCAGGGCACAAGCTTTGCCTTTGTCCCGATCATGATCGGCATCGTCAAGTCGTCCGGCATGGCAGCGCTGATGGGATCGGTGGTTGTCGCCGGACTGTTCCATGCGGCACTTGGCACCATCATCGGACGCATCCGGCACTGGTTCCCGCCTCTGGTCTCTGGACTGGTGATCACCACCATCGGCCTGTATCTGATCCCGGTGGGCATCAAATATGCTGCCGGCGGAGCTGCTGATTTCCAGATGAACAATCCGGCCTGGGGTGATTTCAGCCGTTGGGGGCTGGCACTCGTCGTCATCTTCGTCGCATTAGGCTGCAAGTTCTACACACGTGGACTGACATCTTCGGCGGCGGTCCTGATCGGACTTGTCGCGGGCTATGTCGTCGGCATCGCCACTGGTGCGGTGAATTTCGGCGGCATTGGCAAGGCGGCATGGTTCGCCATCCCGATGCCGTTCAAATATGGCATCGAGTTCAACATGACAGCCATCATCGGCATGTGCCTGATTTCGATCGTCAGCGCCATCGAGACGGTTGGCGACATCTCGGGCATCGCCAAGGGCGGCGCCGGACGCGAAGCCACCGACAAGGAACTGGCCGGCGGCACCTATGCCGACGGAATTGGATCGGCCATCGCCGGTGTCTTTGGCGGTCTGCCGAACACATCCTTCAGCCAGAATGTCGGCATCGTCTCGATGACCGGTGTCATGAGCCGTGGTGTCGTCACCATCGGCGCGATCTTCCTGATCATCTGCGGCTTTGTGCCGAAGATCGGTGCGGTTGTCGCAGCGATGCCGATTTCGGTTCTCGGCGGCGGCGTCATCCTGATGTTCGGCATGGTGGTGTCCGCAGGCATCAACATGCTGGCCGGAGTAAACTGGTCTCGCCGGAACATGATGATCCTGGCCACCTCGATATCGGTCGGCCTCGGCCTTCAGGCTGTTCCAAAGTCGATGCAGCATCTTCCCGACACTCTGGAAATGCTGGCTGTCTCGGGCCTGTTGCCGGTCGCGGTTCTGGCCGTTGTCATGAACCTCGTCCTTCCCGAGGATGCCGACTGATCACCATTCACCCGGCCTGACCAATATCAGGCGGAGTGACTGACAATAAAGTGCCGCCGGGCTGGTGACGGCCCGGCGGTTTCTATGTCATCTTTGCCATGTCATCCTATCTGTACAGGAGACCCTGATGACCGCGCAGACGCTTCTTCTCCGCAATGCGGATCTGCTTTGCACGATGAACCCGGCAGACAATGCCAGAGGAGCCGCGCGCGCCGGCGACAATGTCGGTGCTGAAATCCGTGATGGCGGCCTGTTTGTGCGTGGTGGTGTGATCGAGGCTGTCGGCCCGACATCGGACCTGCCGCAGGATGCCGACCGGGTGATAGACATGACCGGCCATGTGGTCATTCCGGGCATGGTCAACACACATCACCACCTGTTCCAGAACCTGACCCGGGCGGTGCCCGGGGGACAGGACGCGCCGCTGTTCGGCTGGCTGCAGACCCTGTATCCGATCTGGTCGAACATCGGACCCGAACATATCTACTGGTCGACCGCGCTGGGGCTTGCCGAGCTTGCGATGAGCGGCTGCACCACGTCATCCGACCACCTCTATCTTTATCCGAACGGCGCCCGGCTCGATGATTCGATGGCGGCGGCAGCCGATCTCGGCGTGCGCTTTCATGGCACTCGCGGATCGATGAGCATAGGCGAATCAGGCGGTGGGTTGCCGCCTGACATATTGTGCTGGAACGAGGATGACATCCTTGAGGATTGCCAGCGGGCTGTCGAGACGCTGCATGACCCGTCGCGCCATGCGATGCAGCGCGTTGCGCTGGCCCCATGCTCGCCCTTTTCCGTGTCGATGGACCTGATGCGCAACAGCGCCGAAATGGCGCGAAGCCTGGGGGTCGGGCTGCATACGCATCTGGCGGAGAATGTCGAGGATATCGACTACAGCCTGGCCCAGTTCGGCATGCGGCCGGGCGAGTATATCGAAGCGCTGGGCTGGACCGGCGATGATGTCTGGCATGCGCACTGCGTGCAGCTCGATGCCGGCGAGATCGATCTGTTCGCCCGCACCGGCACCGGCGTGGCGCACTGTCCCTGTTCCAACATGCGGCTTGCCAGCGGAATTGCGCCGGGGCGCCAGATGGCCGATGCCGGCATGAAGGTCGGGCTTGGTGTTGATGGCTCGGCGTCGAATGACAGCGGCCATATGCTGAACGAGGCGCGGCAGACGATGCTGCTGCAGCGGGTGGAGCAGGGCGGCGACGCGATGACGGCGCGCGAGGCGCTGGCACTGGCCACGCGTGGCGGTGCAGCAGTGCTTGGCCGCGACGATATCGGCATGCTGGCCCCGGGATATGCCGCCGACGTCACCGCCTTCGACCGGCGCAGCATCGATTTCGCCGGAAGCGACTGGGACCCGCTCGCCAGCTTGCTGTTCTGCGGCCCGGTGAAGGCGAACCACACCATCATCAACGGTCAAAGCGTCGTCGAGGATGGCCAGCTTGTGACGATGGATTTGAGCCATATGCTGGAAAACCACCAGAGGATGGCGTACCACCTGATGCAGGCATCGGGCCATATGGGCTAAGGATAGCCCAGCGTCTTTCCTGCCAGTCCATACCCGTGAGAGAAGATGAATCCGGCCTCAGACCGCGACCACCGCCACTGGCGCGTCTTCCCAATGTTCCTGAAGATTTGGATTGCCGGTCTCACCCTCGGGGCCGGCACGGTCGGCGATCAGGAAATCCTGCGGCTGCAGGACCAGAAGCGGATGATGCCAGACATTCGGCGCATAGGTGACGCCCTGGTCGCCGCGCGCGCGGAAACAGCGAAGCCCGTCAAAATCCGGCGCGCTGTCATCCGCGTTGGTCGGGGCTACCACCACCAGCCATTCATGGTCAGAAAGCGGCATGAAGGCCTGCGCGCCGAGTGGATGGCGCTCCATCATCGAAATGGCGATGGGTACGGGGCGCGGCGTGCCGGCAAAGATCGACAGGATCGGCCGGCCGCCGGCCGATGCGACATCGACATCGGACAGCGCGTGATAGCGGGTCGTCGTGCCTTCGTTGATCATTATGATCTCGGCGCCGTCACGCTCGATTACCGTTCCAAACGGGGCAAAGCCGGCCTTGGTCAGCAGCTCTATGGTGAGAGTTCGCGGGACCATCACCTGCCCCCGCCATGCGGATGATGTTCACGCCAATGGCGGGCGATATCGATGCGGCGAGCAAGCCAGACATGGTCGTGCCGCTGCACATGGTCGAGGAATTTCACCAGCCCAGCAAAGCGTGCCGGCCGCCCGATCAGGCGGCAATGGAGCCCGACCGACATCATCTTCGGCGCCGTTGCGCCCTCTTCATACAACGTGTCGAAAGCATCGATCAGGTAGGTGGCGAACTGGTCGCCGGTGTGAAACCCCTGCGCCGTCGCAAAACGCATGTCGTTGGTGTCCAGCGTATAGGGCACGATCAGATGCGGTGTGTCCGTCTGAGTGCTCCAGAATGGCAGGTCGTCGGAATAGTCATCGGCGTCATAGAGGAAGCCACCTTCCTCAGCGACGATCCGGCGCGTGTTTTCGGAGGTGCGGCCCGTGTACCAGCCAAGCGGACGCTCACCGCAGATGCGGCTGTGAACCTCGATGGCGCGCTGCAGGTGCGCGCGCTCCTCATCCTCATGCATGCCGTGATAATTGATCCAGCGCCAGCCATGCGAGGCGATCTCGTGAC
>NZEI01000089.1 GCA_002690405.1 Gammaproteobacteria bacterium
TAGAAAAGACCCCACCGATTGGTTGATCTCTTTCTTGTAAGAGCGAATAGCTTCCGCATTTTCGGTCGCCGTGTAGCTAAGCAATTTGCCTCTGCCGTTCTTCTCTACCTTGTATACGACGTTCGCCGTGTGCGGAGCCCAACCACGCTGATCGGAAAGCATAGTTTTGGGAAACCGCGCAGGTACGCAATAGAGCGACTGACAAAGCTGCAATTCTTGTACTCTGTCTTCCGGCCACTGCTTGGCTATGCATTCATCGCCCCTGCAGGCCAAGCAGTATTTATTCGCTTTCTCACGCACTTTTTTCAGCTGGGCTATGCCATCTTTTGTCAAAGACCCACCCGATAGCATATTGCACTGAAAAGCGGGTATTTCCGTGCCCACCAAACTTTCCAGGGAGTTTTGCTCTGCCCGTACCAGGGAAACTGGCAATAACAACGCAAGCAGCGCGACTTTAATTGCAAACGACATTTCATCCTCCTTGCTCAAGAATAAACCCCAAGCCCGCAGGATACTCGCCGCGAAAAACGCAATTCAACCCTTATTCAGCCCCTAAACCTGAAAAATACGGGGGCGCCCAGGGTCCTATGCACCTGCAGGAATACAACGCCAACGCACCAGCTGACCCGCTGCAAGAGGCACGAGCTCATCTGAGCCGTAATTAATTGTGGCTGGTAAATTCCATTCCTGCTGCTGCAACGTGACTTTTTTAGTATTCGTTGGCAATTGGTAAAACTCTGGGCCGTTGAGACTGGCGAAAGCCTCCAGATGCTGCATCGCATCTTCTTGCTCAAATACTTCAGCGTACAGCTCAAGCGGCGCGTGATGGCTGAAACAACCCGCTGAACAGCATTCGGCTTCTTTCGCATGTCGAGCATGGGGTGCTGAGTCGGTACCCAGAAAGAATTTTTTGTCTCCGCTGGTTGCAGCGTCGATTAGCGCNCGCTGATGATGATCGCGTTTNAAGATCGGNAGACAGAACAAATGAGGACGCATGCCGCCCACCAGCATGTCATTACGATTGTAGAGTAAGTGCTGGGGGGTAATTGTCGCCGCAACGTTAGCTGAGCTGTTGCGCACAAAGTTAACGCCCTGTTCAGTAGTGACGTGTTCTAAGATAATTTTTAGTTGCGGGAATTGCTCAGCAATAGCTCCTAAGTAGCGCTCGATAAATACCGCCTCGCGGTCAAAAATATCAACAGCACTGTCGGTTACTTCCCCGTGCAATTGTAGGACTAGGCCAACCTCTTGCATCGCCGCGAAAACATCACCGAGCCCATGAAGATTAGTGACCCCAGAATCGGAATTAGTTGTCGCCCCAGCTGGGTAATACTTACAGCCAAAGATCAAACCACTGTCTTTTGCCTCACGAATGTCTTCGGGCGTGGTCATATCCGTTAGATACAAAACCATTAATGGCTGCCAATCCGAGCCCGCGGGTCGGTGCTCCATTATCCGCTCATAATAACTGCGAGCCTGATCAAGTTTAGTTATCGGTGGTACTAGATTCGGCATCACAATACTGCGCCCAAAAGAATGTGCTGCAGCAGGCACCGTCATAGCCAACGCGTCTTCATCCCGCAGGTGCACGTGCCAATCGTCGGGCTGTAACAGCGTCAGTTCTTGCATAGTTGTCCTTGGTCTAGTTGCTCGGGGATGGCAAGCCTAGCAGCCACAAGCTGTCGAGGTAAAACAACATTCATCACCACTAGTGCGCCATCGCTAGAACATTGTAATTCTGCAGCCAGCCAATGCGCTCTGAGCTTTTCATCAGTATGCTATCAGCGGTGTATTCGGCACCTAACGTATCCGAGATAGAAGCGACTCTGCTGGAGGAATCAATGAAAAAATTTTTAATCGGTCTGGGTATTACCGTCGCCGTACTGGTGATTCTGGGCATCGTATTTCGCGGCCCGCTTATGATGATGGCAGGCATGGCATTTATGCAGCCTGACCACAGCTTCGCCGACGACAAAACAGCACCCGCTCCTGACTATGCCAATCCAGAACATTGGGCCGCTCTGCCTGAGCTCGAAGACTCTGCAGACGTTGTACCCAACGGCGTATTCATAGATCCCAGCAGCACCAAGGATGTGGATGTTTTTTTTATTCATCCCACTACTTACGTCAGTCCGGACCATTGGAATCAGCCACTGACAGATGAAACCGCTAACAAAATGACCGATGACTGGGTCATGCGTGACCAAGCCAGTGTGTTTAACGGCTGCTGTCAGGTTTACGCACCGCGTTACCGGCAAGCGACGCTGTATAGTTTCCAAGACCAAAATGGCGACGGCGGCAAAGCTTTAGAACTGGCATACCAAGACGTCAGAGCTGCGTTCAACTACTTCATCAGTGAACGCAACAACGGCAGACCATTTATCATTGCCGGCCACAGTCAAGGTGCGTTCCACGCTGACCGCCTACTCAAAGAAGCCGTCGCTGGTAAGCCGTTACAACAACGCCTGGTTGCCGCCTATCCCATAGGCTTTTCGATTGATGGCAGCAATGGCATCGACGTTTGCACATCCGCTGAGCAGACGGGTTGCCAAGTTTCTTGGAACACCAACACCGCTGACGCCATGGTGATCCTTGCGCAGCCGGGTGACATCTGTGTTAACCCTATTACCTGGACAGCAGACGCTACGGCAGCCACACCCAGCGCCAACTTAGGCAGCATCAGTTTTGGCAATGGTGACGTGCTGGAACAGAATGTGACCGGAGCACAGTGTCTTAACAGTCAGTTGTTGGTCGAAGACATCAACTCTGACAACTTCACCCTAATGCCTTTCGGCCCTGGCAACTACCACATGTACGACTACAGCTTTTTTCATATGAATATCCGCGCCAACGCTCGAGCGCGGGTATCAGCGTATTTACAANCCCAGCAAAGCACCCAGGCAGACGATGAGCTGATGCGCACCTTGATGGAGGAGACCGGCGCATAGCGCTTATCTATGCTGTAGCAACAAGGGGCCCGAGCGGCCCCTTGTGAGCCTTAGAGCGAACGCTAATTTAAATACTGGTCGGACATTGAGCCCATTACTTTGAAGAATTCATCGCGCACCTCAGCAATGATTTCGGCAACTGGGCGTACAGAATCGATACGACCACAAACCTGACCTGTCAAAGCAATACTGGCCTCCATGTCGCCGCCAAAATACAAATCTGTGGCCTTGCCGAATTCGCTCATCGCATTGGTTTCTACATCAAACTCCAAGCGCGTGGTTTTCTCAGTACGAATCGCTCGCAAGGCTGGCGAATGCGCCCGATTAAGAAACACCGTATCGGTTTCCCGAGCGCTGACAATGGCGTTCTTCCAGTTCTCGTGCACTGGAGACTCTGTCGATGACACCATACGAGTGCCCATTTGCACGGCCTCAGCACCCAGCGCAAAGCCGGCAGCCATGGTCGCCCCGTCAAGAAAGCCACCGGCTGCGATAATCGGCACGTCTACCTGTGAGCGAACCAGAGGCAACAGCACCATGGTAGAAACATCCTGCGGATTCTTAAAACCGCCGCCTTCGCCGCCCTCAACGATCAAGCCGTCTACNCCACATTCAACGGCTTTCTTCGCGGCACTTAGATTTGGCACCACATGAAATACCGTAAGACCCGCTGATTTTAGTTGCTCGGTATAGCGCTCGGGATTACCCGCCGAGGTCGTCACAAACTTCACTCCCTGATCGATAATGAAGTTCACAATGTCAGGATCGCGGACAAAGGCCTGGGCCACATTCACACCAAANGGCTTGTCCGTGAGTTGACGCATTTTCAGGATTTCCTCGCGAATCACATCCAACTCGCCTGATGAGGTTTCAATAATGCCAAGGGCGCCACTATTGGACACCGCTGCCGCCAACTGCGAGCGCGCAATCCAGCCCATGGGCGCCTGCACAATAGGCACCTCCACGCCCAAAAGTCGGGTGATGCGGTTATCAAATTGCATAATTCTCTCCATTTCAATCCTGCCAAGCGAACGAGTAGCTTAGCGCACGAACAGGATAAGATCTTGACAGTGAACCACCGTGAACCAACACTCGGAATGAAGCCGATAGGAGTGCGTGGTGGAGACCTTCGCAAAAATCTATAAGCGCGCTGCCGCGCGAAAAGGCGGCGAAAACGCCGTGGAACTGATGTTGCAGCCGGTAAAAAAGCGCATCCAAATAGCCAAAGTGTCCGACGCGGACGCTTTAGAAGAAATGACCAAGTGCGTATTTCGTTCCGGCTTTGTCTGGAAAATTATCGAAGCTAANTGGCCAGGATTCCAAACCGCCTTCAGCGATTTTGATGTCATGCACTGTGCCATGCTTGCAGACGAAGATCTGGAAGTACTGCAGGGTAATGCGGAAATCGTTCGTCATGGCAAAAAAATCGCCAGCGTCCGCGCCAATGCGCAGTACATTCTCGACATCCGCGCAGATTACGGCAACTTTAATCAGTTCCTGCAGCAATGGCCGGACGAGGACTTTGTTGGCCTGTGGGAGCACCTAAAGAAAAACGGTAGCCGACTTGGTGGCCAGACAGGCCGTTACTTTTTACGCTTTATTGGCTACGACACACCACTGTTGAGCAGAGACGTAGTAGCAGCGCTTATCCAAGCTGGCGTGGTGGACAAAGAACCGACCAGCAAAAAAGCGTTACTACAGAGCCAAGATGCCTTTAACACTTGGCAGCAGCAGAGCGGTCGAAGCTTCAAAGAAATTTCCCGCGTGCTAGCGCTCTCCACCGACTAACTCTCTGCCACGCCATTCGTCTGCAAACAGNCTGAATACATANGTATCTCGCACGAAACCGGTCCAGGTGACTATATTCTGCCGTAACGTACCATCCAGCTGGGCGCCCAGTTTACGCACTGCCGCTGCTGAGCGCTGATTACGGGTATCTACGCGAAATTCAATGCGCCGAAATCCACAGGCGAAGGCGTGGTCGATCATGAGCTTTTTCAGGCTATCGTTAAAACCCGTACCGCGCACCGACGGCTGGATGTAGGTGCCGCCAATTTCCACCACACCGTGACTATCGGGATTGATGTAGCTGCTCATGCCAACCACCGGCCTTTCCGAACCATCAACAGCGAGCACCGCAAACGGCAACCGCTTCGGATTCTTTACCATAGCCTCCACAGCGGGCTCAAAGTGCTCGCCGAGCATNGAGTGTGGGTAGATATTCCAGATGTCCTGATCAGCGGCGCAGGCATCACGCAAGCCCTGCATGTGAATGGTGTCTAGAGGCTCCAGCCCAACCGTCGCGGACGCGATAGGCGTTGCTAATCCTTGCAAAGTTCATACTCCCAATTTGAGCCTAGCGAGCAGGAGCGGGTAATTTCATAAACGACTGACATGATGGCTTGGCTGCGGGCACACCATCACTCAGGATTTTCAGCAGTGTACAGCTCACTAATATGTATCGTTAACCNTGCCGCTCGCAGTATGCGCGCTGCCAAGACTCAACGCAAATGGTTTGCAAGAAATCGAGTTGACTCTTCGGCAAAGGTAATCCGGTTAGCGTAATTAGTAAGGCTATGGTCACCACCGGGCAACTCCACATATGTCACCTTGGATCCCCCGCGCTTTTGCATGGCTTTGTGCATAGCCCGNGATTGTTTTACTGATACGATGCGGTCGTCTTCACCATGCACCAACAGCACCGGCACACTGATCTGTGCCGCTAGGTTAACCGGCGAGTTTTCGGCAAGCATGTCACGATCCTTCCACAAATCGCCGATAAACCGCGTAGTGAACTCGCCACCAATATAGCGCCGTTTCGATCGCAGGAGCGCAGGCAGGTCTGTGACTCCGTTGAAGCTCAGGGCGCACTTATAAAGTGACGGTTCTTTCGCAGCTCCCATTAATGCCGCGTACCCACCATAGGATCCGCCCATGATACAAATGCGTTTGGGATCGGCTAGGCCCTGAGCGACGGCCCAATGCGTGCCATCGGTAATGTCATCTTGCATCGACTGCCCCCACTGTTTACGACCAGCCTCTTCAAACGCCATACCGTACCCAGTAGAGCCACGGAAATTCATCTGCAGAACCCCATAACCTTCATTGGCTAACATCTGCACCAACCAATCAAATCCTTTGTAGTTCCGTGCATGGGGACCGCCGTGGGGCAAAATAACAAAGGGCAGTCCCTTAGCCGACTCTCTCGACAGACCAACCGGCAGAGTTAGATATGCGGGAATTGTTAATCCGTCGCGCGCCTCGTAACTAACGCTGTGCATTTCCGCGAGTCGTTCCGACTGCAGATTCGGGTAGCTTGTTCCAAGCCTACTTAAGCGCTTTTCTGCCACGTGATAAATGTAATACTCAAGCGGTAACGTCGGACCCTCTACGCCAAAAATGGCTCGCGATCGATCCTCGGCTACCGACGCGAGATAGTTGAAACTACCTGGTGTTAGTTCCGCTAGGACACTTTGGACAGCGCGCCACTCGACGTCGAACAATTCAGATGCGAGTTCCTCGTTGGTATAGCTCACACTGACAATGGTTTCTCCTCGCGAGTCCAATCGAATACCAGCAATCTCAGAATCATTCCGGCCATAACGCCACTGTTCCTCACCGGTTATAACATTGAGGATATAAACTTGGCGCATCCCATTGGTACTTTCCTCTGCTGATCCGGGTTCTGCATCAGCTGCTGCCCCAGCGGGCTGCATAGAGATGTAGTAAAGATTGGGCTTATTAGTGGGTAGTGCCAGTATCTCGGCACCGCGATCGAATAGATGACTATAATCATGCCACTCACCCGATCCGTCTTTGAGCTGCAAAATGGCCTGCTCTTGATCTGAGGTAAACCCCAACCCGACCCGGACATTGCCGGCAGCATCAGCTCTCCAGTTATAGATATTGGGCATGGAACGTTGCGCGATTTCCGTGCCTAGACGCCGGTCCTTGATATCCGCGACAAAGACATGGGGTTTTGCTAAGGATTCTTTACCCGCTTTGATGAGAAAGTGGCCGTCTCTTTTGCGCAGCACTGCCAACACTGAATCTTGCACCTGAAAAAAACCAGGCGATTTTTCTTTCCTAAACAGCAATCGTTGCTTCTGTTTCTCCACATCTACGTGGACTAATCGCGTTACTACTTGGGGCACACCCATGTATACATCCGGTATAGATATGCTCAACAACAAATCAGTGGGAGAAACCCATCGATAGCGGCCAAGCGTCCAGTTTGAACCAGAAATTAGAAACGGCTGTTTTTTTAGATCATCAACTTCCCTGATCATCAACAGCTGCCGCTCACGCACGTTGACACGCGCGGCCAGGTAACGACCTGTGGGCGACAGTGTTGGCGCCNACAAACGCGGCTGGGATGCAAAATCCAGCAGACCGACTGACGGTTCTGCTTCGCTGAAAGCTGTTTGAGCAGTGAAAAATAGCACTGCAAACAGACACCAAGAAGTAATCACACTTGGTAATCGATCCATAAAATCAGCTACGCCTTATTATTTTAATGTTGTGGTTTCGTGCGGTTAACGGCCTGCCTGTTACCGACTTAACTGGGGCCGCCGGGGGTATTTGCAAATACCTGCCTGCCGCCGACCCAGGTTTCTAACACCCGGATTTGACTGAGGCGCTCAGGCTCTATCGCTGTTGGGTCCTCCTCCAGCACCACAAAGTCAGCAAACTTACCCGACTCTAAACTACCCACCTCGTGGTCAGAGTGGCACTGCCAAGCAGCATCTATTGTCATGGCGCGCAAGGCAGCCTCGACCGGCACCCGCTCCTCAGGAGACAACAACTGGTCGGAACGCCACATATTGCGGGTCACGGCATTTTCAATACAGCGTAGCGGATTCATCTCAGTTACCGGGTCGTCAGAGTGCACAGTCCAGCGAATACCTAAGTCCTCGCAGGATCCGGTGCGGTCAAGTTTGGCGGCTTTCTCCGGGCCAAAAATATCCTCNACAAAGGCCTTACCCCAGTAGTGCACATGACCAATCAAAAAACTCGGCGACAGACCGAGCTCCTGCATTTTGGTAATTTGTTCGTCATGCAGAATGCTGCAATGTTCAATACGACATCGCTTCGCCGCCGGGTCCAAGCCTTGGGCTTTCGCCTTGGCAAAAGCATCCAGCACTCGGTCGATTGCGGCATCACCGTTCGCATGCACACATACGGCCCAGCCTTCACGGAGGCGTTTTTCTACCGCAGCATCCAATTCGTCTTTTTCAATGTAGGCCATGCCGGTACTGTCGGAATCTACGAAAGCCTCGCGCTGCAATCCGGTGCGCCCCTGATTCGAGCCATCGGAGACAATTTTCCAGCCCGTGCGCCGCACCCACTCATCCCCTTCGCCCCACTGGATATCGGCATCATCCCACTTTGACGCCGCAGCCTGACTCACACAGTAACGAAATCGCGCGGTCATCTGACCGCTATCTTTAAGGCTCTGATATAGGTCTAGTTCACCNACACCCTGAAAGGTTCCAGTGCCCTGATCGCACAGAGTGGTAATACCAACTCGGTTGGCGCTATTGAATACCCCTAAACAGGCATCGGCGAGATTTTGCTGACGCAGCATAGGATTATGGCGCGCTACCATGGCCATTGCCGGCCCCGCTTTGAGTACTCCATTCGGCGCGCCATTTGCCTCGCGGCCAAACTCTGCGCCCTGAGGGTCTACGGTCGCGGCATCGATGCCAGCAATTTCCAGCGCCAAACTGTTGCAATAGGCCAAATGTAGCGAGGCGTTATATACGAAAACCGGATGTTCGGTGCTGACCGTATCGAGCAAGTCTCGCGTCAGGTAGTCCGGTCCCTGTTGCAGCGACGGATCAAATTGCCGACCTACCACCCAGTCACCCGACGCCACTGCCGCCGCGTCTTCACGCAACTGGGCCAACGCCGCATCTGTGGTGGCAAACCGATTAGGTCCGATATTGCTGAATCGATGCAGCATCGCCAACGGCGGCAAATGCATATGCGGCTCTACAAATCCTGGCAGCACCGTTTTGCCCTGCAGGTCGATGCGCTGCAAATGCTGTTGTTCATCCAACAAACCTTCGGGTTGCTCGGCTGCCATGCCCACCCAGGCGATTTTCCCATCTTCTACATACAAGGTGTCTGCGTGGGGCGCAGTCGCATCCATCGTCATGATTCGAGCATTCTCGATCAGCAGCGGCTGTGCCATTTTCGGGAACTCTGCTCTCGGCATTTGCCCGGCATGCAGGCTGAGATCTATGTCCGCNAGACGCAGCACCTCGGCAAATACATTGGCACAACACGGGCAGGCGAATGGGTCGCCACTATGGCGCAGGGGCACCATAATCTCTGGCATAAACCGCAGATCGTCCAGCTCCTGCGCTGGCATTTGTGGCTCCTCGAACATCCGCCCCTCCATGTTGTCTGTCGTTAACCGCTATACAGGCCCTCAGGCTCGAAGATCTGGCAACTGATAGCCTTTGGCATCGAGGTCTGCGCGGACAATCTTCTTGTCCATTTTGCCCGTTGTGGTTAACGGAATTGCATCAATGTACAAGACTTCNTCCGGCAACTGCCATTTGGCGAANGCGCTTTCACAGTGTTTGAGAACCTCTTCTTGGCTAACNTCTTTGCCTGGCTCTAACACCACTAAGGCTACCGGGCGTTCGTCCCACCGTGGATGCGGCTGCGCGACCACACAGGCTTGAGCCACACCAGGCAGAGCCACTATGTGGTTCTCTAAATCTACCGACGAAATCCACTCACCACCGCTCTTGACCAAGTCTTTCGAGCGGTCTGAGATAATCAGATATTCTTCTGGGTCGATCTTGCCCACATCGCCAGTAATCAACCATCCGTCATGGAACTTATCAGGCTGAGGATTGTTAAAGTACTCAGAACATATCCATGGCCCACGAATTAAAATCTCTCCTACGGTTTCACCGTCATGAGGCAAGCGGTTGAAGTCCTCGTCAAAAATATCTAGCTCCAAACCGGGCATCAGCTGACCCGCTTTCGCCACATTCTCAAATTGTTCGTCTTCACTCAGATTTTGCTGAGCATGCTTCATAACCCGGCGCGATAAGGTGGCCAGGGGTGAGGTTTCCGTCATTCCCCAGCCTTGAATCATTTCTACATTCAAGGTGTCCCAAAACCAGCGGATCAAAGATGGCGGCGGCGAACTGCCACCACAGGTCAGTCGATCTAACTTAGATAAATCAAAGCGCTCCGGTTCGGCTTCGTACAATGCTTTCACNCCCTGCCATATTGTCGGCACGCCAGCGGACAAGGTCACTTCCTCACTCACCATCAGTTCCAGCAACCGACCCGGGTCCATAAAGCGATGGGGCATTACCTGTTTGCAACCCAACATCAGCGCCACCCACGGAATACCCCAGCCCATGGCGTGGAACATTGGCACAATGCCACAAACCGAATCAGTACCCGACAGAGCCATGGAGTCCGTCATGGCGCAGGTCAGCGTGTGTAGGTATTGAGATCGGTGCTCGTATTCGACACCTTTNGGATTGCCCGTAGTGCCACTGGTATAACAAAGGCCTAATGGTGAGTTTTCGTCAATCTGTGGCCATTCATAGTCAGTGGGTTGGCCCTTAATGAAGTCCTCATAATCTATCGGATTGGGTAACTGTGTTGACCAGCCTTCGAAGCCTTCCTCTGTTGCCACGATTACTTGGCGTACCGTGGGAATCTTGCCGACCATTTTTTCTAACAGCGGTAAAATGTCTGCATCCGCGATGATCACCTGGTCTTCGGCGTGATTAATAATGTACTCGAGATCTTTTTCACCAAGCCGAATATTAAGGGTATGCAGTACCGCGCCCATGCCAGCACAGGCATGGTAGGCCTCTAGGTGCCGCGAGCCATTCCACATAAACGTACCCACTCGATCGCCTACTTGGATCCCGGCTGCCGCTAAAGCGTGTGCAAGTTGATGCGCTCGGTCACGCGTTTGCTTATACGTTTGTCTGCGCGCTCCTGANTCAGTGGCGGTGACAATTTCTTCGTTAGGTGCAACCTGGGCACCCCGGTCTAGAATTTTTGACATCAGTAGCGGCGTACGTTGCATCGCCATAGTGAACCCTCCTTGGTTTTTATCTCTGAGCGCTGATTTCTTACTTTTCGCCTTCAGTGTCGGGCGATACAGCCTGCTGCTGCAAAATTATCTGCGAAGGCGGAGAGTGTATAACCGGCCGATGCGACCTGTATAGGCGTTAACGCTCAGAGGTTAGTGCTACTGCCGGCAAACCAGTAACTTGTTGGCGCACCCACGCCACTAAATCTAGCCACATGCTGCGGATGTCGCTCTTGCTCGGCATAATTCCGGCATGGGGCAACTCAATAGTGACTACCGGTATGGACAAGTCTAGGCCCGCATAACCTCCCAGCGAGCCAGGGAATACGCCCAATTGACGAAGATCTAATGCGCCCACTTTTCTTGGTGCGGTTGGCGGTCCGTCATAATCCAAAAGGTCATAAGGTGCGTGGATAGCTATGACCACATCGGGTTGGAAGTTTTCAATCTGTTGCTGCAGCCAGGCCACCTCGGGTTCGCTGGCCGCATATGCCCCAGGGTAGCGACGNGGATTTTGTGCGTACCGCTTGCGCCACTGGGCCAAAGCCAAACGATCCCAATCGCGGCTGGGGAAATTGCGATTTAAATCAACACCCCGAGCATTTTGGCGTTGTGACCGTTTTCGTAACAAACCATCGGGGTTCGCGAGCGGCACTACGAGCCATTCAAAAGTGTTCGCTTGATCCTGTTGCAAAAACTCCATCCAACGAAAACAAATCGACACCGAGGAATACTCATCGCCATGAATACCGCCAATCAAAAACCCGCCCTAAGCTGCCTGCATGGGCGTCGCGGGCACTGAATAACTTGAAAGCAATGGGCCGCCCCTGAACAGACCAGCCGTTAGTCATGGCCAAATTCTGCGCACTGCAATCGCGCTCACTGACCGAACCCAATTTCGCACCAATTTGTTCACAGAGTTTACCCAGCGCACGCTCAGCGACGGCGGATCGGTCAAATTCTGGATGGCTGTCTGGAGCCGCAGCTTGGGCTGGAAGGTCTGGGTCAGATGCTTCCTCTACAGTGCTCAACGTCTCTCGCACAGCAACAGGCGGCTCTGCCGCATCCGCGCCTGTGGTGACTGCAGAGATTGCCGCCGATTGCTCCACACCCGGCGAAGGATCCGCATCTGCATCATCAGTTTCGGTTCGACCCATATCGTCAGCAGCGCGACCGGAAGGCTCCACTGCTGCTTCCGGTCGGTGATGAATCGAGCAGCCACTGATTATCAGCGTCACCGGCAACAACAATCTGAACCACTTCCTTAGCCCACTCAAAGCCGCCCCGATTCCTCATAGACGATCTGCCAGTGACCATCGATCCCACGCTGCCAAAACAGGACTTTCCGCCCCGTGTGTTCAAAATTACTNCTGTCGTAGCGTTGCAGATATTCCAGCACTACNAGCTCTTGCTCCCCCGGATAGANAAAAAAANTCACNTCCTGAGCGGATACATCGATCCAGGTCTTAGAACGATTAACCCCGCGCTTATACTGCGCCCACGCAGCCAGATCTTTGTTANCGTTACTGAACTCAGGATGATAAAAACTGAGGTAGGCATCTGTATCTAACTTCGACCATGCGTCCAACCAGTCATGCAGGCGTTGATTCAACTGATCGCGCAGTAATTGATTCTGCTCGATACTGGACCAGCGTATCTTGGGGCCTAAAACCACNCGCGTGCGCTCTGGCTCAAGATAGGCGGTCATCCAATCTAGGGTCTTATTATCAATAACTACACAGCCCTCGCTGTCTAACCGCGGTCGAGTGCGAACAGATTTAGGTAAGCCGTGGAGCCAAATACCCGAACCCGTGCGACCGAGCAGNCGGTCCCATTTGTTCGGATAGTTGAGTGGGAACGCCCCCACGCCGTAGAAGTCGATCAGTTCNTCATCACCGATAAAGTCGTGTACTGAGTAGATGCCTATTGGGGTTTTGTTATCCCCTTCCAGTTGTTTGCCGCTGCCGGCTTTACCAATNGATACGGGCCGACTCACCACAGACTGCCAATGGNCACTATTTTGTTGACGACGCAATACGTGTAAGAGGCCCTCTTCAAGTTCAACCCACAGTACCGAGGAAAACCGCTCAGACACCTGCAGCAACGATGCAGGCACTAGGTTACTGTCTGCGAACGGGGTTGCTGCAACGGCAGGGCTTTCGCCAGCGTCGGCAGACGCCGCAAAGGTTTGCTTGATGTATAGACCAGTACCGGCGACGCAAATCAGACAGCTGATCGCCCCCAAAAAACAGAGATTTCTGATCAAGTCAGTTTTCCACCCGCCCTGCGCTTACGCAATGTCACCGCCAAGGCTAGAGCCTGAAACTACGATTGTGTGGCCCGAGGCGACGAAAGGTTGCAAAACTGAGATACTCGGTCGCTCGGGAGGGCAACATCACTAAACCAAACCAACATTCACCAGCATCTAGTTCGCGGCCTTTTTTCTACGGCTGGGTCATCGTTGCTGTCGCTGCTCTTCTGAGCTTCTTGGGTACCGGTTTCTATTCCTATTCGCGCGGTATATTTCTACCGTCCCTGGCCGAGGCCTTGGATGGCGGCGAGCGCTTTCGAATCTCCATGGGCTTTTCCCTCGCCGCGGTCACCGGTGCCATAGTCGCACCCTATATCGGTCGTTATCTGGATCATGGCTCGGCGCGCAAGTTACTGCTGTGGGGCACTGTGATCGTTGCAACCTGCTATGTGCTGCTGGCCTCGGTGGACAACCTGATTGAGTATTTTTTGGTGGTATCCGTCGGTATGGGGGTCGGCATGGTGTGCATGGGCGGCCAAGCATGGCATCGCTCNGTGATCAGTTGGTTCGATCATTGGCGTGGCCGCGCAATTTCCTTTGCAGTCCTCGGTGCATCATTAGCCGGCNTAGCCATGCCGCCTGTGGTAAACGCATTGATCGAGCGCTACGGCTGGTCTACTGCCTACCTGGTTTTCGGTGGCACCACCTTAATCGTATTGTTCCCGNTCATTTATCTGTTTATGAAGGATCGGCCAGAGGAGATCGGTGAAGTTCGAGACGGCCANGCTTATGTNAACCGTCATGCCAGTGAGGTCATCGATATTGAGGAAGATCTACGCTCCTGGACCTTGGGTGAAATGTATCGTTCGCCGGCATTTTGGAGCATTGGTGTCATATTCGGCTCCATGACCTGCGTGTTCACNGCGGTGATGATGCATTTATTNTCCCATTTGCAGGACATTGGCATCGATTCATCGGACGCTTCATTCATTATGTCCGCCACTGCAGCATTTGCTGCTCTCGGGAAGCCGGTNATAGGGTGGCTAGCTGATTACTTCGGTGCCAAAGTGGCGATATGGCTGGAACTTGCCTGTCAGGGTTCGGCCCTACTCATCTTCGGCACAGCAGAAAGCGTTGAACTTTCAATTCTCGCAGCATGTCTTTACGGATTTGGCTATGCCGGCATGTCGCCTTTGCGCACCTTCGCAATATCCACAGCACTGGGNAGTCAAACCTTCGGCATGGCAACCGGCGCCCTGCGCTTTGTGGAGCTNCCCTTTCTACTGTCGGCATCGCCNCTGGCTGCCTACATTTACGACACCACTGGCAATTATCANATGGCGTTNTTAATTTTGGTGGGNTTGATNGGCGTCGCCAGCATNGCGCCTTTCTTTATTGTCGCTGGCGGGGCCAAAGCTCGACGAGCCAGGATTCAACAAAAAGACGAGTAAAGAACTCTACACTAGCCTTTTTCAATTACCCCCGCATCGATCAACTGCTGCCGCCGTTGTTGGTTGTACCCCAGCTCCTCTAACAATTCTGCATTGTGCTCACCTAGGGCTGGTGCATGGCGTTGAATTGCCGAGGGCGTTTGATCAAATCGCGCAGCGGGCCGAGGTTGGCGAATGCGTCCGGCAATAGGATGCTCGTATTCACTCAGCAAACCATTAGCCTCAATCTGCGGATGTGTAAGCACGTCTTCTCGACTGAGTACTGGCGCACAGGGCACACCTTGGGCGTCTAGCCTAGCCAACCAATACTCTGAGCTGTTGGTGGCCAATACCTCGCCGGTCATTGCTAACCGCAAAGTGGCATTGACAGCGCGATCATTGACAGTCGCAAAGCGTTCATCGTCCAGCCATTCCTGACGATCTAGAGCTTTACACAAGCCTTCCCACTCGATGTTGCTCACCGCACCGGCGGTAATGTATCCATCGGTGGTCGCAAAAATTAGATCGGGCGACAGTTGCGCACGCTGGGCCTTAACTTCACGCCCAACTAGGGTCATCCCGGCCATACCTTCAGGCCACAGATAGGCCACCATGGTATCGAGCATTGCGAGTTTTACGTGCTGACCTTTGCGTGTCCGCTCACGCGCAAACAGCGCAGCGGTGATGGCCTGAGCTGCAGTGACCGCGGTGGTTTTATCAGGGATTATGGTGCGAATCATTTTCGGCCGGCCGGTCTCCCCGTCTGCCTGTATCGCGGCCAAACCTGACAATGCTTGGATAACCGGATCGTAGACGCGCTGGTGCGCAAAGGGCCCATCCTCGCCGAACCCACTGATTGAGACATANATNATGTCTTCCCGCAGAGCGCGCACCGCAGCTTCACCAAAGCCCATGCGCTCAATCGTACCCGGCCGGAAGTTCTGCACCATCACATCAGCGGTAGACAACAAATCTCGGAGAATTTCCGCACCCTCAGCTGTCTTTAAATTGAGCGCCAAACTNCGCTTCGACCGGTTGGANGAGATGAAGGTTGAAGTAATGCCCGAGCGATTCGGCCCTGCACCACGAACCAAGTCCCCCGCCAACGATTCAACTTTGATCACGTCGGCACCCTGATCAGCGAGCATCATGGTGGCTACCGGCCCGGAAATCATTGATGTTAAATCAATGACCCTGATACCGGCCAATGGCCCGGTGACAGTCTCGTCGACGTCTCGCACCACGGTCACGCGAATGCCTTCATAGCTTCGGCCTTAGCCCATTTGTAGTCTGCCTTGCCGTTTGGTGCGCGACGNACCTGCTCAACCAGNAACACCTGCTTGGGTACTTTGTAGCCGGCCAACTGCTCACGACAGAAATCGATAATGTCTTCTTGAGTCGTAGCTACACCCTCAAGATGTGAGGCCACCGCGACAATGCGTTCGCCAAAGCGCTCGTCTGGAACACTTACGACCAGACAGTCATGCACCGGGGCAAAGCGTTTAACCGCTTCTTCCACCTCTTCTGGAAATACCTTTTCACCCGCCGTGTTGATACAGGCGCTGCCACGGCCGAGCAGAGTAATTGAACCATCCGCTTCCACAGTGGCGTAGTCCCCAGGGAAACTGTAGCGAACCCCGTCGATCTCACGAAAAGTTGCCGCAGACTTTTCCGCGTCTTTGTAATAACCCAGCGGAACCAGCCCTGAGGTAGCGATCTTGCCCATTTCCCCCGAGCCAGGCTCCACAACCCGACCATCATCGGTTATGACCCGAACGCCTTCACTCAGCTCAAACTTTGCGGTGGCACTGATGCCTTCACGCGTNGTGATGGANCTGCCCATGCCNCCTTCGGTTGATCCCATAATGTCGGCCAAGACCATGTCGTGATGGGCAAGCAAACCCTGTTTGGTCTCCATACTCCACATCACCCCGCTNGAGCCGATTTGCTTAAGACTACTGATATCGTAGGGGGTACCACGCCGTTTCGCGCCGTCTAGGGCATTAAGTATGGGNCGCGCAAACGCGTCGCCAACAATGATCAGATCNGTAACNCGATATTCTTCCACCATACCAAGCAACCGGTCCGGGTCCATGCCGAGCTTAGAGGTAGTAACAACNGTGCCNCCCTGCAACATAGGGGAAAAGCTACCCAGCCACATGCCNGTCCCGTGCATCAATGGACAACCTGGCAGGCTTATCGGCGGTTGCTCAATACGCTGCAGGTAATCCGCAAATTCGCTCATAGATGCTGGTGGCTCCAATCCTTGGCCCGCCGCGCCCGCAGCAACAAAGTATTGTGTAAACGCACCGATGGGGTACATCACACCCTTAGGCATGCCGGTAGTACCGCCGGTGTACAGCATATAAACGCNCTGAGGATTTTGCGGTCGCCGCGCTAACGGTGGGTTCTCGCGAATTGCTCGCTCGTAATCCACCGCACCCTTTAACAGCGCCTCAGTGCCGTCATCGATCTGCACCAGCAGCTTGACCTTGGTTAGGCGCTCGCGAATTTCCCAAATGCGCATGGCATAGCACGACTGAAAGAACACTGCTTCGGCATCCGAGTTATCTAACAGATAAACTAATTCGTCTGCTTTGTAGCGATAATTTACATTGATCGGACAGCCGCCGACCTTGAACACACCAAATTGCGCTTCTTGATATTCGTTAGAATTGTGCAGGTACAGGCCCACTTTCGAGTCAGCGCCAATGCCGTGGGCCTCTAATAATCCTGCAATCGAGGCAGCCCGCCGCTCAAAACTTTCCCAATTGAGGGCGCGGCCATCTGCGATGGTCGCTGTACGATTTGGAAAGCAATCCGCAACAGTTTCCATCGCGGTCGCAAAGTGAAAATCCATAAGAGCCTCCTACCCCAGCTAGATCAACTAATTTAGAGCACTGAACTAGGATTTCAAAGGCCAGAGAAACAATTCTTCGAATCCAAAGCCAGAGAGACACCAACTTTTGGCGAATTCGACCAATACTTTTTGCAAAATTCTCAGGGCTTGCCCACAAAGACCCCCAGTTACGGCCTATTTGAGAGAGATTCAAGTTGGCATGGCTTTTGTATCGAATTTGTACCAACAACATTTGAGGATTTAACGGGTTCGCTCAAACTTCTGGTCGAAGGAGCGCACAACACGGAAACTAGGACAATGCAGGACAACTTACGCCTTTCTCGACTGGCTTACCCCAGAGCCACCCTTATCACCGTCATCAGCCTATCTTTACTGATACTGTCAGTCGGCTTGTTTGCCGACACCAGCACTGAGCCACTGGCGATGGCCGAGTTGCTGGCCAACAATGGCCTGCTGAAGCAGCTTACCTCGACGTTTAGCTAACGTTGACCACACCGTAAGGAACAAATTATGACGAAACCGTTAGAAAAATTGCGCAAGCGCATGCACCTAGATCGCGATCAAGCATGGCTATTTGGGGTGTGCGCAGGCTTAGCAAATTATTGGCACACCGACCCCGCCATAGTGCGCGTGGGCGTTGTTGTAAGCGGTTTATTCGTTACCAAGTTGACCATAGCATTCTATCTAGTTGCCTGGCTCTTGCTGGACGATCGGCCCCGCGGCCGGGTAAGTGGTGACCACGACAGTTGAGCTGAGAAACGATTCTCAAGCACAGGCCGGCACCATTACCTCTGATCTCGCCATTGCTTGAATGCCTCCAGCTCGGTGCGAACTTGAGCGCTCACATAGCTAATGACTGCGGCATCATCGAGCAAACCCCAACCAAATAGAAAATCTGGCAGTGCATCTAGCGGGGCTATGAAATACAGCAGCGCAGCGACCACTGACACCAGCGTAGTCGCCGAGATCTCCCGATAGTCGCCGTGCACGTAGGCGCTAACTAAATCGACTAATGTACGCAGTTGCTCCTGGGCGCTAGCAAGACTAGCACCACCACGCTGCAGCATTTTTGCGGTGGCTTGTTTAGCCACCTTTTGCAGCCGCGCAGGCGACCCAACCACATCACCTGCCCGCGCAAGGAAGCGTGAAAAACCGCGGGGCTGCTCGCTCATGACCGCGTCGACTCCTGACCGGTTACAAACTGCAACAACCAGCGGGTCACCAATAGTTCATCGGTGGCCTTACTCATACTGTCCATGCCTTGCTGGTATACCGCCTCTCCGAGCAGCGTCCGACGATGATCCAATAACCCTTGAGCGTATGGCTTAGAAAATTCCGGATGACCCTGCACCGTGATTACCTGATCACTCATGGTGAAACCGGCGATCGGGCAAAACCCATTAGTGGCAAAAACCTCCGCAGCTTCAGGCAATTCGACAACCTGATCTTTGTGGCTAGACAACAGGCTGAACTGCGGACGTCCGACTTCCCCCATCCAATTGTGGTGTCGCACAATATCGCTGGTGTGGACGCCAACCGCCCAACCGCCCTCAGCTGGCGCCACTCGACCACCAAAAAAGTGAGCCATAAGCTGGTGGCCAAAGCAGATTCCTATAATTTTTTTCCCCGCCCCCATGGCACGCTCAACAAAATTCACCAGTTGAATAATCCAGGGCGCGTCGTCATAGACGCTATCGCGACTACCAGTAATCAAATAGGCGTCACACTCCACGGTCGCCGGCATCGACTGCTGCACTGGATAGTTGATGCATTCAACCCGGATTTCGGCGGCGTCCGGTAGTCGAGCACTGGACTGCAACACCCGCTCGAACATCAGCGGATAATCGCCGAACTTAGGCTGGAACTTTTCCAACACCGAATCGGTTTGTAAAATCCCAATGCGTAGGATGCTCATCAAATAATCTCGAAGTATCGGCGCAGCTGCCAATTGTTCAAGTTGCGCTGGTATTCTTGAACCTCCCAGCGACGCGACATTACGAAGTGCTCGACAAACTCATCACCGTACATCTCACGGGCGAGTTTAGATACATGCATCGCCCCAGCGGCATCGGCCAAATTACTGGCAAATCGAACATGCTCCGGTAGCGTTTCTTCCAAGTCATAGGCATTCCCTTGCACAGCACTGTCAGGCTCCAATCGCTCACGAATACCTGCCAAGCCTGCGCTTAGCACAGCAGCTGCAACCAAATAAGGGTTGGCGTCTGCCCCACCGACCCTACATTCAATGCGCTGACTGGACGCGCCGCCAGGAATAACGCGGATCGCGGCGGTGCGATTCTCTACCCCCCAAGTGGCGGCAGTGGGCGCCCAGGCACCTTTCACTAGTCGAGTGTAGCTGTTGATCGTCGGCGCAAGCATCGGCAACAGCTCCGGTAAATAGCGCTGCAACCCTCCAACGGCGAAGCGTTGTGTTTCTGACATTCCTTGGGGTGCCGCCTCATCAGCGAAAATACTAATGTCATTCTCGTCACATAGGCTGAAATGGAAATGGCCACTTTGGCCTGGATAGTCCATTGACCATTTCGCCATGAACGTCGCCATCATGTTGCGTTTTTGGAAGTAAACCTTGGCGAAGGTTTTGAATAAATTTGCTCGATCGGCGGCTTCGATGCCTATCTGCGACTGCAAAGCCGCCTCCCAGACTCCGGGGCCGGTTTCACAGTGCAACCCCTCAATATCGCAGTCCATTTGCCGACACCAATCCATGAGTTCGAGGAAATTTGTCGAATGCGCCGAGGCGCGCAATACCGAATAGCCGAAATTACCGGGACTGAGCGGGATCAGATTTTGATAATCCTTGTCCCTCACAGAATGCGGCGTTTCATCGAAAACGAAAAATTCGTACTCAAAACCCGATCTCACGCGCAGTCCTAAAT
>NZEI01000090.1 GCA_002690405.1 Gammaproteobacteria bacterium
CCGTGCTCACCGGTGGCGGGGCCGCGGTGGTTTTAAATCCTGAACATGCAGAAATTTTTGCGCGGGCGAATATGACCCGCGGTGATATTCAGCAGGGCCTCTGGCAAGCTACTCATTATCCAAAAGATCGGCTTGCATACTTCGCCCAAGGGTTTGCGGCACGGTTCCGTGATCAAGAGTATCGGTGCTTTGAACGGCCGGAAGATATTCTGGTATTAATGGCCGGTGGCAGCGGACTTTATTCTATGGTCATGCCAAGTTGGTGTGCTGGTGCGAATCGAAATCGCTACGTTAGCCAAATAATAGAAACAGATCAGTTTTGCGAGGTGCCGGGTCTTAGCGCCGGTGCTTAACTTAAGGAAAAGAACAGCGATGACGGTAATTAAACAGGAAGATGTCATTCAAAGTATTGCAGATGCGCTGCAGTACATCTCCTACTACCATCCAACCGACTTTATTCGTGCCATGCGTCAAGCGTGGGAGCAAGAAGAATCTCCGGCGGCAAAGGCGGCCCTTACTCAGGTGCTGGTTAACTCGCGGATGTGCGCTATTGGCAAGCGGCCGATCTGTCAGGACACCGGCATTGTTAACGTCCTGATTTCCGTGGGCATGGATGTGCGCTGGGATGCTGAGTTGAGCCTTGAGGATATGATCAATGAGGGTGTGCGCAGGGGCTATACCCATCCTGACAATGTGCTCCGTGGCTCGGTGCTCTCAGACCCAGACGGCTTACGCGCAAATACCAAGGACAATACGCCCGCGGTGATTCACACGAAGATAGTAGCAGGCGATACCGTTGAAATTGAGGTTGCGGCGAAGGGTGGCGGCAGTGAGGCCAAAGCAAAATTCGCTATGTTGAATCCTTCGGACTCCGTGGTGGATTGGATCCTCAGTGTTATCCCATCCATGGGGGCGGGCTGGTGTCCCCCGGGTATTTTAGGTGTTGGAATCGGCGGTACGCCGGAAAAAGCGATGCTGTTGGCAAAAGAGTCCCTTATGGAACCGCTGAATATGCATGAGCTCAAAGCCAATGGGGCTGATGATCATCTACAAGAGTTGCGCCTTGAGCTTTTTGATAAGGTCAATGCTCTGGGTATTGGTGCTCAGGGCCTTGGTGGTCTGACCACGGTGCTCGACGTCAAAGTTAAAGACTATCCCACTCATGCAGCGAATAAGCCGGTGGCGGTGATTCCTAATTGCAGCGCTACTCGGCACGTTCACTTTACCTTGGACGGTTCTGGTCCTGCAGAATTTACAGCCCCTGATCTTAACGAGTGGCCAGACATTAAGTTTGAACTCGGCAGTGATGTGAAGCGGGTAAATCTTGATACTCTGACCCAAGAAGAATTGCGTAGCTGGCAATCCGGTGACACGTTATTGCTGTCTGGCAAGATGCTTACTGGCCGGGATGCGGCGCATAAGAAGCTCATTGATATGCTCGATAAGGGCGAACCACTGCCTGTGGATTTTACTAATCGCCTGATCTACTACGTTGGGCCGGTAGATCCGGTGCGCGACGAGGTGGTGGGGCCGGCAGGGCCTACCACCGCAACGCGCATGGATAAGTTTACTCGCCGCATGCTCGAAGAAACCGGTCTTGCAGGCATGATTGGCAAAGCTGAGCGTGGGGCGGTGGCGATCGATGCGATTCGTGACAATCAGGCAGTATCGATGATCGCAGTTGGAGGTGCGGCATTTTTAGTGGCCAAGGCCATTAAGAAGTCGACCTTGCTTGCATTCCCGGAGTTGGGCATGGAAGCGATCTATGAGTTTGAAGTAGAGGATATGCCGGTAACCGTTAGTGTCGACTCCCAGGGGAATTCTGTGCACATCGAAGGGCCAAAGATCTGGTCACAGAAAATAGCCGAGCGTATCCCGGCGGCACAACACTAGCGNAGTGACATGATACGCCGAACCGCCCTTGATGCTTTATGGGGATAACATTAAAAGAGCGCTGGTAAATCTAGAATGCTACTGGGCGTCCAGATAGCGCTCTGCATCTAACGCGGCCATGCAGCCAAAGCCGGCGCTAGTAATCGCTTGTCGATAGATATGGTCGGCTACGTCGCCGGCGGCAAANACGCCTGGTTTGCTGGTGGCTGTGGCATTGCCGTCGATGCCGCTACGTATGCGGATATATCCACCTTGCATGTCTAATTGGTCAGCGAAAATATCAGTATTTGGTGAATGGCCGATTGCGATAAAGACACCGGCAAGATCTATCTCGCGGGTGCTGCCGTCGCTGTGTTTGATTCGCATACCGGTAACACCGCTTGCGTCACCNAGCACCTCTTCAAGCTGGTTATTCCAAAGTGGTTCGATGTTGTCTTTGGCGAACAGACGCTCCTGCAGAATTTTCTCTGAGCGTAGGCTGTCGCGTCGGTGTACTAAATAAACTTTACTGGCGATGTTGGATAAATACAGCGCCTCTTCNACAGCTGTATTGCCGCCGCCAATTACTGCAACAACTTGACCGCGATAAAAAAAGCCGTCGCAGGTGGCGCAGGCGCTGACGCCGCGCCCCTTAAAGGATTCTTCGCTGTCTAAACCCAGGTACTTTGCAGAAGCGCCGGTGGCGATAACCAGAGCGTCGCAGGTGTAGGTGGCTTGATCGCCAATAAGCGTATGTTGGCCAGCTGCATTTAGTTCAGTGGTGTGAATGTGGTCGTTAACGATGGAAGCTTCGAAGCGTTCCACATGCTCGGCCATCTGCATCATCAGTTCCGGACCCTGCAGNTCTGCATGGCCACCCGGCCAGTTTTCAACNTCGGTGGTGGTGGTGAGTTGGCCGCCGACTTCTACACCGGTAATCAATACGGGCTGTAGATTTGCCCGTGCGGCATATAGTGCCGCGGTATAGCCTGCAGGCCCAGAGCCCAAAACAATGAGGCGGTGATGCTGAGAATCGCTCATAGATGAGTGTCCAAAAACTGAGGCGGCATAATATCCCAGGAGGCCGCCNAGGAAAAACCTTCNAGCAAAAATTTACTCTNCACGAGCTAATAGTTGGCTTAGCCACCAAGTATTCGTGATCGTCCTTNTAACAGCGAGGACTTATATCACGCCGTCTGCANGCAGCTGCGCGATATCTTTAGGGCTGTAGCCCAGTTCCGCGAAAACTTCATCGTTGTCCTGGCCCAAGGTTGGTGGTGCTCTTTGCACTCTTGGGGGAGCAGGTTCGGTCACGTGGCTGGCGCTCACCACTTTGGAGTTTTTGTCTGAGTCCTGTGGATTCGGGATCTCGGTAAGAATCAAGCGGTGATCGAATTGGGGCTCGGCGGCAACTTCGTCCAGTGTTTGAATAGGAGCGCAGGGAATGCCCAGCTTGCCAAGTTCGTCNAGCCAATGCTGGCTCGGCTGGGCAGCGATAAGNGGTTTAATTACTGCATTAATTTCATCGGTATGCTTAATGCGTAGAGCAGGTTCTGGGAACTGGTCGTACATTTCGCCAACGCCCAGCAGGCCGAACAATTCTTTTGCGTGGGCTTCGCGTAGGGCGACAATTTGTACAAANCCGTCGGCGCTGGCGAAGACATTGGCGGTAGGCGATTTGGTTGGCGAACGATTGCCCAAAAGCTCTGGCAGGGTATCAGTCACCAAATAGTTNCTCATTTGTGCGGCTTGCATGACCACCGCGGTATCGAGCATAGACACATCTACTCGTTGACCCTCGCCCGTCAGGTGGCGCCGAAACAGTGCAGCACCGATCGCAAAAGCTGCGTTTAGGGCAGTGCTCATGTCTACTGAAAAATAGCCGGTTCGTGTCGGCCCGGATTCAGGGTGTCCGCTAATACTCATCATCCCTGAAGAGGCCTGAATTGCACCGTCAAACGCAGGCAGTTCAGACTTAGGGCCTTTTTGCCCGTAGCCGGAAATTGAGGCGTAGACTAGATCAGGTTTGATGGCTTTGAGGGCCTCATAACCAAAGCCCAGGCGCTCAATGGTGCCCGGTTTGAAGTTCTCAACTACAGCGTCTGCTGTAGCGACCAATTGGTGTATAACTTCTTTGGCCTTTGGGTGTTTCAGATCTAGGGTAATGGCGCGTTTGCCCAGATTGCAGGTTAAAAATGACGGCGCCATACCGTCGCTGCCTGTGGACATTAACCCGCGAGTGATATCGCCTGTCCCTGGCTGTTCTATCTTTATTACGTCAGCGCCGAGTTGCGCGAGTTGCTGTGTGGCAAACGGTCCGGCTAAGACTTGGGTAAAGTCGATGATGCGCAGTCCGGTAAATGCTTGGCGTGGATCGGCCATTTTGTCCCCCCTGATCTTCTCAGCTTCTAGCGTTGTACCAGTTCAAAAATCCATAGCGATCCGCGGCTGACTTCGCTAACGGGTATCTGGGCGCCATTGGCATATTTGCGGCTAAGCTCTGCGAGTACTGCAGGTAGTACCGGGTCGTCTTTAATTCGTACCAGTTGCCGTGGATACAATTTAGCGTCGACTCGTAGAATGGCGCGCCCATCTTTTTCCGCTTGCAGCGGCCATTGCTTCCAAATTTTGCCGACGGTACTGAGCATATATCCGCTTGGTATGAAAATACGGCCATCATGTTCGACGATCCAAGTGGTGCGCGAACGCGCAGGATCCAGTAATTGGAATTCGACGATGTCGTAATCTTTTACATAGCGCCAATCTGGTTCTTCGCTAACGACTTCGCCGCTACTGAATGCTCCACCGGTGATAATGCCCATGGGTCCATCAGTGAACCGTGTAACGACAAAGAATGCCAAAACAACAACGACGATACCCGCGACTAGTTTCCCAAACCAACCCATGCTAACCCTCCAGCTCAATGACTCGGAAAGAGTACACTCGTTTTTGGGATGAGCGAACCGTTATCGTGCAGTGCCACTGTGGTGGTTTGGCCTCTTAGTGGACGGTTGCTAGGTTCGGGACCAGAGAATCTTTATTGGAGAACAGTATGACAAGGCGATTAACTGCGTTGATTACCGGCGCTTCAGCAGGACTGGGTGCTGAATTTGCTCGACAATTGGCGGCAAGTGGCTGCAGCCTAATTCTTGTGGCGAGACGTGTTGAGCGCTTGCAGGCCATTGCTCGGCAATTGCAAGGTGAGTTTGGCGGTGTTGAAGTGCTGTGCATTGAGGCAGATTTAAGCCGAGTGGACGCGCCGGAACATATTCGTGACCAAGTCAGTGTGCATGGTTGGCAGGTGGACTATTTAATCAATAATGCCGGTGCTTCCGGTCCAGATTTTTTCGGAACCGAGCCATGGTCTGAGCATCTCGACTATCTTAGGCTCATGCAGACTAGTGTTGCCGAGTTATGTCACTGCTTCATTCCTGCAATGCTAGAACGCGGCTTTGGGCGGGTGATCAATGTTTCTTCAGTCTCAGGACGTATTGCCGCTGCCAACAACTGCCACTACGGTCCGACTAAGACCTATCTCATAGCGCTGTCCGAAGCACTGGCTTTGTCGGTCAAGAGGCGCGGGGTGCACGTTACCGCCCTATGTCCTGGTTTTACTCACACAGACTTCCACGCTACCGCCGGTCTCGATGATCTTAAGCAATCGACGCCCCGCTTTATGTGGTACAGCGCCGAAACCGTGGTGCGAGAGGGCTTGCAAGCAGTGGAAAAAGGCCGGTTGGTTTGTGTATCGGGTCGTTTCTACCGCTGGCTTGATCCGTTATTCCAGTCTGTCTGGACGCGCTGGTTGTTACTGCGGCCGGAATAAGCTGGGCCTCGCTGTCCAAGCGTAATTGCACAATCAGCTATTCCCCTTCGTGCAGAAGCCATCAATAATGGGGNAAGGGAGGGAGTTATGGATAGTGAGAACGCACAGTTAGCTGCGAACAGGCGGCTGCTCTTTATTCTGTCAAATTTAGCGATTTTTATGATCGGCCTTGGCTTTGCTGTCCGCACGGCGATAGTGGGCGATCTGCAAGGTGACTTGTTCGATGAGCTAGATCTTGCGCGCTCGGCGACTATGGCGGCTGAGGTGTTGGCGGCGACGTTTATTGGATTTGCGCTGACTCTGCTGTTTGGTGCGGCCTTGGTTGATCTAATAGGCATGCGACGCATGCTGCTGTTTTCTGCTTTTGGATATTTTCTTGGTAGTGCCATGGTTGTCGGGGCGTCCATTATGGCGCCCACCGAGACGGCCTATTGGGTGGTGTATTTTGGTTTGCTTTTAACCGGCCTTGGTTGGGGCGCGGTGGAAGCGGCGACCAACCCCCTTGTTGCGGCAGCTTATCCTGAGGAAAAAACTCACCGACTGAATATCCTGCACGCGTGGTGGCCGGCAGGCATCGTCATCGGAGGTCTTATCGGTATCTTCATCGCCACGGTTGGTATGCCCTGGCAGGTGAACCTTTTGGTGCTCATGATACCCGCGGTTGTGTTGGTGCTTATGGTACAGCGTGCGGAGTTCCCGGTTACCGAGCGAGTCGCGATGGGGTTGTCGTATGAAGAGATGTTCGAGCAACTGTTTAGATCGCCCGGGTTTTGGATTTGGTTCGTTTGCATGATGGGAACCGTGACTGCGGAACTGGCGCCGAGTCAATGGGTTAACGTCACCTTAACAAATGTTGTTGGTATGTCAGGTATCTGGGTGTTGATCTATATCAACGTCTTGATATTTGTTGGCCGCCATTTTGCCGGTCCGTTGGTTAATCGCCTGTCTAGCCCCGGATTGTTAACTATCGGCTGTGCGCTGGCAGCGCCCGGCCTGTACTTCCTCGCCATTGCAAATTCACCTATGGCAGCCTTTGCCGCTGCGACGTTATGGGCGCTTGGCATCTGTTATTTCTATCCAACCATGATCGGCGCGGTGGCCGAGCGCTACCCCGCTGGTGGTGCTTTGATGATCGGACTGATGGGTTTTGCTGGTGGATTAGCCACGCAATTTCTGCTGCCTGTTATGGGAGCGATATTCGATAAGGCCAAGTTGGCTGCCGCAGGCGGTGTCGCGGAATTTTCTGCGCTGGAAGGTGAGGGCCTTGCCGAGGTTCTGCGTATAGCCTCGACTCAGTCTTTCCAGATCGTCGCGGTGATTCCCCTATGTTTAATTCCAGTGTTTGCAATTCTCTGGTTTGTCGAACGTCGGAGGTCGTATGCGAATAAATAGCGAGGTTAACCCCACCAGTTTGGAACGCAGAGATCTGTTAAAGGGCCTGGCTGTTGTACTCGGTGCCGCCCTTACGCCGGCCTGCCAACGTGCGGTGGAAGTTCCAGCGGCTCAGCGGGTGGCAGGCGTGGCTCGCTGGAGCATAGAGCAGCGCGCGATTGCGCATCGCTGCGCTGATCTGATTATGCCCGCTACAGACACACCTAGTGCTTTGGCGGTGGGTGTCGGTGAATTTATGGACTACGTTACCAGCGTTTGGTTGCAACAGTCAGAACTTGATGAACTTTTAGTCGGACTCAATGGACTGCAAAAGGAGGCACAACACCAATTCGGAAAGGACTTCGTCGCCCTCGATGAGGCTGAACAAGTGCAATTGCTTACACAGATGGAGGCTGGGGGTTCCGCTGTGAACGCTAGCGCCGAGGAGCTATTGCACAGCAAGGTTTTTGGCCGCTTGAAAGAACTGACGGTGGTGGGCTATTACTTTACCGAGGTTGGTGCCAAACAGGAGCGTAGGTATGTGCCCATGCCTGGGCGCTATGACGGTTATTACAAACTGAATAAGGTGGGCAGGCAGTGGTCGAGTTAGCAGCTGTAGAGCAAGTGGACGCCATTGTGGTGGGTTCCGGTATTAGTGGTGGATGGGCCGCTAAGGAGCTATCTGAAAAGGGCCTTAATGTCTTGATGCTGGAGCGGGGTAAGCCCTTAACCCATGGCACCGACTATGTTGGTGAGCATCAACCACCGTGGCAGCGTCCGAATATGGGGATGCGCCCGCGCGAGCTGTATGACCGCGAATATCCCGTGCAGTCGACATCCTATGCCTTTGATGAAACCACGCGGCANTTTTGGAATAACGATCAAGACAATCCCTACGACTATAACCCTGATGAGCCCTTTCATTGGCTTCGGGCGGATGTTGTTGGCGGGCGCTCGCTGTTGTGGGCGCGCCAGAGTTATCGCTGGAGCGATTTAGATTTTGCNGCGAATAAATTAGAAGGCGTCGGTATTGATTGGCCTATTCGTTATGCCGANATTGCACCTTGGTATTCCCATGTTGAGCAGTTTATTGGTGTTAGCGGACAGGCCCTTGGGTTATCGCNATTNCCAGACGGCGAGTTTCAAAAGCCTATGCAAATGAATGTAGTGGAAGACTACGTTGCTAAGAAGATCGCTGAAAAATTTCCAGATCGCGTTATGACCATTGGCCGCACCGCAACGCTAACTGAACCGTTACCGGGGCGCGCAGCCTGTCACTATTGTGGNCCCTGTCATCGTGGCTGCACCGCTGGTGCTTATTTTAGTTCTCTTAGCAGTACCTTGCCGGCCGCTGAGGCTACCGGTAATTTTTCTTTACGTGCCAACGCCTTGGTTGAAAGTCTGGAGTATGATCCTGCGGCTAAACGCGTCAGCGCAGTGCGTATTGTCGACACCCAAACAGGCGAACGCAGCCGACTCAGTGCAAAGCTAATTTTCTTATGTGCCTCAACCATTGGTTCCACGCAAATTCTGTTGCAGTCGACCGGTGGTGAGAACGGCCGAAGTTTTGCCAATGCCAGTGATGCATTAGGTCGCTATATGATGGATCACACCTACCGCGCTGGGGCACGNGGAATTATTCCGGGTTTCGAAGAATATTACCCCTATGGTTATCGTCCTAATGGCATATACATACCCCGNTTCAGAAATGTGCAGGGCGATGACGGACTTGGATTTACCCGTGGCTATGGCTATCAGGGTGGTGCAAATCGAATTGGCTGGCATGAGCTGGTGGGGCGCACCCCGGGNTTTGGTGCTGACTTTAAGAATAGTTTGCGCACCCCTGGTCCGTGGCGTATGTCCCTCGGCGGTTTTGGCGAAATCCTTCCCTATGCGCACAACACTATGCGCCTGCATAACAGTAAAAAAGACCGCTTCGGCAATCCCCAANTAACATTTAATTTCGAGTTTGGTGACAACGAACGCCGTCATCGAGAAGATCTTGTGGAACAGGCGGCGGCAATGCTTGAGGCTGCTGGCGCCACAGATATCGAGCGTTANAGCANGCCAATGATCGGTGGTGCGGCGATTCACGAAATGGGTACGGCGCGCATGGGTCACGATCCTGCTGAGGCGGTGCTGAACGGCTATAACCAAGCCCATGCCGCAGCTAATTTGTTCGTCACCGATGGNGCCTGCATGACGTCGTCGTCGTGCGTAAATCCTTCGCTGACCTATATGGCTCTGACCGCTCGAGCAGCAAACTACGCAGTAGAGCAATTACAGGCGGGAGCAATTTGATGAGTGTACGCAGAATTGCAGGCTACGGTCTCCTNGCATTGCTGGTGGTGGGTGGATTGTTTGCNTANGAAAATCGCCTATATCTGCGCATGGCGATACAGCAGCCNCAGTTGTTTCGAGAACCAGTANTAGATCAGAGCGCGGCACCATTGCCNGCGGANCTGGGCGCTGTGGCCATTCTGAGTTTTTCCAAAACTAACGGCTATCGGCACCATGACAGCATTGCTGCTTCCATCAAGATGCTAGACGAGTTGGCGGCCGCCAACGGCTGGCAGATATTTCATACCGAAAATGGAGCGGTGTTTACACCTGAAAATCTGCAGCGGTTCGGCCTGATTATTTTGAACCATAAAAGCGGTACGGTTTGGACCGAGGGTCAGCGGCAGGCATTAAAAAGTTATGTCGAAGAGGGCGGTACGCTCCTGGCACAGCACGCCGCTGGCGGTGATCAGGGATACGATTGGTCTTGGTATTTAGACCAAGTGCTGCGCGCGCAATTCGTTGATCATCCGATGACCCAGCATATTCAACCCGCTACTCTGATAGTTGAAGACCGTAGCCATCCAGCAACCGCCCATTTAGGCTCCGTCTGGCAGCGCAGTGATGAATGGTACAACTTCGTTGCAAGTCCCCGTGGTAATACTAAGGTCTTGGTGAGCATCGATGAGGCAACCTATGATCCCGAGAAGAGTCCCATGGGAGCGGACCATCCGATGGTGTGGTGGCACCGCGTAGGTAAGGGTCGAGTGTTTTATAGTGCGCTAGGGCACACCCCAGAGTCTTATTCAGAACCGGATTTTCGCGCATTTATTCAAGGTGCCATCAGCTGGGGTTTAGACGCCCCGACAAATAACGACAGCGAGGAGGGAGTAAGAGATGAATTTTGACATTCCAGAAAAATTGCAGAGTTACTTAGATGAACTCGATCGATTCATTGAGCAAGAGATAAAGCCTCTAGAAGAAGCAAACGACAATATTCGATTTTTCGACCACCGTCGTGAGGACGCGCGTACTGACTGGGAGCGTAATGGCCTGCCTAACGAAGATTGGGAAGCTCTGTTGGCTCAGGCGAAACGTGTAGCTGACGCCGCAGGGCATTATCGTTATCCGCTGCCTGAAGAGTACGGGGGCAGTAATGGCACTAATCTTGATATGGCGGTGATTCGTGAACATCTGGCTACCAAGGGCTTGGGCTTGCACAACGACTTACAAAACGAACACTCCATAGTCGGCAATAACGTGGGGCTGTTGCTGATGATCGAGTACGGTACAGACGAGCAAAAAGCTGAGTGGATTGACGCGTTGGCTGAGGGGCGTGCTGGATTTGCCTTTGGTATTACCGAACCAGAGCATGGTTCCGATGCCACGCATATGGAGACCGTGGCCGAACGCGACGGTGACGAATGGATTATTAATGGCGCAAAAACTTGGAATACCGGTATTCACAAGGCCAAACACGATCTAATTTTCGCCCGAACCAGTGGTAAGGCCGGTGACGGCAANGGTATCACCGCCTTTCTCACGCCCACTAATAGTGAGGGCTTCAAAGTCGAAGAAATGCTTTGGACTTTTAACATGCCCACCGATCATGGACGGGTCTCGATGGATAATGTGCGGGTACCGCATAATTCAATCTTTGGTGGCGAGGGTCGCGGGCTGGCAGTAGTACAGCATTTCTTTAATGAAAACCGCATTCGCCAAGCCGCTTCTTCTCTAGGAGCTGCGCAATTCTGCATTAACGAGTCCATCGAATANGCCAAGCATCGAGCNCCGTTCGGTAAGCCGCTCTCCAGTAATCAGGGCATTCAGTTCCCGCTAGTTGAATTACAAACCCAGTGTGAAATGCTGCGAGCGCTCATTCATAAGACTGCCTGGCAGATGGATACCTATGGCGCTTTTTCGGTATCGGACAAGGTGTCGATGTGCAACTACTGGTCGAATCGCCTGTGTTGTGAAGCTGCAGATCGAGCCATGCAGGTGCACGGTGGTCTGGGTTATTCGCGGCATAAGCCATTCGAACACATCTATCGCCACCATCGTCGCTATCGCATCACTGAAGGGGCTGAGGAAATTCAGATGCGTCGAGTTGCCGGATATCTGTTTGGATTCATGAATCAGCGCGCACCCAAAGGCGTTAAGGAATCCTGATATCCATGGAAGGGGCGATGGAACTGTCGGTAGAGGCTATGCATGACCGGTTGGTAAGTGTGCTCGGCAGTATATTTACTGATTTTGAGACGCTAGAAAACGTTGAGCGATTGTCTGGCGGCGCCAGCCAAGAAACCTATCGCATTGAACTTACCCGTGGGGGCGAACCCACAGTTTTGGCGATGCGTCGGGCGTCCGGTGGAGTCGAGGGCGAGGTCACCGCAGCCCACCCTGGCCTTGCGGTGGAGGCATTATTGATGCAGACCGCAGCTCAGGCAGGTGTTCCAGAACCGGAAGTGCACTACGTGCTGCGACCCGAAGATGGCATCGGTGCTGGCTTTATCATGCAGTGGCTGGATGGATTTACACTTGGTGCGCAAATCGTCAAAGCACCGCAGCTCGACGCTATTCGTCCGCAACTGGCGCGCCGCTGTGGCGAGGTGTTGGCTCAGATTCATGGCATCGACCTGGTGGCCAGTGGCTTAGACCAACACCTACAGCAGCAAACTGCAGAAGAGTATGTACGCCAAACCTGGCAGCGCTATCAGGATTTCAACACGCCGCAACCAATGATCGATTACACAGCTCGCTGGCTGTTAGATCANCTGCCGGANAATGCCGCACCGGCGCTCGTTCATAATGATTTCCGNAACGGCAATGTTATGGTCGATGCCACAGGCATAGTTGCGGTCTTGGATTGGGAGGTGGCCTATATNGGCGACCCCATGCGTGACCTTGGGTGGATTCTTACTCACTCTTGGCGCTTTGGGCGCGACGAGTTGCCAGTAGGCGGATTCGGTGAAGTNGCAGACTTATTTGCAGGCTATGAATCAGTGAGCGGNAAGGCGGTNGATCCGGAGGCTGTAAGATTNTGGCANGTTTTCGGCTCTTTTTGGTGGGCTGTTGGTTGTTTAGGAATGGCCGAACATTATCGCAATGGTCCGGATAAGACTGTGGAACGCCCGGCGATAGGGCGTCGCTCNTCCGAGTGCCAAGTNGACTGCGTGAACTTATTAATTCCGGGGTCNGTGGTNCTCGAGCAGCCAANACAGCCGGCGGCGGCGATGCCAGCNATGGANGAACTGTTNGCCAGTGTCAGCGATTTNNTGCGCGATGAAGTAATGGCAAATACCCAAGGCCGTTTGCAATTTNTGGCCCGTGTGGCGGCTAACTCCCTAGACATTGTGCAACGNGAACAGGCNTTGGCGGCCCCANGNTTGGNTAATGAAGAGCGNCGGCTAAGAGCGTTGTTCGGGGAGCCCGNGGACTCGGNCGTNGANTTAGATGAGNTGCGNTGGCGGCTCGTGCATGAACTTAGAGACGGTNCCATGCCNTTGCAATCAGACTTGCTGCAAGAGCACTTGCGCACAACAGTTGTGAATCAGATCGCTATTGATCAACCGCGCTATGCCGGATTCAAAACAGCGACGAGTGGAGCTAAAACCCAAACAGGTGGAGATTAAATAATGCAATTAGACGGCAAATTAGCGGTAATCACGGGCGGCATCAGTGGGCTTGGACGGGCAACAGCGGAACGTTTTGCCAAAGAGGGTGCTCGGGTTGTTATTGCGGATATCAACGCCGAAAAAGGTGAAACGGCAGCTCAGGAAATGTCTGCCGGTGGTGCGGCGATTGAATTTATTGCGGTGAATGTAACGGATGAGAGTAGCCAACAAGCGCTGTTTGACGATGTGGTGCTACGCTACGGGCAACTCGATATTGTAGTTGCCGCGGCAGGTATTTCCTCAGCAGGCTATGTTAGCGGTGAGGTTTCCACCCCGGCTGAAGACCCTGAAGATAATTTTTTGTTCAACAAACCTATCGCAGATTGGCAGCGCGTGCTGGATGTCAATCTGACCGGGGTGGCGATCACCGACCGTCTAGCGGCACGTCATATGTTAGCCCTGGGAACCAACGGTTCGATCATCAATATCGCGTCTATCGCGGGCAAGCGTCCGTTACC
>NZEI01000014.1 GCA_002690405.1 Gammaproteobacteria bacterium
AGGGTTGCCCAAGGCTACCATGTCGAGTAGGCGCAAGTGCCACTTATCGCAGCGCGGCTCAATCTCTCAGGTGTGTTCTAGGATTTCAGCTTGTAGGCGGCGGCTAGTTCGAGAATCAACCGGCGGACGTCGCTGCCGAAATGCATGTCGAACTCGTTCTAGTCTTGACCCATATCCCAAGTTTTGCTGGTGGCCCTTGCTCGCTCGAACTCAGACATAGAGTCATCGAGAGTTAGGTAATCTCTTTGCCTTTTTTTCCGCGGCATTGGCACTATAGCGGCATCTCGAGCATCGGTGCGCTGCCTTTCATTGTTCTGGACTAGCTGTCGTTGAGGTTTCATTGCATTTGCCATTTGGTACAAAACGTGAAGATAAGCGAGCTTCAAAAAAGAAAAAAAAGAATATTTGGGAACTGATATATTCCATTTGGTAAAATAAAATGGCAGGGCAATTTACACGATCGCCTGGCGTCTTTGGAATTAATAGTTAACGGTATACTCAAGCGAAAAAAATCGCGCCCAATCGACGAGAGCCGAAGAGAGGCCATTTAGAGAAAGCAATCGACGCTAAAGTATCCTTGTCGACGTAACTAATGATTTGCAGGCAGTCGGTTCAGATTGGCCTTCGCAAAGGGTGGCGTTATCGGTTTGTGAAGTTCTGCGCGCCGCCAGTGATTGCTCCGAATTCTTGCTATATCCTTCGACTTGCGCATCTAATGCTTAAAAGGCTCCGAAGTATGAAATCTTTCGAAAATAAAGTAGCTGTCGTAACTGGCGCAGCCTCTGGAATGGGGCGATACCTCTCCGTTTTGTTGGCAAAAATGGGCTGCAATATCGCAATTTGCGATGTCAACGCAGAAGAGCTGAAGAACACGGCGATTATGCTTGCCAATTATAACGTAGCTACCTCCACGCACCTTGTGGACGTCGCTGATCGATCGCAAATCGAGCTTTTGCATGAGGAAGTAATCGCCCGTCACCAAAAAGTAGACCTTGTCTTCAACAACGCGGGTATCACTGTGATGTCCGATTTTGAAAACATGCCCTCAGAAGACTGGGATCGGGTTATGGACATAAATTTATCAGGGGTTATCAACATGACTCGCACGTTTATGCCTAGCTTAAGATCACGCCCTGAAGCTGCGATAATTAACACTTCCTCGATATTTGGGATGGTCGCGGTTCCTGGTCAAAGTGTTTATCACGCTACTAAATTTGCGGTTCGAGGTTTTACCGAATCTCTCGCACGAGAGATGAAAGGAAGTAATTTACAAGTCCATTGCGTGCATCCGGGCCACGTAGGCACAAACATTGCTGCATCTGCAAAGGATATAGATGGCGGTGCCGATCGTGAGGCACCATCTTTTTTGAAAGATATTTCGTCGGAAGAGCGCGGTAGAATGTTTAAAGAAAATGGCATGCACCCGAGCAGGGCCGCGCAAATAATTTTACGCGGAGTAACAAAGAAGCGAACGAGAATATTTGTTGGGCTTGATGCCAAGCTTATCGAGATTACGCAGCGGCTCTTCCCTGAGCGTTACTCGCTAACTTGGCCGTTTATATTTTTGCCGATGATGCTGCTAAATAAAGTTTTAAAGAAGCCTCTTCCGGACCTCCCGCCAGAGCCAGAATAGAAGCCGTCTAGGTTTCGATTAAAAACCCTGGCAGTAGCGGAAGTCTTGGATAGTTAAGCGTCGCTTTTTGCGGCGACATCTTCGGCAACAAAGAGAAAATGATGGAGAAAAGAAATGGAGTTTTTGCAAACCGATGAAAAATTGCAGGAACAGTTTGCCGCAGATATTCCGGAACTCGTTCATGCGACAGGTCCGGTATCTTACGATTATCACTTTCCCAAGCGCGCAATTTTTGATGCCCTGGTGACTCACTCATGGCGCACTCCGGGCACACTGTTCTCAGCCGCGACTACCCGACTCGCAATTGATGAGGGAAAGTTGCTGGGCATTGAGATTGGCTTTCACGGCATCGAATACCGAGAGCGGATTGCGGCGCTCAATCCGGCATGGGCAGAACTGCTAGCGTCAGGCATTGCTAATCAGGCAGACGTTCAGGAAGTAGTGGAAAACTCCGATCATGCCAGTTGGCTAAACCCGGCCATTGCCGAAGGTACCTACTATGTTCATGCCCTGTCAGTTAAGCCCGAGGCCCGAGGTAAGCGGGTTGGCATGCAGCTTTTATCCAACGCGATGGAATCGGCTCGGCAACAGGGGTTGGGCAAGTTGCAGCTGGATGTATTGTCAGACAACCCTGCCGTGAACTTTTACCAGTCCATGGGGTTAAGCCTGTTGGTGGAATCTCGGGCACCAATTCCNCAGCAGCATGGTGTNCCGCCGGANTGGCGNATGGGTATTNCCTTAACCTGAAGCTGATTCAGGAGCGGGTGTCGGGGNAACAANGGCNCTCCAAAAAATGTAAGGCGATGACCAAGCTATAAAGGCCNGACCAACACCCCCTTTGAGGNGCGTCGCNCCATCGNNTTGGNCATGNTCAAAGAGNNTGATTACCGGGGCGTTAGCNTCAGCAGNCGGCCCTTGCTGCTGCTGCGTTCGTCNTCCAGCACCCAGAGTGCGCCATTCGGTCCTTCCANNGCACTGCGGATNCGNGCACCCATGTCAAAGCGTTCNACNTCTTCAGCGCGNTCNNCATCGATTGCAATGCGCACAATGGCCTTTGAGCCTAAACCTGAAACGAGGGCATCGCCTTGCCAAGCGCTGAACAACTTACCGCTCACGAATGAAAGATGCCCAGGAGAAATCGCCGGTACCCAGCTGACCTTAGGTGCCTCGAACTCTGGGCGGGTANTGTGGTCGGGTATTGGGCGGCGGTCGTAATGATCGCCATCGGACACTTCTGGATAGCCGTAATTGTAACCTTTGCGGATTAAGTTGAGTTCGTCGCCATGCAGCGGCCCCATCTCGATCACCCATAACTTGCCCTGTAGATCTTGGGCAATACCCAAGGGATTGCGGTGTCCGAGCGACCAAATTTCGTCATATACCCCGTTTCTGTCGGCCAAAGGATTGTCGTCTGTATAGTTTACGAACGGGTTGTCAGTGGGCGTTGTGCCGTCATCATTTAACCGCAGCACCTTGCCAACATTGGACTGCATATCTTGGGCCGGAGTGAATTTTTGGCGGTCGCCTGAAGTCACCCACAGAAAACCTGCGTCATCAAAGAACAGGCGATGGCCGTAATGTCCGTAGCCCAGCATCTTTGGGTATTGACGCCAGATCACTTCGAAATTGGCCAATGTTGGGCGCCGGGCGTCCACATTGAGCTGCCCTCGGCCAACCGCAGCGCCTCGAGTGCCATCAGTGGCTGATTCTACGTAGCTAATGTAGATCATCCCGTTAGACCCAAAGTCTGGATGCAGCACGACATCGCCCAGTCCACCCTGACCGCCGTAGCCTACGTCTGGTAGTCCAGCCACGGCACGCTTGTTGCCCTCGCTATCGACGATCAGCAAACGCCCTTTTTTCTCGGTTACCAGCATTCGCTTATCGGGAAGAAAGGCCATNGCCCAGGGTTCGTCGAATGCGGTGATCGCTTCAACGTTAAAGGGTAGGTCTTGATCGGCGTGGCTGCTCCACGCGAGNGTCAGCAACAGAGCCGAGGCGATAATGCGTAAGTTCATTTAAATTNACNCTCGAAAAANCTGANAGNTTAAANGGTCATACGTGAATTGCGNGTATGCNACCCACATTACCGATTNAGCTTCNATATTGCGTTANGGTANATGNATGGAAAGATTTTCTCAGGCGGCAGACAACAATAAANCGCCGATTTTAGCCGTGCTAACGGAGTGGCTTGGGGACGGGGCGCGGGTTCTCGAAGTTGGTAGTGGCGCGGGTCAGCACGCCGTGCATATGGCCCAAGCGCTGCCGCGTATTACTTGGCAGCCCTCGGATTGCTCGGATGTGTTGCCGGTGCTAATAAATAATGTGTCGGCGTATGGCAGCCCAAATATCTTGAGTCCCATTAGTCTTGATCTTGGGTTAAACCAATGGCCATCAGAGCCTGTGGCTTGCGTGTATGCGGCTAACGTTATGCACATTGTTAATTTAGGCTTGGGTGAGAATCTTATTCGAGGTGCGGCCAAGTCACTAACCGAGGGTGGGCTATTAGTGCTTTATGGACCGTATAAGTACAGTGGGGCCTTCACCACCCCATCGAATGCCGATTTTGACCAGTGGTTGAAGTCGCGGGACCGCCAAAGCGGTATCCGCGATTTCGAGTGGGTGTGCGAGCTCGCGACAGATGCTGGCTTAGCTCTTGTAGAGGATCGATCCATGCCTGCGAACAATCAAATCTTGGCGTTTCGACGCTAGGCGTCAGCGGCCATTTGGTTGTTCGCCGGGATATCGTCCGGAGCTAACCTTAGCGTGACAGTCTTACCAGGCCGCGTTGTACATGGCCTCAAAGCCTGCCTGATCAACCGGGCGCGGATTTGTCATGTTGACCGGATCAGCCATGGCGTCCTCAAGCAGGACACTCAGCAAATCACCTTCCCCACCCAGATCAGTAATCGAGCGATCGATACCTATGTCACTGCGTAATTGCAGCACTGCGTCAATGGCACCTGCACCAGTGGCAGGGCCTGAAGGCGCTAGGATCCGAGCGACTTCAGCATATTTGTCCTCGCGNACGGACATGTTGTACTCCATCACGTGAGGCAACATCGTCGCCAGAGTTTGTCCATGCGCGGCGTTGAGTCTGGCGGAAATTGCGTGGCCAGTTCCGTGTGCCGATCCCAGGCCTGTGACGTTAAACGCCTGTGCGGCCATGGCAGATCCAAGCAACATCTGTGAGCGAGCCTCGATATCTTGACCGTCAGCGACAACTTTCCGTAGGTTAGCCGCTACTTTGCGAATGGCCTCAACGGCAATCGCATCCGAATACGCATTTGCCCCAACTGAAACAAATGCCTCAACCGCATGAGTTAGCACATCAAATCCGCAGGTAGCGGTGGGGTAGGTAGGCAGACCGACGGTCAGCTCTGGATCAAGCACTGAAAATGCAGGTGTGATGCTTGGATGCATTACATAGGTTTTGCGACCAAGTCGGGTATTCGTGATCACACAAGCGCTATTTGTTTCAGAGCCAGTGCCAGCGGTTGTAGGCACGGCAATGACTGGTGCTGCCGCAGGTGTGGGTGCGGAACCTTGCATCTCTTCGACGGTGCCTGGGTTGGAGGCGAGCAGGGCAATCGACTTACCACAGTCCATAGAGGAACCACCGCCAATCGGGACTACAACCGCGTCACCGAGCTCTTTTAGCTTCTCGGCGCCAGCTTCTACGTTAAGGTCGGTCGGGTTTGGTTCAACGCCGTCGAATACCTCAACAGAAAGATTCGCTGCACGAAGCGCTTCTAAAATTGGGTCGAGCACACCACTCGCGGCCAGGTTTTTATCGGTCACAATCAATGCCGCACTTTTTCCGAGGGCTTGGATGTGATTATTCAGGTCGTTGGCCGCGCCTCTATTGAAGACGATCGTTGGTAGAGGGCGGACGGTAAAATTCTCATTTGAAAGCAAGGCTAGAACTCCCCAAAAGTTGTTACGGTACAGATGTTAAGTCAAAACTTACTCTGGTTGATAGGGCAACGACGAATGATGCAGGACAATACGCAGCACACCTGCCTCGTCCTTCTTGTAGCCCCAGCTTTTGTCGACCTTAGTGATGTTTCCTTTTGAGTCGGTAAACGTCACCCAGCCCATCCACATCGCCACGTCACCCTGAATAAAGCTAGCAGCCGTTTCTGAAACGACGGACCGCCAGCCTTTGATGCCAAATCCCCCATCGCCCGGGTACTCATCACTGTGACCCACAAAGTAAGCGAGAGCACCGTCTCGGGTGGTACGAAAGGTCTGCTCTCCGCCGGCTAACGTTGGCTTAAATAAAACGGGCCCAAGTTCATAGCCATAGGCTGCATCGAGCGCACCGTTAGCAACCACTCTGGCCCCATCGATGCCTTCTTCCTCAAAGGCCTTGGAGATTGCAATCAAAGCATCTCCCCAAATTTGTCTTGCATTGGCAAGTTCTTGTTCGGTTATCTCTACCGTCATCTTTTTCCCTTCACCATATAAAGCGTGGCGAGTTTGCCTGCGCGTTCGTCATCGGCTGTATTCAATATGAACCTCGACATTCTAATCTAGCCAAGAAGACAAAAAACATCTCGGGTTCGATAAGCGTGATTTTTTATCCGCAGTAAAATAGAAAGAGCGGTTATCGTGAAGGATTGCCGCGGGTGTTAAAGAGGATAAGCGACCATCACCGATGGCCTGGAGTAAGGAGGAACGTTCTCANAGANCCATTTAAAGAAGCCATGAAACACCTTTAAGCTTTAATCCTGCAAAGTGACGCTGAAGTCTTTGTCNCAGAANAATAGGGTNAGCCCGCTCTNAAGGCACCTNGATAGTANAGAGGGTTGTCTAGTNGTTATTGGTNCTGGAGAGGCACTNGAGAGCAANGGATTTAGTANGGTCTGCAGGTGNAAATCACTTTGTCGCCANNGGCTGTGTGAAGGCCTAGTTATTTTTCGATTTTGCGATCACGAAATGCTCAAGCTTGAAGATTTGGTTTTCCGGGAGAGTTCTGCCCACCGGGGTGAAATACAGAGAGTTGAGATCCTCTAAAGTAACGTTTTCCGCTACTGAAAAACCATTTCGTGAAAGTAGGCTGGCAATTTCTTCAGCCGTATAAAATGAAATCCAAGGCTCGCCTACTTTCGCTGATAAGCTTTTTATCGTTTCAGCTCGTCGTGCTGCGTTTGGGTAACCCTTGCCGAAGCATGCTTCAGGATCTTTATCGAGCAATTCATCAACATAAGATATAAAAAAGGTTGCGGAGGTTGTTTGAATAAGCGTTGCCAGTTCTTCGATTGTTGAACTGACAGCCTCTTTAGTAATGTACTGGGACACACCCTCGAGGGTGAAAACAGTGGGTTTGCTGATATCAAAACCTGCAGCTGTAAGTTGTTCGGCTAACGACTGGTGAGTGAAATCTACAGCCACATAAGTAACATTTTCTGAGTTGGTAAGGTTTTCTGGCAACTTAGAGCGTTTTCTAGCCTGTACCTCAGCCTGATCTACCTCAAAAATTCTTAGTGAAGACGGAAGATCAAGCCGGTGTGCCCGCAAGTCATATCCCGCGCCCAGAATGACGTACTGCTCGGCTCCAGTAGTGGCGGCTTTTTCGATCAGATCATCGATGAAGCGAGTGCGTGCAATGAGATGCTCGTGCAAGCCGGGCGCCAATTTTTTACCCAACCAGACGCTAAACTTATGACCCATCAGCTTGATAAACCCAGCGCCTATTACAAATCTATCTGCATAAGGATCGTTTATGACGCGTTTGTCGGATTTAGCCAGTGTTTCGATCAAACGCTGTTTGGCCACTCCCTGAGCCGTGCCGTCTTTTCCAAAAATTGAATTGCTCATCGCCCNCATGCCTCCCTTGCACGCCTTAACGATACATTGCTATTGCGGACGCAAACACCATCAACAGTCATTTTTAACAGGGCTTCAAATCACANCCCACAACGCCAAGCACTTATTATCCAACTTTTAGATTGCAGGCTACTTGGCAATATCAGGTGTNTTCCAATCCATACGACCAGTCCCTGTCGGAAGGCAGCCGGGGGTAGATAGGATTGTCTGGTTGTTATTGGTTCTGGAGAGATACTTGCGACCAGCTTTTGTCAGACATCTTACTGACGAGGTTTTAGATTCCTGGAATCTTATCATTAGAGATTAGTGAGGAATGAGTCGGCTGATTTGCTTCTAAGTGTATTCGGGTGTTGCATCAGTGATAGATATCCGCGGTTCGTGAGTTGATCTCGCCGCGATGACATTGAATNATGGCCCCCAAAGGATCNAGTGGTCTCTGGTANCGGCTNCTTAAAGATCATGCGCTGGNNCGGGATTTCTGTCGGNTAAATGTCCGGTGTGCGTCCCAGTAAAGTCCTAACCATTAAAATAAACACTGCTATTGTTAGAGTGGAATACGAAAAGATACAGATATGTTAGTTCGAAAATTACGGCTCAAAAGAGGATGGTCTCAAGATCACTTGGCTCAGTTGAGCGGTCTTAATATCAAAACTGTCCAACGGATTGAACGAGGGAATAGGGCAAGTNTGGAAAGTCTCAACTCCCTCGCCGCGGTATTTGAGGTTGATCTCGAGGAATTGCAGGATTACCAAAAACCGTGGGCAGATCAAAGTGATGAAGCGGAGTTAAAGGTGATAGAGCAGGTTCAGGATATAAAGGGTTTCTATACGCATTTAGCGATATTTTTTGCAGTCCATGTTGTCTTTTTGTTGATGAACCTAGTGAATTCGCCTGATGAATTTTGGTTCTATTTGCCGGCTTTTGGGTGGGGTATAGGGATACTCGTACATGGATTGTGTGTATTTGAAGTGTTCAATCTTCTCGGGCCCGAATGGGAAAAAGCGCAAATTGAAAAAAGACTTAATAGAAAATTATAAAACTAGTTTCTAAGTAGAGAGTCTTAAGGCAGCGCCGGTGCAATCAGATAATGAACTCCGGAATGGAGCAGGACGCGGTTTGGACANATANACNGCGTTGGCTTTGATCGTATCGCTGGTTTTGTATCCACTGCTTTATAGTTTGGATTTTTTCAGCACGGTTTTCCCCTCTCCGGTTAAAGGNCTCTGGGAATTTGGGTACTTTGGTGAAAAGCACAGACAAAGCTGGTGGTTTTTGTGGCTATCAAACTTTATTTACCATTGGGTGCCTTTTTTATTTGTTTGGTTCGCGCTTTTTAAAAACCGCGAAAATTGGGGTTCCATTGGTTTAAATTTCAAGTGGTTTGTCGCTAAGAGATATTGGGTCGTTGCCACTTTCTGCGCTTTATCGCTAGCAGCCATTGTTGTTCCTGAAATTTATTACGCTGAGTTGCCGAAGAGGTCACAGACCGTGTCTTTTGGCCCCATATCAACCGCCGAACGTTTATTTATGGTAGTCATGGCGTTCACAACAGGATTTACCGAGGAAGTTCTGTTTCGCGGCTTCGCTTTCACAAGATTGCAACGCTTAGTAAGAAATTCCTATATTATCCTAACGATAACCATCATTTCTTTTTGGCTGATTCATGGACAGCCGGAGAGTGTCGGTAGGTCATTAAATTACATCATCTCCGGTGCAGCATTTGGTGGCATGTTTATTTTGCTGAAATACAGAAGGCTTGAATTCCTTGTGCTTATCCACTTTCTAATCAACGCGAGTTTGGTCATCGCTCCATGAGTGTGCCTCAATCTCGCTAAAGCGGTGCGACACCATGGTGGTGATTTGAGTGATGAAAGGGACTTCGGCGCCACTTTTTTAAAAGGACCCCGTCATCCGCTCGTAGAGGGCATTGCCTATCTTATGTCTAGGATTGCCCGCCCAACTTGCCCCATCCGTGATTGGACCCTCTTATCGATCGCTTGGAGTACGTTAGTAGAGGAGGGAATTTCGGAATGGCCAAAGAAACAATGCTGAGCACGTCTCAACTTGCTCGTGCAATTCTGCGTGCCTCCATGCCATAAGTGTGCGTTGTAAACGAAACAGCATCCTGCAGCGCCGGTAAGTTTTATCTCACCTTCTACCGACTCATTAAGATCTCGAGGCTTACCCCTCACTAAATCACCAGTAGGGTGCACGCCGGAACGATGAGTTCCAGGAACCACTCGAGTTGCACCATTTTCTAAAGTAAATCCGTCTATCAACCAGACCGCATTAACCACTAACGGAGCGCCCTTCACCCCCCATAGAAAATCAGCATGGATGCCCTGGTGACCATAGCCGGGGAGGGCGCAGTGATAGTTGGAACCAATAAATTTAAAATGGGTACCAAGGATGTGCCGCACGGCAGCAAGTAACCGAGGATGTAAAAAAATGCTGTCCAGCAACCCTTCTTTATTAATAGGTCCCACAACCGTATCGACTAGCCTGCCGATTCCCCTTGTGCCGATGTTCTCTGGTTTATTGCCGTCCCTTACAATCGCTATGTCATAGCGACGACGCATCTGCACAAGTTGTTCTTCGTTTAAGAGTTGCCCTAAGTTGAGATACCCCTCCTGGTCGAGCTTGTCTTTTTCAAATCGAGACAAAACAGTGTTGTGCTCACTATGCAGGCCCAATTTCTTTAGCGCGTCCTCGATCTCAGTAAGCGGAAGGCGATTTGACGCTTTGTTCAAAAACGGCCCCATAAGCTCAACGACACTAGCGTCAGCCAGAGTATTTTCAGTTTGATAATTTTTTAAGGCTTGAAGGCGTCCTGCTCTGGTGTCGGCCGCATTCCATATGGCGGTGGCGGCTCTGCACCTTTGATAGCGTATGCGTCGCGCTTCGGAACTTGGTTTGCTCGGCTCATATCGAGGCGCAGAAAGGTCTAATGGCAGCCTCTCAATTTGGGCGGCGTCAAAGTATTTAGATACATCTTTGTGTGCTTCCATATGACTTGGTTTATCGTTGCTGGACTCTAAATCGCTTACTACTGCAGCTTGGGAGTATGTTTTAAAACGAACGGTATTAGTGCTTCTAATATGTCTGGTAAGTGTGGTGCAAACTTCATCGACGAGTTGGAGATAAGGGTCGTAGCAGCCCTGGAGTTTGTGACTGGGTGTAGATTGTCACTGTATTGATCATGGTGGAGGATCAACGTAGCTGGGACGTTGAGTTCCGCTAACTCCTTGTCATCCATGCCCAATGCGGTTTGGTAGCGTGTTTTTTGTAAATGACTACCAGATGCCTCCATAGCTGCGAGGAAGTCGTTAATGTCGGTGGTAAAAAATTGATCTCGCTTTTCAGAAGTGTTTCGTGAGAGATAAGCGCTCCACAGATCAGTGCGGGCTAGGTCCTCCATAGACCTAATTGGCACCTCGTTGACGTGTTTCCTCGTCGTTAGCTTTTTGTTCGCTAGATATTTGAAAAAATAGTCTTCAGATAATCGAGCTGCTGCGTAAGGTCCACCGGTAAGAGGGGCGATGACGAGCGCAGCAATGTCCTCAGGGTAGCGCGAAGCCAGAATAAGATTGGAGCGCGCGCCAGAAGACATGCCATACAAAGCGCTGGGTGCTACCCCTAGACGGTCGATTAAGATATGCAAGTCTTCACCTTCCTCGATCATTTGCGGCTCACGACCGAAGTTAATTTCGGACATACCCAGGTTCCGGCGGTCATAAATTATCACTTTCAATTCCGGCGATGCGGCAGCAACGTTTCTAGCGAAGCCCCCGAAGCCGTTCGTATCGCCATTTCCGCCAGGCGTGATGATTAGAGGGATTGTCCCGTTTGGGTTATAGATCTCTACGTGCAGCGTAACGGCGCGCTCGGGCCTCAGATCGACCGCGTGTGCTTCCATCTCCACGTTCTCCGCTCCGGGGACTGGTTGCGCTTTAAAATACACGGGGAAGTAGGAGTTGTTGGCGGCGCCGCGAAACAAGGTAACGTCGATCTCATCGTTCTGGACATCGATTACCTCATCCTCGGCTACTGCATAGCTGCCTTGAAGAAATAATACTGCAGCAACGATCGATAACCATAATCGACTAAACAGTGGCTCGAGCTTGCTCATGGCGCCTCCTAAGCGGAAACCAAAGAAAATGACCGACCTTGGGCGGCGCGTCAACAGGAGAACCTGCTCATGCGCCAATCAAACTTCGGCCTTGAATCAGCGTCGCTTCCCTATCTTTAATGTACACCCGAAATCTCGGGCAGCTTGGTCCACGAGGAAAGAGAGCTTATTCGAGCGAGCGCCAAGAAAAACCGGCCAACCATGTGAGGCTTCTTTTGGGGTCATAGAATAGGGTCGAGCCAAGGCCGCGGATTTAATTTTCACGGGGCGGCTTTGGGTAGACCCCATTGGAAGTGGCTACACCTTCTATGGCTGTAAATACGCCATCTTCTGCCCGGAAGACTTTGTGCGTATCGATAACGGCCATTGGTGAGATCCCGCCCAGGATGTGTGGATAAAGTTCGTCATCATTTCCGTCAAAATCCGCGGGCTTATCCCCGACCGGAGCGGTTCCCTCGAAAACCGTTACAACACCGCTTATCTTTAAGCTATCTACCGTCATTCGAAGACACAACCAGTCTCCGGGAACGTCTTTATAGAAGTGATTCGCTACGGTTAATAGTTTCTCAGGATTCGCAGTTCCATGCGTGAAACCATCTTGTTTGTAGGTAGGCGGGTAATATACCTGGTCCTCACTGCTAGATGCTTCTTCCCACAGATTCTTTTGAACAAGATGAAAAACATAGGGGTGCCTATTCTTCACCTCGGCATCAGCCGCCATGATCGTTGCGCAAGGTGAAGAGCTAAAAGCTAAAGCCAAAAAAAGGGGCAATAATTTTTTTAGATACATGTCTAACCATACCTCTCTTGTCTAAGCATCATCGATGTTAGTTCTTAGCAGTCAAGGTAACAGATGAATTTTCTTTTTTGCATAGGCATTGGATACATACTCACACCGTCGAAGATGCTCCCAATTAGAAAAGGGCGCAGTGTCAGCCATTTATTAATACCTTGCAGCTATCTTTGACAGAGACCACTCCTGGGCAGGAGGCAAGAGGAGATCCCCGGTGAATGGGGTCGGTGATCTGAGGATTATCACTGGGTCCGACGGGGACACCTCAAACTTTTACGGATAAAAGAAAAAAGCTTCTAGGGTGTTTCTTATCATGTTTTTTACGCCTAGGGTTGTTCTTGCCTAAGCCCCATTAAGTAATGGGATACGAACCATTCCTTACCCTCATTGCATGCGAAGAGTTCCTCGCAAGCTAAAAAGAATAACTGCCATCTAACAAACCACTGTTTTGGATTGGGGTAATGCCTCGCAAAAATATTTAAAATAGTGTTTCTATTTCTATAGTGATTTTGAAGCCAAAGATTGCAAGTCTTGGCATAGTGCGAACCATTTATTTTCCATTTTTGTTCAACTACAAAATCGTCTTCAAAGTAAGAGAAAATGTCGTGTGAAGGCATTAGACCTGACGTAAAAAAGTATTTGCTCATCCAGTCTGACGGGCCTCTTACCTCATAGGGGTAAGGATGATCACGATGGGTGAAAATATGCACAAACATCTTTCCATCGCTCAGCAGGTGGTTGCGGAGTTTTTTGAGTAATGTTCCATAATTCCGCATATGTTCAAACATTTCGACAGAAATAATCCTGTGGAAGGATCCCTCTAAAGAAAGATCATTCATATCTTGTTTGATTGCTTGAACATTTTCCAAAGATCTCGCTTGAGCAGTGTTTTTGATGAATTCAATTTGATCGTTGGAATTAGATACAGCGACAAAATTTGAATTTGGGAATTTTGCAGCAGCAAAAAGAGTGAAGCTTCCCCAGCCACAACCTAAATCTAGAACCCGCTGATGATTTTGGATGCCAAGTCGCTCTACATATAGTTTGAGCATATTCTCTTCAGCAGCATCAAGAGAAGCTGTTTTGTCATCGAACCAGCCACTGGAATACTTCAGGTGAGACCCCATAATTTCGCGAAAAAAAGATGGTGGTACCTCATAGTGTTGCTCATTAGCTTGCTGGGTACTTAAAGCGATCGGGCTTGATTTTAACTCCTCAATAAAAGCAGCTTTTTTTGATTTCCGCTCTTCAGGACAGATAGGGATCTCTAATCGGCGTTGCTGGATTATTTTTTTGATGGCCATCCTGAGAATCGGTTCAGGAACTACGCCAAGCTCGGTTAATTTGATTGCTAAATTGAGCATGAATAATGAATACCTCTGTTGCTTACCTCTGTGAACGGCCTGATAGGCACGAGAGTAAAATGGCGGAGCGGACAGGATTGGAACCTGGAAAGTGCCCTTCTATAGCAGTCCATAGCAACCTAAGTGATTGATTTATAGAGGGTCCGCAGCGTGAGATTTTATCCTGTTTTCCTAAATTGGGCTAAGCCAAAAACCACCACCGTAGTGGGGGAAAACCCCGGGGGATAAATTCGCAGACAAGAGCTATCGAATCTAAGACTTTATTCACCGATTTCGCTAAGTTTAAGCTCTGGCCTGGGCATAGGAAGAGCAACTGCCCGGAACCTGGCGATCTGTTCCTCCACCAGAGCCAATCACCTAAGATTTCTGGCGCGACGCTTCTCCAAAGCCGTAATATTCGCGTACTGCTTTAAACTTGGATATTCCCGGTTCAAAGACCTCCAATAACACNCCNTCCGGGGCNTCAAGCATGAAATAGCCACCACTNTTCGCTTGGCGACCGAAGCGACGAATGGGATTGGGTAAGTTCAACCCTTCGTTTTGCATGCGAGTGTAGAGTTCGTCCAGACCCACAACCTGCATCCCTAGGTGGTGCACGGCATTCTTGCTCAAGGCTTTGGGTGGTTGTTCATAGAAGTGGAGCGCACCGAGCCCGATTTTCATAAACACGTTGCGGGCACCTGCTGTTTCCCCATCGTAGATGACTTTCGCGTCAAACCAGTATTCGTAGAATTCGATGGATGCATTGAGATCTGACGCGAATAAATGAACGTGTTGCAGATGGAATCGATGCTCGGTATCGGCATAGGGATATATCCAATCCGGTCTGGCTTCGTCCACGACAGTTTCCCTTTATTGGTGGAACAACTACTGGCCTATCAGCATAGAGAAAAAAGTATCATATAGNTTGATTTGGATTCCAATCGACGAACGAGCGCCTCGGGCCGGAAACCGTCCTCTGGCGATGATATTGCAGGATCTTCAACGCGCATTGCTAATATGTACGAATGCTAGGAGACCCAATCTGACAAGGCGGGGGTGCCCCTGGGGTGGGGTCGGTGATCGGGGGATTTAGATTCCGCCGCGCAGAAAAACGTAAAAATCTCACCGATCGCAGCAAAAACTCTTTAGCGGGTTTTGTTGGGGGTAAAACCCAAAATTATTCGTAAGGTGTTGATAAATATTGATAAATGGCGGAGCGGACGGGATTCGAACCCGCGACCCCCGGCGTGACAGGCCGGTATTCTAACCAGCTGAACTACCGCTCCGCAGCGACTTCAGCATTCACGCAGGTGCGCAAACGCTTCGGACTTGGTGGGTGTTGCAGGGGTCGAACCTGCGACCTACGCCTTGTAAGGGCGCCGCTCTACCAACTGAGCTAAACACCCAAAAATCAGTACTCTGGCAAGGCCGCGTATAGTACCTGCTCGTGCCTGCCTGTCAAACCATCTGTGGTNGTTCGTGTAAAAATTTCCCGACTTCCGNCGCCATTTTTNAGGTTTNGCGCACCNTTGAGGTGATTGGCTAAGCGTGCACTTTTAGTGGTTGTTNAGGTACTCTCNGGGTCATCGAGTGACGACTTGCAGANAGCTGTAGGTTCGACTGGGGNCGCTTATGAGATTCGGCAAAGTCATTATGCTGGTTTTATTGATCTGGCTCGCACCTTCTGCGTGGCTGCCGTTGTTTGGGTACATGTACGAGGTGCCCTATACGCTCATTGAAATTGATGTTGCGACGGCTAACTGGCGCCTACACAGTATTCGCTCAGCAGCATTTATGACGGTTTCCTACTTCATAATCAGTTATTTACGTCACCAGCGCCCCTTATCATCGGTTTTACCCATCCTAGTCTTCGGCTATTGGCTGGTCGTTTTTCGGGTGGCGTTTTTACTCATCTACTCCAACCCCTGGACCGAGTGGATCCTNGTATTCGCATTTTTCGTTATTAACTTTTTTCTGACCATCGAGCACCTGCGGGACTCAAACAGGATCTTCAAAGATTCTTGGTAACAATGTGTCGTCTGTTGCAANACCCTTAGTCGGNATGACGGGCGTGACACGCCTCTCTTAGCAGCGTTACCGCNTTGCTGATTTGCATTTTTGCCAAGCGAGCCAGCACGCAGTCGGCGGCGGCTTGGTTCAAAGGTGGTTGCTCTGGCCGAGCTTGAAGATCCAANGTATCACTGAATATTTTTGCAGCGAACGGCATCGTTGCGCCGTCTTCATCGCTGCGCATTATCACGATCCGGCGGCCGTCTAGGTCNAGNGTGTCGAGTTCGGNTTCGATATTGTCCAAGTCAATGCCGTGTGCGCGTAATTGCTCAGTTACTTTGCTACCAAGTTCGCCGCTGATCGATTCAATGGTTTCAAATTTTTTGACTATGACTTTCGGAGTTGCGCCTGCATCCTGCTCGTCAGCATNCGCTGATATCGAGCACAGTAAAAGTAGCCCGAATACACAGCCGTTCGTTAGATAACCCATAGCTTTTAGCATCGTATTTTTCTCTTTTCATAGTTAGGCTGTGGCACCGCAAAAGTGCTTTCTGAATTGAGGTGCGTTTGCCGGAAACATTCACTATGGCAGAAACTATGGCGTTATTCCCCTTTCACTTGGCAATCCCGGTCACTGACCTAGCCNCCGCTGAANATTTTTATGTTCAAGTCCTCGGCTGTGCCACCGGCCGTCGCAGTGACCAGTGGATCGACTTGAATTTATTCGGGCATCAGCTGGTATGCCATACGGTGGCGGCCAATACATCGAATCAGCCCCGTGGCGATAATCCGGTGGACGGCCATGATGTCCCAGTTCCCCATTTTGGCGTGGTTTTGGACATGCCNACATGGGCGGATTTGCGTGACCGATTGATCGCCCACGACGTGCATTTTGTGATCGAACCCTATATCCGTTTTGCCGGTGAGGTAGGCGAGCAGGCCACAATGTTCTTATACGATCCCAGTGGCAACGCTTTGGAGTTCAAAGGCTTTGCCGATATAGAGGGCGAGTTATTCAAATCATGACAGGGTTAAAGGAGTGCTCTCACCGCTGCACAAAATTCAGTGGTGGAGGCTGTTCCACCCTGATCGCGTGGCAGTATGCGGCCCTCTGAATAGACCGAACCTAATGCTTGGCGCAGTCTTAGTGCCGCTTCTTGCATATCCAAATAGTCGAGCATCATGGCCGCAGATAACATGGTCGCGGTGGGATTGATGATGTTTTGGCCGGCAATATCCGGAGCTGTACCGTGGGCCGATTCAAAATAAGCGTAGTCTGTCCCGTAACAGCCTGATGCCGCCAAGCCCAGACCGCCAATCATGCCTGCTGCGCCGTCAGATAAAATATCCCCGTATAGGTTGGGGGTTACGACCACATCTAAATCTTCAGGGTGAGCGATCATGCGGCATAAAAAATCGTCCACAATAAAATGCTCAAAGTCGATATCCGGATAATCCTCGGCAACTTTTTTTGCTGTATCTAAGAACAAGCCATCTGCGGTACTAAGCATATTGTACTTGCAGGTCACTGTGACTTTACGCTTCTGTCCGCGCTGTCGGGCCAGCTCGAAACTATGGCGAATCACCCGTTCACTGCCACGTTCGGTAATCGTCTTAATGGCGTATTTGCCGGGTCCTAAATCTGCCAAATTGGCCCGGGCATGACGTGAATAGTAGTTAAGCGCTGCCAAGTCTTCGAGATCGCCTTCAAGTCCAAGATAAAGGTCCTCGAGGTTTTCGCGCACAATCACAAAGTCAATATTTTCTGGGTTGGCCATTGGGCTGGCGTAACCGGGCAGCCATTGGCTTGGACGAACGTTGGCAAAGGTCTGTTTACCCCAGCGCAAATAGAATAAAGCGGCTGTGCTGTTGCCGCTGGTTGAACCAAAAAAGGTCGCATCCGCCGCGTCGATGGCTTGTTTGCTTTGCTCGGGGAATAGACTGCCCGTGGTGCTTTTGGCATCGGCGCCGACAGCAGGGTAGTGGAAGTCGATCCCTAGCTGCATGTCTTCGATGATGTCGATGGTCGGTTGCATCACCTCTGGTGATGCGTCATCGCCTAAAAATGCACAGACTTGTTTATTGCTCAAAACTTCTCCCCCTAATGTATTGCGCTATGGACCATTAAGCGCCGCTACTCGACTGTAGCTTATTTTGTGTTGCGAGGGATTTTTCATTACTGTTGAAGACTGCTTAAAAGTGCTGGGGAGGTGCTATGAGCCACGCGCATATTTCCGTAGACAACCAAATAGGCCCGGTTGGGGCAGTGGTTTCTGGTGTTGATTTGTCGCAGCCACTCGCTAGGGAGGTTATTCAGGAGATCCACAGCGCATGGTTGCAGCATCATGTATTGTTTTTCCGCGATCAGGATTTATCGCCTACTGCTCAAGCACGCTTTGCCAGTTACTTTGGCGAGCTTGATCAGTACCCGTTTATGCAGCCAGTAGACGAAAGCGCCTTCGTGATTCCCATTATCAAAGAGGCTGATGCCACGATGAATTTCGGTGGTGACTGGCATACAGATACTTCTTATAAAGCGTATCCGCCTAAGGCAACATTACTGTACGCAGTTGAGGTGCCCCAAGAGGGCGGGGACACTCTATTTGCAGATGCGACAGCTGCCTACGCAGCACTCAGTCCGGCGATGCGCGCGGCGCTTGAAAGCTGGCAAGGTATTTACTCACCGAAGTTAGTCCACGGCCAAAGCGGTGACTATAAGTCGGTGGCGGCAAAACAGAATCTTGGTGACGCCTATGGCGGTAATGCGGAATTTGCCGAGTCGGAAGTAGAGCATCCGCTGATCCGTACACATGAAGAGACGGGGAACAAAAGCATCTATTGCAGTAAGCCCCACACCATCAACATTAAAGGCTGGACCAGAGACGAAAGTCTGGCCATTTTTCGGTTTCTAACCAAGCATTTAACCAAGGATGAGTTTGTAACGCGTTTCAAGTGGCAGCCGGGTAGCTTGGCGATGTGGGACAACCGCTGCATGTTCCATAACGCACTGAATGACTATCAGGGCCATCGGCGGCATATGCACCGCGTCATCGTTAAAGGCGAGCGCCCGCAGTAGCAGTTGAGCCCAGCCACTTGAGTGAGCCTGGGTACGGTAGACCCTAGCTATGCGGACAGCAGCAACCCGGTGTCAGCGTGGATCCAGACGAAGAAAATAGCGCGGTGGAAAACCGGTCAGGAAGCGAAAGCTCAGCGGCAGAGGAGAACTGCTGTTCACGTTAGCGTGCTCCTCATCGCCTACTGCCACGGCCTTAAAGTCCGAGCGTTTACCGTCGATGGTGACGGTTACATCTGGATTATCCAGAGTTTGCCGATACCAGGCCCGCGGCCAGTGATTCGCGGCAACATATAGGCGATCACCAACGGTGATGCGCGAGAGCACCCGGTCTGCCTGCACGCCCGCTGCATTAGTCGTGGTAATAGTTATCGTGCCATCGTTTTGCGGCTGGTAATAACCCAGCAGAGACTCAAATAAGATAACGATGCCGGCATATGCGATAACCAATCCGATCGCGATTTTCTTGATAATCATAGTGTCCCCTCGGTTGCTGCTTATTGTGCGTTTACCACTCGGCGATGCTGCCATCCCCATGTTGCCATATTGGATTGTGCCAGCGATGGCCCTCTTTGCTGCGCTCGATAACGTAGTCCTCGTTAATATCGATTCCNAGCCCAGGCCCCTGAGGGATATCAACATATCCGTCGCTAAAATGCAGCACGCTAGGGTCGCTAAGGTAGTCGGTTAAATCGTTGCTTTGGTTGTAGTGAATACCTTGGCTTTGCTCTTGAATAAACGCATTTTGGCTCACCGCGTCGATCTGTAGACAAGCAGCGAGCGCAATCGGTCCGAGCGGGCAATGGGGTGCCAAGGCCAGATCCCAGGATTCCGCCATAGCGGCAATTTTCTTGCACTCGGTAATGCCACCGGCATGAGATAGATCCGGNTGAATAATGTCCGCAGCACCTAGGGTAAAGAGACTTTTATAGTCAAAACGGGAATACAAGCGTTCGCCGGTGGCGATCGGAATATGGGTATTGCGGCGTAATTGGGCCATGGTTTCCAGCTGTTCGCTCAGAACGGGCTCCTCTATAAATAAGGGGTTATAGGGCTCGATTGCTTTAATCAGCACCTTTGCCATGGGCGCATGTACTCGACCGTGGAAGTCCACTGCGATATCCAGTTTATTGCCAACAGCGCTGCGCAGACTTGCGATACGCTCCACGGCGTCGTCAATCTTGCTCAGATGGTCAACGACCTGGAGTTCTTCGGTCAGATTCATTTTGGTCGCGCTAAAACCGTCGCTTATGGCTTTTTCCGCTGATGCCACGATATCCGATGGGCGATCGCCGCCAACCCAGGCATAAACTTTTATACGGTCTCGCACTTGCCCACCCAGTAGCTGGTGCACGGGCGCATNATGGTATTTGCCTTTGATATCCCATAAGGCCTGATCGACCCCGGCGATAGCGCTCATCAATACGGGCCCACCGCGATAAAACGCGCCGCGATACATGGCTTGCCAATGTTTTTCGATTTGCAGCGGGTCTTTGCCGATTAGATAGTCAGATAGCTCGTCCACAGCTGTGGCCACGGTATGCGCGCGCCCCTCAACTACCGGTTCACCCCAACCAAATAAGCCCTCATCGGTTTCGATTTTTAGGAATAACCAACGCGGCGGGACAATATATGTAGTGAGTCGTGTGATTTTCATAACGGTACGATGTCTTGATAAGCTGTCGAGTCTAGCGAAAACTGCGGGCAATAGGTTATTGGTGTGTCCTATAAGAGTCGGACAGCTGTAAATTGACGAGGGTGAGGAGCCAAGATGGTGTTAAGTGAAGCAGTCACGGATCAGCAGATTGCCCAGTGGCACAAAGATGGCGCGGTGGTTATTGAGGATTTTTTTGCTGCTGAAGAGATCGCACCCATCTATGCGGATTATCAGGCCCAGTACGGTGTGCAAGGCCAAGGTGATGGCAAAGCCTTGGACGTCAAGCCGGCAGGAAGTGTTGGTGCCTCACACCGAAAACAGTTTATGAATGTCGACATTTTGCCTTATCAAGGCTCGGTCGCGATGAATATGATCTCCCTTAACCCGAGGTTGATCGCACTGGCAAAAAGGTTGTTAGGCGTTAATGAAGTGGAGCTNTATCAGTCCCATACCTGGGCTAAGTTCACTGGCGAGGCGGATTACGACCAGGCGTTTCATTGTGACTTTGGCAACCATACTCTGACGGTGCCGGGTGATGAGTCACGTTTGCGAACGGTGAATTTTGTTATCTACATTTCCGACGTAACAGATGGGGTCGGTGCGCTGCATTATGTCGCCAAAGACGATGCTGCAGTGGTGCTCGGCGACGGTGCGGTTGTTGCTGCCACGGAGCAGCAACCTGCGCTACTGGCGCGACAACGCTCTGCAGCTGCCCCTGCNGGATCAATTTTGGCCTACGGCATAGATACCTTCCATCGTGGCACCAATCTCACTGATGTGAACGGTTTTCGATATACAATGACCGTGAGCTTCAAAGCTGCGGGCAATAGCCAGATCGGCTTTCATGTATGGCAGTTTGCGCCAGACAGGCCTTGGCACTTGATTCTGAATCATGGATCCCCTCAGCAGTTGCAGTGTCTCGGTATTCCGCTGCCGGGAGATCCATTTTGGACGGCAAGAACCCTGCAGCTTACCCAGGCGCGCTGGCCGGACTGGGACATGAGCGCATACCTGGCGGCGGCCGAATAAATGCTGCCAATGTCGGTGTCGCGTGCTCGCTAGAGCGGTGTGAATTTTGATAGTTGAGATCGCTACAGAGCGTCCAACCAATAGGGGTTAGCGAAAAATTTGCACATCCAGATGGCCACTGGTGTCGATACTGGCGCGGTACATACCAGGGGTATTGAAGGTGTAGACCACATTACCCTTCGGGTCTATGCCAATAATTCCACCGTCGCCACCCATCTGAATAAGTTTGTCATTGATTACCGCGTCGGCGGCAGTGCGCAGGTCGATTCCCTGATATTTCACTCGGGCGCAGATATCGTGGGCGACCGCGGCGCGAATGAAATATTCGCCATGACCGGTGGCACTGATCCCACAGGCTTGATTGTCGGCATAAGTGCCCGCGCCAATAACCGGTGAATCGCCAATTCTGCCGTAGCGTTTATTGGTCATACCTCCTGTGGAGGTACCGGCTGTGATGTTGCCCTGCTGATCCAGTGCGACCGCCCCAACGGTGCTGAATTTTTGCACCTCAAATTCGTCGCTGGAGTCCTCCGAAGCGGCCACCGCCTGATTACTGTCGATGACGCGCTGTAATTGACGGCGCCGACGTTCGGTATGGAAATAACTATTATCCACAAGTTCAAGGCCTTGGAGCTTGGCAAAATCTTCGGCGCCCTGACCCATAAGCATCACGTGGGGGGAGTTAAGCATTACCTGCTGGGCGAGCAAGATTGGATTGCGAACCCTCTTTACTCCGGTCACTGCGCCAGCATTGAGATCGTCGCCGCGCATAATCGAGGCATCTAGTTCTACAGTGCCTTCGTGTGTGAAAACGGCACCATGGCCCGCGTTAAATAGTGGTGAGTCCTCGAGCACTAGAATGGCCTTAATCACCGCGTCGTCACTGGTGCCGCCCTGAGCTAAGACCGCATGTCCGGCTTTGACCGCGCTACTGAGTACGCGCCGATAGTCGGACTCAACTTCGGCACTCATTTTGTCGCGCAAAATAGTGCCAGCGCCGCCATGGATTACTATGGAGTAGGGTGCTGCCAAGCTCATAGAAGGAACCCAGATCAAAATTANCAGTAATAGCCTTGGCATCNGATTGTATTTCGCGATCGATCAGTATTGATAGCTCGGATCTAAGCGATCTGCGAGGCGGCGCATAGATGGCCATGCAACACCACCGAGTCCTTCCCAGGAATCTTTGTTGTTGAAGGTTTGTTGCATCATGTCGATGGCCTGTTGGTTCGGCATATTTGGGGTGCCGCTCATAATGCCGAGCTGGATTTTNCATGCGCGTTCTAGGTAATAAAGCCGCAGAAAACAGGATGGAACNCTCCCGCCTAAGGCTAGGGTGCCATGGTTGCGCAGCAACATAACGTTTTTGCTGCCAAGNTCCGCAACGACTCGCTCGCGTTCATCGAGATCCAGCGCAACACCCTCCCAATCGTGATAGGCGAGGTCGTGATAGACGAACATCGCGTGCTGGCTCAAAGGCAGCAAACCCTCCTGCATGCTTGCGACAGCGACGCCCGCNTCGGTGTGCACGTGCATCACAGCTAAGGCATCGTGGCGTGCCATATGNACGGCGCTATGAATGGTAAAACCCGCCGCATTTACCTCGAAACCGTTGTCCAGAACCACATTGCCCTCAAGATCGATTTTGACCAAATTTGATGCAGTAACTTCGCTGAACTGGTAACCGTAGGGGTTGAGTAAGAAATGGTCGTCAGGGCCGGGAANCCGCGCGGATAAATGCGTAAATACCATATCATCCCAGCCATAGTGAGCAATTAGCCGGTACGCTGCCGCTAGGTCTTGGCGTATCGCCCACTCCTCAGCGGAGACGCGATTTTTGATTTCATTCAGTTCTAAGATCGCTTCGCTCATGATGTACTCCTGATTCTTTTCTAACGGTATGAATAGCTTTGTCAGTGATTAGGCCCTGGCTAGCCCTCCAAATCTTCTGTTAAACCCANGTGGTCAAGCACCTCTNTCGGCGGCAGCGACCAAGATGCCTGGGGTTTATTGCCAATGTATTGCAGATCATCCATTCCCGCTTGGGTGGTAAAAAAAGCGCCGCATACAAGGGCCCGCAGTAGCGAAAAAAAGCCTGCAGCCTCTCGGTTCGNGGCGCTGGCCGGCGTGCAGATGCTGTCGAGGATTGCAGCTTGCTGCGCTGGCTCNAACTGCANAAAGGTTTCTGCCTGATTTTGTTCAGTGGCTTGTTGATCTAGCCAATTTAAGCCTGCAAGAATGATTTTGCGGTCGCGCTGTTGCCTCGGATAAGGGGCGCTCACCCACTCGTCGATAAAGTCGTGGCAGGCGAGATCTGCAGCACTGGGAGAGCGTTCGTCTGCGGGTAATATGATCGCNCACAGNTGTTTTAACAGTGCAAGTTCGGCGGATTCCAAGGTTCTCGGCCATGGCACTAGCCCTGCGCGTAGATCTGGATCGGTCAGCGTGCCGGCTGGTCCGCTAACTTGGCGTGCNAGATCGAGGGCTGGCTCTGCACTAGCTAACGNTGCAGGANCCTGGGTNCTGGCGGTTATGNCTGCTAANACGCGCAGTGCCATGCGCCGGTCCATACCGTGGTTGGGCGCCTTGTCAGAAGCAATGATGTCNGTCATGGATTTCCCTCTCTACAAATTGCGTGCGCGCATTTCTTGCACTAAGTAATCCGCAGAGCGCCAAGCATTTGCCATGATNCTTAGGGTCGGATTTTTATCAGCATTAGAGACAAAGGCAGCACCGTCGGTAACGAAAAGATTGGGNACTTGCCAAGACTGGCAGTATTGATTGAGCACCGACGTATTGGGGTCACTACCCATGCGGGCACCGCCTACTTCATGAATAATTTCGCCAGGCTTTTTNATCGCCTCAGCGCCNTCCGTNGCGACTTTGCCCATAATTCGGCCNCCCATGGCGCCNACGATTGATTCAAAGGTCTTATGCATATGACGAGCCTGGTTAAGCTCGTGCTCTGACCAACGCCAGTGAAACTTGAGGGTAGGAATGCCCCATTTATCTTTCTGCTCGGAGTCAATTTCGCAATAACAATCTTCNTTGGGGATCATTTCGCCACGCCCGCTGAAGCCGATAAAGGAGCCGTAGTAGCGACGGCAGTCCTCTTTCAACTGCATACCATAATTGCCACCGTTCATAGCCTCAACCGCGCTGAAGTGGCCGCTCTGTGGGAGGCGTCGGCCGCCGCCGAACTCGATATGGTAGCCGCGTGCGAAATCCAGTTGACCCTTAGCCTGTTCTTGATAGAGCCACCAGGGCATGTACATGTGCATGGCAGATGCGCCATCTGCATTATGTGGCGGCATATTTTCCATCATAGGAATTTGCCCCAGCAGACCGGCGCCAACCGTATCCATAACGTATTTGCCAACCAGACCGCTGGCATTNCCCAGACCTTGAGGGTGGGCTGTGCTTTNCGAATTAAGCATTATTCGGGCGGATTCGCAGGCACTGGCTGCGAGGATAACTACGCGAGCACGCACATGGTGTTGCTTGCCGGTGATACGGTCAATGTAGCCAANGCCATTGGCGTGACCTCTTGCATNAGTGCTCACCTCGTAGACCATGGCATCGGTGCGGATGGTCAGGTTGCCGGTTGCCAGAGCTGGAGGCAGTAATACAGTGGGTGATTGGAAATTGGCCCCGATAGAGCATCCGCGACCGCAGGGAGTGGCAAAAAAGCATGCGGCCCGGGCGCGCATGATGTCGCGGGTGACCCGCTGACCAAGAGCGTTATTTGGGTGTAGCTCTCTGGGCCAACGTCGATGGTTTTGCTTTTCCGACAGGATCGCAAGATGGCAGGGGACTACCGGGATGCCAAGCTCACGGCAATATTTTTGCGTAAGCAGTTCATCGGCGCGTGGGGCCGGTGGATTGAGCAGTACGCCCGGGCTTGAGTTTGGCGTATTTTCGAGACCCTCGTTTGAGCCATAAATTCCTATAAGGGCTTCGGTCTTGTCGTAATAGGGAGCCATGTCTTCGTACGCCATTGGCCAATCAGCGCCTAAGCCATCTCGAGAATAGGGCTTAAAGTCATATTCGCCCATCCTTAGAGAGATTCGCCCCCAATGATTAGTTCGACCGCCAAGCATGCGTGAGCGCCACCACAGAAAGTCCGTGCCCTCTGCGCTGCTGTAGGGTTCGCCTGGAACCCGCCAACCGCCATCTACCGTCGCGTCGTAATAGCCAAAAGGTTTATCTGGTGTGCTTGCACCGCGTAAGGGTGCGTCCTCGAGTGTTTCAAACATGGGTGTTTCGCTCACCGCGTCGTAGTCGCGGCCGGCCTCCAGCATTAGTACACGCACGCCAGCGCAACTCAGGGCATAAGCAGACATGCCCCCTGCGGCGCCTGAACCTACGACGATGACGTCAAATTCGGGTTGGCTCTTAGTCATCGGAGAAGTCTCTGACTTGGATATTTCTAAAAGCTACGCGATCGCCGTGATCTTGTAAGCCGATATGTCCGCGGGATAGCGAACCGTACTTTGGCCATTTGGCAAATTTGCTCTTGGCGACCCGTTGCTGCCAGTCCTCGCTGCCAAGTTCGTAACTCACTATTTGTTGATGGTTTAGCCAGTGAGTGACTTGATTGCCGATAACGCGCAGACGAGCGTGATTCCATTCGCCGGCTGGATTTACCACGCCCCGAGGTGCAGGGTGCAGTGCATAGTTTGCACCTGCGGATGTCAGAGGGCTTTTGCCGTCCCGGTGACTGGCATCATCTAAAATTTGCATTTCTGGCGCGGTCAAAAAAATATAGCGCTCTGATTCGTCGGCGCGGAAGAAAATTCCGCTGTTACCCCCAGACTCAACTTTCCATTCCAACTCCAGTTCGAAATCGGAAAATTGTTGCTCAGTGATAAGATCGCCCGCTTTGCTGGTTCGCACGAGTTCGCCGTCGATCGCTTGCCATCCCTTAATCGGCTTGTTGCTGCCATATCGGCGCCAGCCGTCGGTCGAGTGGCCATCAAAGAGGGATTGCCACTCGGTTTTGGTAGTCGATAAATTCTCGCCCGCTAGATGGGTAGACGCGAGCAGCAAACTGCTGGCCACCGCGATTTGATATAGATTCTTCACAGCTGCTCCCCAAAGACAACAGCTCAAGTCTAGCTTGGTTATTTTCAAAAAGTCAGCATAAAAAAAGCCGCCCGAAGGCGGCTTTTTTGTAGATCAGTCAGTAGTCTAGTTGGCACCAAACTTATAGCTGACCTCTACACCTGCCATTCGTGGCTCGGTAAGTTGACCGGTTCGTCGGAAGCCCTGACTCTCACCATGGGCTTCGAGCTGGCGGATACCAATCTTGTCCATAACATTATTGATGTAGCCCGCAACAACCCACGCTTCGTCGTCACTTGTCCACGTTGCTCGAAGATCAAGCCGATCATAGCCAGGCGTTGAGTCCTTCTCGTCCATGAAAGGAGTGTGATACACCTTTGAAATCCAGGAGAAGTTAGCTAGTAGCTCAATCGAGCCACCTGCGTCAAGCGGAGTAGAATACATAGCAAAAACAGAGCCTTTATAATCGGGAACATTAAGAACCTGATTACCCTTTAGGTTGTAGTTGATATCCACTGCTGAAAACAGGCTGTTGGGTACTCTAAAGTCCGCGGTGTTTGAAAGGTATGTGTCCGAGGTGTACTCGCTTGGTGTATAGCTCATGTTGCCACCAAGGGTGAGGTTGTCGGTCAACAGATACATGATTTCAGCCTCAACACCCTTGATGTCTGCCCCATCAGCCTCAAGAACCGAGGTTGTTGTGCCGCCAGTCGCAGATAACTCAGCACCAAAAGTGTGGATGTTCGAGTAATCGTACAAGTAAGCAGAAGCGAACACTTGCAGAGTATTATCCAGATGCTGGCCCTTGAAGCCGATCTCGTAAGCAATTAGCTCCTCTGGATCATAGGTTTCCGTCGCGCTGAAGAACACTAGGTTGTAACCGCCGGATCGATAGCCGCTGGTTACGTTTGCGTACATCATCATGTTGTCAGCAAAATCCCAATCGACGTTTAGTCGAGCAGTTACTTTAGTGTCTTTGCGGTTCATGTGACGATGCACAGCCAGACTTAGCGGAATGCCGGAAGTTAGAACATGGACATTACCCGTGGGTTGCAAAGTCTCTGCGTCGAGCGCGCCGCGAACGACGTTAAGTTGCGCTAGATTGAGGCCCAATAGTGCAGGAGGCAAATAGGCTTCCGTATATCGCCAGAGATTCTCTTCGCCGAAGACTTCGTCCGTCGCGTAACGAACACCGGCCGTAAGCGTGAAGTCTTCGCTCATGCTCCAAACGCCCTGCGTGTATGCAGCAAAAGCGTCTCGTTTGGTTGTTGTGTGATAGAGAAGATCTGTTCCGATTGTGTTAGGGCCCTTTTCGATTGCGGTTCCGCCGGGATCGCCTTCCCATGCCCCAGTACGAACTTGCGTAACGCCATCGGGTGCACTTAAGTCTCGCGCTGAGTAGAGGTTAGTTTGAGAACCAGCACCGAGTATTGCTACTGAGTACGGGTCGGCCGTAGTGAAACGTGGATCCTCTGCTTCGCTGTAGAAATCGCCTCGCTGATTGATTTCTGCATCGTAGAAGAAAATACCGGAAGTCACACTAACGCTGTCGCCTAGGTCGTAAAACGCCTGCAGTTCGTGGCTCTGATAATCACCCTCGTGGTTAACGTAGAACTGACGATCCATCTGAGTTGAGTAGGTGTTGTCGTCATCGGTTATACGCTGGTAAAGAGACTGGTTGCGGCCAAAGATATATTTCACGCTCAACGTGTCAGATACGTCCCATTCCGCCTCAAGCTGAATTCCCTGTTGGTCGTAGTTCTCCATGTTCACACCATTGGTGTAGGCGCAGAGGTCCGAGCCTTTGATGTTTTTCAGATCTGTGAAGACGCAATGGTTCGGGTCTGCTTCGATTCCATAACCGTAGTTAGGTAAGCCGACGGTGCCGCCTAAAGAACCGTCGCCCGCCATATCCAGCACGCGGTCGATGCCCGGTCGAACGTATTGGGCCTGGACGTCAGGGCCACCCATCGGATCGGTGAAGGTATATACCGGTTGAGTCGCGTCATAGAAGCCGCGATTCATCGGATCTGTTACCGTTGGGTCAATAGCGCGGTAGCCAAAGACATATTTGCTGTAATCACGGCTCAGACCGTCTTGGGATTCACCTCGAAGGATCACGAGACCACCGCCATCGGCACCGCCCATAACTCGATCTACTTGGGCGTCGTTGTAGCGGAGCTTCACCTGAAAATCATCTCTTGGCGTTAACAGCAGTTGAGCCGCGACGTTGCGCTCCTTGCCACTATCTAGATCTGGACCGATGCCTGCCTCGTTGAGGTAGCCGTCGTGAGTTCGGTTTGAGATGCTCAACCGGCCGGCCAAGGTATCGTCGATAAGGGCACCGGATATCATTCCGTAAGAATCGATTGTATCGAATGTGCCACCGATCACCTTGAACGCACCCTCGAATTCTTGGGTGGGCTCGTTGTAAATGAAGTTCATAGCGCCGCCGATCGCGTTACGACCGTATAGGGTGCCTTGGGGTCCGCGAAGAATCTCAATCCGCTTGATGTCCCAGAATGAACCAATCGTGGCGGTATACAAATCCTCTGAATACACGCCGTTCATATAAGTAGAGATGCCCGGGTCGCCACCCAAACTTCTAAAGTTTCTACCAACGCCGCGAATTGCTGCGTCATAGGGCAGAATTACGGTTGCCGGAATAAGGTTCTGCAAATCTGACTGATTGCGGATACCAAAGTCTTCCATCATTCCCTCGGTGAAGGCGGTGATGGAAATAGAGGTATCCTGAACAGACGACTCTTGCCGCTCCGCGGTGACGACAACTTCTTCGATTTGTCGTCCGCCTGTGGACTCCGCCGCTTGCGCTTGCGCAAGACCGCCGAGTGCCAGCGTGCCAGCAAGTGCAGTGAAAATGCCGTTGCGGACTTTACTCGCAACAGTGAAGATTGATCGCATTATCCTCTCCTTAATATCGATCGATGTTGATGGCTATCCCGTCTGGTCCCTCGGCATTGGAGTTTGCCACCAGAAACGGGAAGATCCGGCGTGGAACTTAGCATAGCTTGCAGACAAGTGGTGCTTTTTTCTCGATAAAAGGCAATAAATTTGCTTATTAAACCAGTAGGGGCGAATTGGAATGGTTTTAAAAAAGTCTAGGACAATTAAATCGGTTAGGTGGGCTTCTGCCCTGTTTTTGCTCATATCTGCAGTAAGCGGTTTTGCAGATGTGAAATTATTAGACAGTTTCCCAAAGTCGGACACCAAATTGGGTGAATCGGTAACAGACTTGCGTCTGTGGTTTGATGTGGAACCTGACCCGGCGCGATCAAAGGTTGAGTTATTGTACGAAGATGTCCGCATTCCAGTGGTCGCATTACATACTATGGGCGAAAATGATTTGAT
>NZEI01000091.1 GCA_002690405.1 Gammaproteobacteria bacterium
GGTGTTGAGATGGTGATGCCTGGGGATAATGTGAACATGGTTGTGGAGTTGATNTGTCCGATTGCGATGGANGAAGGNTTGCGNTTTGCGATNCGTGAGGGNGGNCGNACNGTNGGTGCGGGCGTNGTCTCTAAAGTCATCGACTAAGGNATGCNGNAGCANCNNNNCAANNNCANAGCCCAGTTTAGGCCAGTAGCTCAATTGGCAGAGCAGCGGTCTCCAAAACCGCAGGTTGGGGGTTCGATTCCCTCCTGGCCTGCCAGTGAATGGCAGGGGCGAATGGCTGAGGATACTGGGACTAAATTATTAGGCGAGCCTAAGAGATGGCGAATATGAGCGCGGAAAAGAGTGTCGGAACTACATTAGATTGGCTGAAATGGTCGATTGTTGTGGCGCTTCTAGCGGGTGGCGTAGTTGGCAATTGGTACTTCCAAGAGGTGTCTTTGCTNATTCGCGTCGTCGCCATACTCGCGGCAGCCGTATTGGCTGGCCTAATTGCTGTGCAAACGGAGCGCGGGCACGGCATATGGACTTTGATCAAGGAAGCAAGAACAGAGATCCGTAGAGTTGTTTGGCCGTCGAACCAAGAAACTACCCAAACCACATTGGTTGTTTTGGTGATTGTNTTGGTATTCGCNCTGATTTTATGGGGTTTGGATTCACTGTTGAGCTGGATCGTCAGCTCCATTATCGGATAGCCTGATGTCGAAGAATTGGTACGTAGTGCATGCATACTCGGGCTTCGAGAAAAACGTTGCCCGAGCGCTNCAAGAGCGAGTGAATCTGTCTGAGCACCAGGATTTTTTTGGCGAGATCCTTGTGCCGACCGAGGAAGTCGTAGAAATGCGTGGTGGCCAGAAACGTCGTAGTGAGCGCAAATTCTTTCCGGGGTACGTTTTAGTCGAGATGGAATTAAACGATGACACTTGGCACCTAGTTAAAGAAACGCCAAGGGTTATGGGGTTCATCGGCGGTAAGGCGGATCAACCCGCTCCGTTGTCACCACGAGAAGCAGCGTCAATCCTTGATCGAGTGGCTGCCGGCAGCGAAAAAGCAACGCCGAAGACAGTCTTCGAACCAGGTGAGATTGTACGGGTGACCGATGGACCATTTAACGACTTTAACGGCGTGGTAGAAGAAGTGAACTACGAGAAGAGTCGGTTACAAGTCGCAGTTACAATTTTTGGTCGCTCAACTCCTGTGGAGTTGGATTTTGGCCAAGTAGAAAAAGGCTAAAAAGCCTTCATTCGAGCAGTNAATAAAGATTGTTCGTAACAAAACGGGGAGTGACGGNCTTCAATGATTAGAAGCCGCACGTTAGAACCCACAAGGAGCGAAAATGGCTAAGAAAGTCGATGCCTACATCAAGCTGCAAGTTGCAGCAGGTCAGGCAAACCCAAGTCCGCCTGTTGGCCCAGCACTGGGACANCACGGTGTAAATATCATGGATTTCTGTAAAGCATTTAATGCCCAGACCCAGTCTGTTGAGCAAGGNCTGCCGATCCCGGTAGTCATCACTGTTTATGCAGATAAAAGTTTTACCTTTGTAACGAAGACGCCTCCCGCGGCTGTTTTACTGCGTAAGGCTGCGAACATAGACAAGGGATCGGCCACACCGAATACCCATAAAGTCGCTAAGGTGAATCGTGCTCAGTTAGAAGAAATTGCCAAAATTAAGATGCCGGATCTTACCGCTGCGGATATGGATGCGGCAGTAAGAACGATNGCAGGCACNGCGCGTGCTTCTGGCATTGATGTGGAGGGCGTATAGATGGCCAAGCTGAGTAAGCGCATGCGCGCGATAGCAGAGAAAGTAGATGCGGAAAAAGCCTACTCCATCGAAGAGGCCGTAGGCCTTCTCAACGAGCTGTCNAAGGCGAAATTCAAAGAATCCTTTGATGTGTCGATTAACCTTGGAGTCGATCCGCGAAAATCTGACCAAGTAGTGCGCGGTGCAACCACGTTGCCCCACGGCACCGGGAAATCAGTCCGCGTGGCGGTATTTGCCCAAGGCGATAATGCTGAAAAAGCGACTGCCGCAGGTGCTGATTTGGTCGGTTTCGAAGACTTGGGTGAGCAGATTAAGGCCGGCAACATGGATTTCGATGTGGTCATTGCGACACCAGATGCCATGCGTATCGTCGGTCAGCTTGGCAAGGTGCTAGGTCCTCGAGGTCTTATGCCCAACCCCAAGACCGGGACAGTGACAGCGGATGTTGAGACCGCCGTGAAAAATGCCAAAGCTGGTCAGGTGCAATTCCGAACCGATAAGGCGGGTATTGTGCACGGCAGCATCGGCCAAGTAGGTTTCGACATTGGGCAAATCAAAGANAATTTAGAAGCCTTGGTTGGCGACCTGAAAAAAGCGAAACCAGCCTCGGCGAAAGGTGTGTATTTAAAGAAGATGACCCTATCGACAACTATGGGTCCAGGAATTTCCATCGACCAAGGTTCATTAGAAACCTAAGGTCAGATGTTTGGATTTTGGAGGTCCGGCTCGTGTTCGCATTAGCCGGTACCGTCAAAAACCGTAGGTGCAGTAGCTCGCTAAACCANGCATGAAAGTGCTGGTNGAAGCACTGCTTAATTGCCTACGCAGATGGTGAACTGCTCCTAGAGCAGTAGGCAGATTGAGTGACAAGGCCTGTGCCTTGATAGCTTAGAAAGCCGTCTCCAAGGATTTAAGTCTGCTAAAGACTTAAAGCGAAAGAGATTCGCCGCAATACGGCATAACGCCGTTAACGGAAACAGCTAAGGCTGTTTTAAACGCGATGAGGCAAAAGCCTCATCTAACGGAGAAGCACGTGGCACTAGGATTAGAACAAAAGCAACAGATCGTTGCTGAAGTGAACGAGGTTGCCGCCTCTGCTTTGTCGGCAGTGCTTGCAGATTATCGTGGTCTGACAGTCGCTGAGATGACCGATATGCGTGTCAAGGCGCGCGAAAGCGGTGTTTATCTCAGGGTCGTTAGAAATACGTTGGCAAAACGCGCTATTGAAGGTACCGAATACGAGTGCCTAAACGATGCGTTTGTTGGGCCAACGTTACTGGCATTTTCTCAGGAAGATCCAGGTGCCGCGGCAAGATTGTTAAAGGATTACGCAAAGGAGCTTGAAGACCTAGAAATCAAGGCTCTGTCTATTGGCGGTGAGATGTTGGGAGCCGATCAGCTTGATCGCGTTGCCAAGTTGCCGACTCTAGACGAGGCGCGGTCCTTGCTCATGAGCGTCATGCAAGCGCCGGTTGTTAAATTGGCTCGTACTCTAAATGAAGTACCTGGCAAATTAACTCGAACCGTAGCTGCTATCAGAGATCAGAAACAGGCGGAAGGTTAAATACCTCAACATAGATCGCTTTAGAATTTAGGAGAACTTATACAATGGCACTGTCCAAAGAAGACGTATTAAACGCAATCGCTGAGATGAGCGTTATGGAGGTTGTCGACCTCATTTCCGATATGGAAGAAAAGTTCGGCGTTTCAGCCGCAGCAGCAGTAGCCGCGGCCCCAGCAGCGGGAGCTGCAGGTGGAGACGCCGGTGCAGCTGAAGAGAAAGATGAATTTGACGTGGTACTCGCTGGTGCGGGCGACAAGAAAGTCAACGTCATCAAGGCGGTTCGCGCTATTACAGGACTTGGTTTGAAAGAAGCCAAGGCTCTTGTTGATGAAGCGCCGTCACCCATCAAAGAGGGTGCAACCAAAGATGAAGCAGAAGACTTCAAAAAGCAGCTTGAAGAAGCTGGCGCAACGGTAGAGCTGAAATAGTAATCAGCTCTCTTGTTTCGCGCGAAGGGTCGGCCTCGCTGTTCATAGTGAATAGCGAGCGTTGGCCCTTGGCTGTTTCCCAGAGCTTAAGCTCTAAAAAGTTTCGTAATTGAGTGTAGGAGATTCGCATGGCGTTTAGCTTTACCGAGAAGAAGCGTATCCGTAAGGACTTTGGCAAGCTGTCCCAGACAATGGAGCTGCCGTATCTGTTGGCTATACAGGTCGATTCCTACAATAAATTTTTGCAGGTCGGAAAGGATGCTGAAGAGCGTGCTGAATCCGGTCTGCACGCAGCGTTCAAGTCGGTGTTCCCGATTGTCAGCTATTCCGGCAGCGCTGCNCTCGAATACGTGGATTACCAACTGGGCGAGCCCGCCTTTGATGTAAAGGAATGTACCTTACGCAGTATTACTTATGCGGCGCCGTTGCGAGTCAAAGTCCGGTTGATCATTTACGATAAAGAATCTTCGAATAAAACGGTCAAGGACGTCAAAGAGCAAGAAGTCTACATGGGTGAAATACCCCTGATGACTGAAAATGGCACCTTTGTCATTAACGGCACCGAGCGTGTTGTGGTTTCGCAACTGCATCGCTCCCCTGGCGTATTCTTCGATCATGATAAGGGCAAGACCCATTCCTCCGGCAAGCTTCTCTACAATGCCCGAGTGATTCCCTATCGTGGGTCATGGCTTGACTTCGAGTTCGACCCGAAAGACTGTGTATTCGTGCGTATTGACCGGCGCAGAAAGCTGCCGGCAAGCATTATCTTGCGTGCCTTGGAATACACGAGCGAAGAGATATTAGATACTTTCTTCGATACCAATACGTTCTTCCTAGAAGACGNAGCGCTATCCGTTGAACTGATTGCCGAGCGTCTGCGAGGCGATGTNGCTACCTTCGATATCCTAGGCGCTGACGGCAAGGTCATCGTCGAAACGGGTCGAAGAATNACCGCTCGTCACGTCCGCTTGTTGCAGGACAGCGGCATGACCAAGCTATCGGTCCCTAACGAGTACCTGCTTGACCAAGTAACTGCCAAGGATTTAGTTGATCAATCCACCGGTGAAGTGGCGATACCGTGTAATACGGTGATCACCGAAGAGGTTATGGAGCAGTTGCTGGAGTTGGGTGTCGGTGAATTCCAGACAATTTATACCAATGATCTGGATTGCGGGCCGTTTGTATCAGACACGCTGCGAATCGATCCAAGCCGCAACAGATTAGAAGCTTTGGTTGAGATTTACCGCATGATGCGTCCAGGCGAGCCGCCGACAAAAGAAGCTGCGGAAAACTTGTTCAGTAATTTGTTCTTCTCCAATGACCGATACGATTTGTCGGCTGTTGGGCGCATGAAGTTCAACAGACGCTTGGGTCGTGAGGAAATAGAAGGCGAGGGCACTCTAGGCAAGGATGACATTGTCAGCGTGCTGAAAACACTCATAGACATTCGTAACGGTAAGGGGTCGGTAGATGATATTGACCACCTCGGTAATCGCCGTGTTCGGTCTGTTGGTGAAATGGCTGAAAACCAATTCAGAGTTGGCTTGATTCGAGTCGAGCGAGCGGTAAAAGAACGCCTGAGTTTGGCTGAGTCAGAAGGCCTGATGCCGCAAGATATGATCAATGCCAAGCCAGTGGCGGCAGCGGTCAAAGAATTCTTCGGATCTTCCCAGCTCTCTCAGTTTATGGACCAAAACAATCCATTATCTGAAGTGACGCACAAGCGCCGAGTTTCAGCGCTTGGGCCTGGCGGTTTAACCCGCGAACGCGCGGGCTTCGAAGTCCGAGATGTGCACTCTACGCACTATGGCCGTGTCTGTCCGATTGAAACGCCGGAAGGCCCAAACATCGGTTTGATCAACAGCCTGGCGACTTATGCGCGTACCAATGAATATGGATTCTTAGAGTCCCCATATCATCCCGTGGTCAACGGTGTGGTGACTAAGGATGTAGAGTATTTATCGGCGATTGATGAAGCCGAGTACGTGATTGCTCAGGCCAGCGCTCCAGTGGACAACAAAGGCCGCTTTACNNCGGATATGGTAGACGTGCGCCACCGCAATGAATTCACCAAGACTGCGGCAGAAAACGTCAACTTTATGGACGTATCACCGAAGCAGGTGGTGTCGGTCGCNGCATCTCTAATACCGTTCCTTGAGCATGACGATGCTAACCGCGCCTTGATGGGTTCAAATATGCAGCGTCAAGCGGTGCCNACGCTAAAGGCCGAGAAGCCCTTGGTGGGTACTGGTATGGAGCGAAATGTTGCGCGTGACTCCGGAGTCTGCGTGATCGCGCGCCGCGGTGGGGTTGTCGACAGTGTTGATGCAGGGCGCATTGTGGTNCGGGTTGCAGATGCCGAAACCGAAGCTGGCGAAGCCGGGGTAGATATCTATAGCCTGACTAAATTCACCCGCTCTAACCAAAATACCTGTATCAATCAGCGTCCGTTGGTGAAGCCTGGTGACGTCATCGCCAAGCAAGATATTTTGGCGGANGGTCCGTCAATTGATATGGGCGAACTGGCGTTGGGCCAAAACATGCGCATCGCCTTTATGCCCTGGAATGGCTACAACTTTGAAGACTCGATCTTGGTATCAGAGCGCGTGGTCAAAGAGGATCGNTTCACTAGCATCCANATNCAGGAATTGACCTGTATNGCTCGTGACACAAAGCTAGGGCCTGAAGAGATTACCTGTGATATCCCGAATGTGGGTGAGGGTGCCTTATCGAAACTCGATGAGTCCGGCATCGTATACATCGGAGCCGAGGTCAGCGCAGGCGACATATTGGTGGGTAAGGTTACGCCGAAGGGTGAAACGCAACTCACGCCAGAAGAAAAGCTGCTGCGGGCNATTTTCGGNGAGAAAGCNTCGGATGTTAAAGACTCGTCCCAGCGTGTGCCGAGTAGCGTTAAGGGTACCGTCATCGATGTTCAGGTGTTTACTCGTGATGGCGTGGAAAAAGACCAGCGTGCAAAAGACATTGAGTACTCTCAACTGGCAGAAATTCGTAAGAATCTCGACGACGAATATCGCATTGTTGAGGCCGCGACCTACGAGCGTTTACAACGTGCGTTGTCTGGAAACAAAGTTGCTAGTGCGCCAGGCAAGAGCAAAGGCGATCAGGTTGATGAAGAGTACTTGCAGACACTTGCCGGGGACGATTGGTTCCGCATCCGCATGCAAGATGACAGTCTGAACGGTCAAATTGAGAAAGCTGAGGCGCATCTGAAAGAGCGCAAGGCGGGACTCGATGCAATTTATGAAGACCAACGCGGCAAGCTAGAGAGTGGCGATGACCTAGCGCCGGGNGTGTTGAAGATCGTAAAGGTCTATCTGGCAATCAAGCGTCGTATCCAACCGGGCGANAAGATGGCCGGACGTCACGGTAACAAGGGTGTTATCTCGGTGATCATGCCTGTTGAAGACATGCCATTCGATGAACANGGCGAGCCGGTAGATATCGTGCTNAACCCNTTGGGTGTGCCTTCGCGGATGAATGTCGGCCAAGTATTAGAGGTNCACCTAGGNTGGGCGGCGCGCGGTATCGGTGATCGCGTCAATAAGATGCTGGAAGAGCAGCGCAAAACTGCCGAGGTTCGAAAGTTCCTCACCGAGGTNTATAACCAGGTGGGCAGTTCGGTAGAGCTAAAATCTCTCAGCGACGCTGAGGTTTTGGATCTAGCCAGCAATCTGCGTACCGGTTTACCTTTTGCGACGCCGGCATTTGACGGTGCTCAAGAAGAGGAAATCAAGGCCATGCTAGAGCTAGCCGGTCTGCCAAGCAGTGGTCAGACAACGCTCTATGACGGCCGTACGGGCGACCCGTTTGATCGACCTGTAACGGTTGGCTACATGTACATGCTGAAACTCAACCATTTGGTGGATGACAAGATGCATGCGCGGTCGACGGGGTCGTACAGTCTTGTTACGCAACAGCCACTTGGTGGTAAGGCGCAATTCGGCGGNCAGCGATTCGGCGAAATGGAAGTNTGGGCCCTTGAAGCATATGGTGCGGCTTATACCCTGCAAGAAATGTTGACGGTCAAGTCTGATGACGTAAATGGCCGTACCAAGATGTACAAAAATATCGTNGATGGTGACTTTAAGATGGAGCCAGGGATGCCTGAGTCCTTCAATGTATTGGTCAAGGAGATTAGATCCTTGGGTATCAATATCGAGTTGGAAACTGACTAGTGACCTTGGGTAGTCTGAGCTGAGCAAGCTCAGGCCTAACTCAGCCTAATTGGCTGGCGTCCAAAAAGAATGAGGAAAGATCGTGAAAGACTTACTTAACTTGTTAAAGGCCCAAGGCGGCGTAGAAGAATTCGATGCATTGCGCATTGGTTTGGCATCACCGGAAATGATCCGATCATGGTCATTTGGTGAGGTTAAAAAGCCCGAGACCATCAACTATCGTACCTTCAAGCCGGAACGCGATGGCCTGTTTTGTGCGCGGATCTTTGGCCCCACNAAGGATTACGAGTGTCTCTGTGGCAAGTACAAGCGACTNAAGCATCGTGGTGTTATTTGTGAGAAGTGTGGTGTTGAAGTAACGCTTACCAAGGTNCGACGTGAGCGCATGGGCCACATTGAATTGGCCTGCCCGACAGCGCACATCTGGTTTTTGAAATCGCTGCCATCACGCATCGGCCTATTGCTGGATATGACGCTTCGGGATATTGAGCGGGTTCTGTATTTTGAGTCCTTTGTTGTCATCGACGCGGGTTTGACTGATCTAGAGGTCGGGCAACTCCTCACCGATGAAGAGTACTACCAGAATCTCGAGGAATACGGGGACGAATTCGANGCTCGTATGGGTGCCGAGGCGGTTCAGCAGTTACTGTTGAATTTGGATATGGACGCGGAGATCGCTCAGTTGCGGGAGGAAATCCCAGCAACCAACTCTGAGACTAAGATCAAGAAGTTTTCTAAGCGCCTGAAGCTNATGGAAGCGTTTGTGAAGTCGGGCAACAAGCCAGAGTGGATGGTTATGACCGTGTTGCCGGTATTGCCGCCAGATCTCCGGCCGCTAGTGCCGTTGGANGGTGGTCGTTTTGCGACCTCGGATTTGAATGATCTNTACCGNCGAGTGATCAANCGNAACAACCGACTTAAGCGGCTGTTGGATCTGTCCGCACCGGACATCATCGTACGNAACGAGAAGCGTATGCTGCAGGAATCAGTGGANGCGTTGTTGGACAACGGTCGACGNGGNCGGGCGATTACAGGTTCGAACAAACGACCGCTGAAATCGCTAGCCGACATGATCAAAGGCAAGCAAGGACGCTTCCGTCAAAACTTGTTGGGTAAGCGTGTCGACTACTCTGGCCGGTCGGTAATTGTCTGTGGTCCGACCTTAAAACTGCATCAGTGCGGGTTGCCGAAGAAGATGGCCTTGGAACTGTTCAAGCCGTTCATCTTTGGCAAGCTCGAAGAGCTGCAGTTGGCGACTACAATTAAAGCAGCTAAGAAAATGGTCGAGCGGGAAACGGCAGATGTCTGGGATATCCTGGCCGGCGTGATCCGCGAGCATCCAGTAATGCTCAACCGAGCTCCAACGTTGCACCGTTTGGGTATTCAGGCGTTTGAGCCGGTGCTCATTGAAGGTAAAGCGATACAATTGCATCCATTGGTCTGTAGTGCCTACAACGCGGACTTTGATGGCGACCAGATGGCGGTACACGTACCGCTGACATTGGAGGCCCAGCTGGAAAGCCGAGCGCTCATGATGTCTACCAACAACATCCTATCCCCGGCCAGTGGNGAACCCATCATCGTGCCGTCACAAGATGTTGTTTTGGGTATTTATTACATGACCCGGGAAAAAATTAATGCCCGGGGTGAAGGTTCAGTATTTGCCAACATCGACGAAGTGCATAGAGCGTTTCACGCTCAGCAGGTGGCNCTGCATGCTCGGGTNAAGGTGCGTGTAGAAGAGCATTCAGCTGACGAAGCTGGAGCGGNTACATCCCAATCCCAAGTCTATGAAACAACCGTGGGTCGGGCACTACTCTACGATATCGTGCCGAAAATGCTGCCTTTCGAAATGGTCAACAAGGCCATGGACAAAAAAGCAATTTCAACGCTCATTAACGATTGCTANCGCCGTTGCGGTCTNAAAGATACAGTGATCTTTGCNGACCAACTTATGTACGCCGGTTTTGCTCGATCAACATCTTCGGGNGCNTCAATTGGTGTCGAGGATTTCGTTATCCCGCAAGCGAAGAGCAAGATCATTGCTGAGGCNGAAGCTGAGGTTGAAGAAATCGAGTCGCAATACGCCTCGGGTTTGGTTACCCAAGGCGAAAAGTACAACAAGGTGGTAGACATCTGGTTGCGCGCGAATGACTTGGTGGCTCGAGCCATGATGGATGGCATTTCTAAAGAGTCAGTNGTNAACAAAGATGGCGANGACGAAGAGCAGACCTCGTTCAACTCGGTCTACATTTATGCGGATTCTGGAGCACGNGGTTCACCTGCACAGATTCGACAGCTGGCGGGTATGCGCGGNTTGATGACCCGGCCAGATGGTTCGATCATCGAAAACGCAATTACCGCTAACTTCCGCGAAGGCCTGACCGTAAACGAGTACTTCATTTCAACNCACGGAGCCCGTAAAGGTCTGGCCGATACAGCGTTAAAGACCGCGAACTCCGGNTATTTGACTCGGCGTTTGGTCGATGTGGCNCAGGATGTGGTCATCACAGATCAAGACTGTGGCACCAAAGACGGATTGTTNGTGACCTCTATTATTGAGGGTGGCGACGTAGTCTTGCCGCTAGGCGCCCGGGTNTTGGGTCGTACTGTGGCGCAGGATATTCACGCTGCCGACGGCAAAGAAATCCTCATTGAACGCGGTACTCTNATTGACGAGGCTTGGGTAGAGCGTCTCGATGAAATGGGCATNGATGAAATGTGGGTGCGCTCAGCGATNACCTGCGAAACGGCACATGGNGTCTGTCGTGCATGCTACGGCCGCGACCTTGCTCGAGGCCACTTTGTAAATGTCGGTGAGGCAGTTGGCGTAATTGCTGCGCAATCCATCGGTGAGCCNGGCACTCAGTTGACTATGCGTACCTTCCANATCGGTGGTGCNGCGTCGCGGGCCTCGGCTGTGGATAACATCCAAGTTAAACATGGTGGCACCGTAAGATTGCACAACCTTAAGACCGTACAGCGGGAAACCGGTGAACTGGTTGCGGTAAGTCGTTCTGGAGCAGTTGCTGTGGCCGACGATCATGGTCGCGAGCGCGAGCGTTATAAGCTGCCATACGGCGCAGTCTTATCGGCCAATGAAGGGGATGCAGTGGATGCCGGGCAGGTTATTGCTCAGTGGGATCCGCTAACTCATCCGATCGTGGCGGAAGTGGCCGGNGTTATTGAATTCCATGAAATGGAAGAAGGTTTGTCGATGAATCGCCAAACTGACGAACTCACGGGTCTTAGCAACATTACAGTGCTTGATCCGAAAGATCGTCCGAGCGCTGCTAAGGACCTCCGACCTGCGGTACGGCTTGTCGATGCTAAGGGCAATGCGGTGATGCTGCCTGGTAGCGAGGTTCCGGCGAATTACTTTATGCCGAATAATGCAATTTTGAATACCGAAAACGGTTCCAAGATCGGCATTGGCGACATNATTGCGCGGATTCCTCAGGAAGGATCCAAGACTCGCGATATTACCGGTGGTTTGCCTCGAGTCGCTGACTTGTTCGAAGCAAGAAAGCCAAAAGAGCCTGCCATACTTGCTGAGGCGACCGGTGCGGTCTCCTTCGGTAAGGAAACCAAGGGTAAGCGCCGCCTAGTGATCACGCCTGCAGATGGCGATCCAGTGGAAACATTGATCCCGAAATGGCGAACCATCGGCGTATTCGACGGCGAGCAGGTTGAAAAGGGTGAGATCGTTTGCGACGGCCCGTTCAGCGCTCACGATATTTTGCGTCTCAAGGGCGTGGAAGAGTTGGCGAAGTACATCGTTAACGAGATCCAGGAGGTTTATCGTCTGCAAGGTGTGACGATCAACGATAAGCACATCGAAGTCATTGTTCGNCAGATGCTGCGTAAGGTNGANGTCACCCATTCCGGTGATTCACACCTGATTCGCGGTGAGCAACTGGAGTATACGCAGATTCGTGAAATCAATGCCGCGTTGCTGGCTGAGGATAAAGCACCCGCGGAATTCCAGCGCATATTGTTGGGCATTACCAAAGCCTCCTTNGCNACTGAGTCATTTATTTCTGCGGCATCNTTCCAGGAGACNACTCGAGTGCTTACTGAAGCAGCTGTCACTGGCAAGAAGGATTACTTGCGCGGACTTAAAGAGAATGTGGTTGTGGGCCGACTTATCCCAGCGGGCACCGGCTTGACCTATCACGCAGATCGTAAACGCCAGCGCGAAGAAGAGTTGGCGGCAGGCGAGCGTGAGACGGCGACCGCAGATGAGATTGAGCAGGCGCTGAGTGAAGCCCTGGCGGCGCAGGGTTCGGACTAGACCGAACCCTGCTGCTAAAAAGCGCAGCAGCTCGACGTAAACAGCCTTGAGAATTAGNTGGGGCGTGATTAGAATGCGCCCCCCACCGTGTGACCACATCACCGAGTGGAATAAAAAAGTGGAGAATGACCGAACATGGCAACAATTAGCCAGTTAGTAAGAAAGCCGCGCAAGCGCAAAGTGGTGAAGAATATCGTTCCGGCTTTGCAGGCGTGCCCGCAAAAACGTGGGGTCTGTACTCGCGTTTATACGACCACACCGAAGAAGCCGAACTCGGCTTTGCGTAAGGTCTGCCGTGTGCGTTTAACCAACGGCTATGAGGTGACCTCATATATCGGCGGTGAAGGNCATAACCTGCAAGAGCACTCGGTGGTGCTAATCCGTGGTGGTCGAGTGAAGGACCTTCCTGGTGTGCGTTATCACACCATTCGTGGAACCTTGGATACTTCTGGCGTAGCAGATCGCCGNCAGGGGCGCTCTAAGTACGGTGCCAAGCGACCTAAGTAAGATTTATCAGACAACATTGAGGCGATAGCCTCGCACTTTAAATATTCTCAGTAAGGCCCTGATTGTTCGGGGGAGACCTGAAGAAAGGAGAACGATATGCCAAGACGTCGCGTAATTGCCAAGCGAGAAATTCTTCCAGATCCTAAGTTTAACAACCAAGTGGTTGCCAAGTTTATTAACCACGTCATGGTAAGTGGCAAAAAAGCCGTTGCTGAAAGCATCGTATACGGCGCCCTCGATCGCGTTCAGGCGCGTGATAATGCAGACCCCATTGAAGTTTTTGAGAAAGCACTGGATGCCATAGCGCCCATGGTGGAAGTAAAGTCCCGGCGCGTCGGTGGCGCGACCTACCAGGTGCCTGTTGAAGTACGTCCATCTCGACGTCAAGCGTTGGCTATGCGTTGGTTAGTAGACAGTGCTCGTTCGCGCAGTGAAAAGTCTATGGCCGCCCGGCTGGCCGGTGAGTTCATGGATGCGGCCGAAGGTCGTGGTTCAGCGGTTAAGAAGCGCGAAGATACGCACCGTATGGCTGATGCTAATAAGGCGTTCGCGCACTACCGCTACTAGCCTACCGTTCCGCTAAACCGAGTCACTGGGTATGCCTCGCACTACGCCTATCGCCCGCTATCGCAACATAGGCATCGTCGCCCATGTGGATGCGGGCAAGACCACAACCACAGAGCGCGTTCTGTTCTACACCGGCTTGTCTCACAAGATTGGTGAAGTGCATGACGGCGCTGCGGTTATGGACTGGATGGAGCAAGAGCAAGAGCGGGGCATCACCATCACCTCCGCAGCGACCACATGCTTTTGGCGTGGTATGTCCCAGCAATTCGATGAACATCGAATCAATATCATAGATACCCCAGGGCACGTAGATTTCACTATTGAAGTGGAGCGCAGTCTGCGCGTATTGGATGGCGCGGTTGTGGTTTTTTGCGGCACCTCGGGTGTTGAGCCGCAATCAGAGACGGTCTGGCGCCAGGCGAATAAGTACGAAGTGCCGCGGGTAGTTTTCGTCAATAAGATGGATCGGCAGGGNGCAGATTTCCCCAGAGTTGTAGAGCAGATACGCGACCGATTGGGCGCTAATCCTGTGCCCTTACAAATTGCTATTGGCGCGGAAGAACTGTTCTCTGGTGTCGTCGACCTCATTACCATGCGGGCGATTTATTGGAGTGATGATGATCAAGGCTTGAGTCATCGCAGCGAGGACATCCCAGCAGATCTGGTGGAAACCGCCGAGAGTATGCGCGAAGAACTGATGGAGGTTGCGGCCGAAGCCAACGAAGAGCTCATGGAACGTTATCTTGAGGAGGGCAGTCTCAGCGAGGCCGACCTCCGTGAGGGTTTGCGAATCCGCACCTTGGCTAATGAGATTGTCCCAGCCCTTTGTGGCAGTGCGTTCAAGAATAAGGGCGTGCAATCGGTATTGGATGCCGTGGTGGACTTCCTGCCAGCGCCAACGGAAGTCAAAGCGATCGAAGGCACCTTATCTAANGGTGATCTGGCCACACGACAGGCCGAAGACGATGCACCTTTTGCGGCACTNGCGTTCAAGATTGCGACGGATTCCTTTGTTGGCACGCTAACTTTTTTCCGTGTGTACTCCGGCGTGNTGAAGACCGGAGATCAGGTTTATAACCCCATCAAAGATAAGCGGGAGCGCATCGGCCGCATGGTGCAAATGCACGCTAATAACCGTGAAGAAATAAAAGAAGTTAGAGCAGGCGATATTGCAGCGGCCATCGGGCTGAAAGACGTNACTACTGGGGAAACCTTGTGCAGTAAAGAGCACGCCATTACGTTAGAGCGGATGGAGTTCCCGGATCCNGTGATTTCGGTCGCGGTGGAGCCGAAGTCCGTTGCTGATCAGGAGAAACTNACAGTCGCTCTTGGCAAGCTCGCNCAGGAAGACCCGTCTTTTCGCGTTGAGACCGATAAAGAAACGGGTCAAATGATCATCTCGGGTATGGGCGAATTGCATTTGGAGGTTATNGTTGACCGGATGCAGCGCGAGTTCGGCGTTGCGGCGAATATCGGTAAGCCCCAAGTGGCGTATCGAGAGACNATACAGGCCTCNATAGAGCACGAAGCGAAATTTATTCGTCAAACCGGTGGCCGTGGGCAATATGGCCATGTCAAATTGCGCCTAGAGCCCCTGCAAGACGAAGACGGAAACTNTGCNTACGAGTTCGCTGACGCAATTGTCGGCGGCGTCATTCCAAAAGAATATATCCCATCNATAGACAAGGGTATTGCCGAGCAAATGCAGAACGGTGTTCTCGCCGGCCATCCGCTGATTGGGGTAAAAGCCACGCTGATCGATGGCTCATTTCATGAGGTGGACTCTTCAGAAATGGCGTTTAAAATCGCAGCCGCGATGGCGCTCCGCGAGGGCGCGATGGCAGCGAGCCCGGTCCTATTGGAACCCGTTATGACTGTAGAAGTGGTAACGCCAGAGGACTACATGGGAGATGTTGTTGGCGACCTGAACCGGCGTCGCGGCATGATTAATGGCATGGAGGAAAATCCAGCCGGTAAGGTAGTGCGCGCAGAAGTGCCGTTATCCGAAATGTTTGGATATTCGACAGATTTGCGTAGCAGCACTCAAGGACGGGCGACGTATACGATGGAGTTTGCAAACTATGCAGATGTGCCAGCGTCGGTAATGGATCGAATTCGAACTTAGATCTAATTCACTTAAAGGAAAGGTAATGGCCAAGGAAAAATTTGAACGTAATAAGCCGCACGTAAACGTGGGGACGATAGGACACGTAGACCACGGCAAGACGACGTTGACGGCGGCGCTGACGAAGGTTTGTGCGGAAGTTTTCGGAGGCGAGATGCGAGATTTTGCGCAGATTGATAACGCCCCTGAAGAACGCGAGCGCGGTATTACGATTGCGACCAGCCACGTTGAGTACGAGAGTGAAGGCCGTCACTACGCGCACGTTGACTGTCCAGGACACGCGGACTATGTGAAGAACATGATCACGGGTGCAGCACAGATGGACGGAGCGATATTGGTATGTGGTGCGACAGACGGGCCGATGCCCCAGACGCGGGAGCACATTCTGTTGTCTCGTCAGGTTGGTGTACCGAAGATTGTAGTCTTCCTGAACAAAGCCGACTTGCTAGCAGAAGACTGCGGCGGTGTAGGTACTGAAGAATACGAAGAGATGAAAGAGCTCGTAGAGATGGAGCTTATTGATCTATTGGAGCAATACGAGTTCCCAGGCGATACGCCGATCATTATGGGCAGTGCGTTGATGGCTTTGGAAGGCAAAGACGACAACGAACTTGGAGTTACCGCGGTCAAGATGTTGGTAGAGACGTTGGACAGCTACATTCCTGAGCCTGAGCGTGCGGTAGATCAGCCGTTCTTGATGCCGATTGAGGATGTGTTCTCGATTTCAGGTCGAGGTACAGTAGTAACGGGTCGAGTTGAGCGTGGTATCGTGACGGTTGGAGACGAGATCGAGATCGTTGGTATTAAAGAGACGGCGACGACGACGTGTACGGGTGTTGAGATGTTCCGCAAGTTGCTGGACGAAGGTCGCGCTGGTGAGAACGTTGGAGTGTTGTTGCGTGGTACGAAGCGTGAAGAAGTTGAGCGCGGACAAGTACTGACGGTACCGGGCGCGATCACACCGCATACGAAGTTTGAGGCTGAAGTGTATGTGTTGTCGAAGGATGAAGGCGGTCGTCATACGCCGTTTTTCAAGGGCTATCGACCGCAGTTTTACTTCCGTACGACGGATGTTACAGGCGCCTGTGAGTTGCCTGAAGGTGTAGAGATGGTTATGCCTGGTGACAATGTGAACATGGTTGTCGAGTTGATCTGTCCGATTGCGATGGACGAAGGATTGCGATTTGCGATTCGTGAGGGCGGCCGTACTGTTGGTGCGGGCGTGGTCTCTAAAGTCATCGACTAAGTAGGCCGCATCCAACNTAAAAAAGCCGGGCTTGTACCGGCTTTTTTTGTGGCGAGGGANGCGGCTACTGGATTTCCCTGATCAGAGTGTTAATTGCAACAGAACCCTAATAATCNGGATCGTAGTGTTGCTTGGGTGNGCATCACTCTGTATAGTTCGCGTCCCGCTTTCCGAGGGGTGAGTGGAATCGATCAGTTNGTAGCAGCTGCGNTGGATGCGTNAGTTTGCTGAGTTCAGCCATGTTTGGGGGAGCTTTAAAGTCGATTTCAGCGNTTTAGAGNCGCCTTGGAGAATGGGGAAATGTGGGCGGCNCACGTGGTGGGCGCCAGTTCTTTAACAGGAGAAATGCCCGGAACGGCGGTTTTGCTAGGCAAAACGGCGCTGTTTGGGCTTAAGTAGATTGGGTGGAGTTTGTCCGTGCAAAATCAGCGTATNCGTATTCGCTTGAAAGCCTTTGATCATCGTTTGATCGATGTTTCGACGAAAGAAATTGTCGACACAGCAAAGCGTACGGGGGCNCAAGTGAAGGGGCCGATTCCATTGCCGACGCGCAAAGAGCGTTACACCATTTTGGTGTCGCCGCACGTCAACAAAGATGCACGGGATCAATACGAAATCCGCACCCATAAACGTCTCCTGGATATCGTCGAGCCAACAGAGAAAACAGTCGATGCATTAATGAAGCTCGACTTGGCGGCCGGCGTAGAAGTNCAGATNAGTTTGAATTAATTCGCGCTGAACTAAGTCAGCGCGAAGNGACTCGATTCGGATTCTTTGCCGCGTAGGCGGTTNAAGAAAAAGAATTAGGTCGCGACCAAAAGGCTCCGATAGGGAGCCGGCGAAAGGCGTTAGCCGGGCTCGTCTTCCAACGAGGATTGGAGGGGAAGCCCAGCACGCTTTGTTTTCGTGTAGAGCTTTGCAACTTTTATAGCAGTGCTCTACGGCGAGTAGGGCAGAAAGACGGGATAGGACATAGACCAATGGCACTTGGACTGGTTGGTAAAAAAAGCGGAATGACACGTATCTTTAACGAAGAAGGCGTGTCTGTGCCCGTAACTGTAATCGAGGCGGAACCAAATCGAATTACGCAGGTAAAGAGTCTAGAAACGGACGGCTATTCTGCGATTCAGGTAACAACCGGCGAGCGTCGGCTAAGCCGTGTGAGCAAGCCAATGGCAGGTCACTTCGCCAAGGCAAACTCTGGCGCAGGTCGTGGCCTGTGGGAATTCCGCGCTGCGGCAGTCGANGGATTGGATGTGGGCGGTGAGCTTACTGTAGAGCAGTTCGCTGCCGGTCAGCAGGTCGACGTTCAGGGCGTATCCAAGGGTAAGGGCTATGCGGGCACCATCAAGCGATGGAACTTCCGTGGTCAAGATAATACCCACGGCAACTCAATTTCCCACCGTGCGCCAGGCTCAATTGGCCAATGCCAAACCCCGGGACGAGTATTTAAGGGCAAAAAGATGTCCGGTCAGATGGGTAATGTNCGTGTGACCACGCAAAACTTAGAAATCGTAGAAGTCGATGTAGAGCGCAATCTGATTATGGTCAAAGGCGCAGTGCCCGGACCTACAGGCGGCGATGTTTGTATACGGCCAGCAGTTAAGGGCGGTAGCCAAGGCGCTGTTGCTGGCGGAGAGAGCGAATGAATTTAGATTTAGCAGTAAACGGCGGCAGCGTGGAATTGGCTGAGTCCGCCTTCGCGAGAGAATATAACGAAGCACTCGTGCACCAAGTGGTGGTGGCGTTTATGGCCGCAGGGCGTCAGGGTTCGCGCGCGCAAAAGAACCGCTCAGCGGTGAGTGGCGGCGGCAAGAAGCCGTGGCGGCAAAAAGGCACGGGCCGTGCTCGGGCGGGAACTACGCGTTCGCCAATCTGGCGTTCTGGTGGTGTGACGTTTGCAGCGCAACCGCAAGATCACTCCACAAAGGTTAATCGCAAGATGTACCGCGGCGCGTTGCGCTGCATCGTTTCTGAATTGATTCGTCAACAGCGACTAGTGGCTGTGGAGTCCTTCGCCGTAGACGCGCCGAAAACCAAGGAATTGGTCGCGCAATTGAAGGATTTGGAAATTTCCAACGGTCTCATTATCACCGAGGAAGTGGATGAGAATTTGTTCTTGGCGGCGCGTAACGTCAAGGCGGTGGATGTGCGNGACGTCGAAGGGATCGANCCCGTCAGTCTTATTAGCTACGACAAAGTGCTGATCACCGTACCTGCATTGAAGAAACTGGAAGAGGTNCTGGCATGAATCAAGAGCGTATTTATACNGTGTTGCGCGAGCCGCATATCTCAGAAAAGGTNTCTGTGCTTGGCGATTTGGCCAACCAATATGCGTTCAAAGTAGCGCCCGACGCGACTCGAGCGGAAGTGCGAGAAGCTGTAGAAGCTATTTTCAAAGTGTCAGTGACAAAGGTCACNACCGCTAATGTTAAGGGTAAGGTCAAGCGCAACGCACGCGGCATTACGCGAAAGAAGAATTGGAAGAAGGCATACGTAACAGTAGTCGAAGGTCAAGAAATCGACTTTATGGTTACGGAATAAGGGAACAGCGCAATGGCAGTTGTAAAAACCAAACCAACCTCAGCAGGACGCCGCTTTGTCGTTAAGGTTGTGGATTCTGAATTGCACAAAGGNGCGCCGCACAAGGCGCTGCTGACTAAGCAAAACAGTACTGGCGGCCGTAACAATGCGGGCCGCATCACCACTCGGCATCGTGGTGGCGGACATAANCAGCATTATCGAATTATTGATTGGAAGCGCACCAAGGATGGTATCCCNGCGACAGTAGAGCGCTTGGAATACGATCCAAACCGCACTGCCAATATCGCGCTGCTGAAGTATGCAGATGGTGAGCGCCGTTACATTATCGCGCCTAAGGGAGTCAGCGCCGGTGATGAGTTGATGAGCGGCAGCGCCGCGCCGATTCGCTCAGGCAATACCCTAGCTCTGCGCAACATTCCTGTGGGTAGCGTGATTCACTGTGTAGAGCTTAAGCCTGGCAAGGGTGCACAGATGGTGCGTAGTGCGGGAGGCTCCTGTCAGTTAGTCGCGCGTGAAGGTGCTTATGCAACCTTGCGTATGCGTTCTGGCGAAATGCGCCGTGTGTTGAGCGAGTGCCGCGCAACCCTTGGCGAAGTTGGTAACAGTGAACACAACCTGCGTTCGCTCGGTAAAGCCGGTGCGAATCGCTGGCGTGGTAAGCGCCCAACGGTTCGGGGTGTTGCCATGAACCCGGTAGATCACCCGCATGGTGGTGGTGAGGGTAAGACGTCAGGTGGACGTCACCCTGTATCGCCTTGGGGTATGCCGACCAAAGGGTTTAAGACCCGTAAGAACAAGCGCACGGATGGGCTCATTGTCCGTCGGCGCGGTAAGCGGTAGCAGTNAAGCAGAGAAATTTGCTGAGCAAGAACGGTAAACGGAGAAAGCTAAGTGCCACGATCATTATTTAAAGGTCCATTCGTCGACACCCATTTGCTGAAGAAGGTGGAAGCGGCTGCGGCTAACAATGAGCGTCGACCGATTAAGACATGGTCGCGTCGCTCAATGGTGATGCCAGAGATGGTGGGTCTGACCATTGCCATTCATAACGGCAGGCAGCACGTTCCGGTATTGATTAACGAGGACATGGTAGGCCACAAGTTGGGTGAGTTTGCACCCACCCGTACCTACCGTGGNCATGCGGCGGATAAGAAAGCCAAGCGCTAAGTAAGCTAGGGGCGATAGAGGAAGATCATGCAAGTCAGTGCAATTGCTAAACGGCTACAGATTTCACCGCAAAAGGTGCGTCTGGTAGCTGACCAGGTCCGCGGAAAGCCAGTCGCTGATGCGCTGGACATTTTAAATTTCAGTACGCGTAAGGGTGCTTTGTTAGTNCGTAAGACGGTTGAGTCTGCGATCGCTAATGCGGAACACAACGAAGGTGCGGACGTAGATGATCTGCGGATAGCGGAAATTTACGTTAACGAAGGTATGACGATGAAACGTATTCGTCCACGCGCAAAGGGTCGCGCGGATCGTATTTTTAAGCGCAGCTGTCACATTACCGTGACGGTTTCGGACAGCTAAGAAGAGAAGACTATGGGTCAGAAAGTACATCCAACAGGTATTCGACTGGGCATTGTTAAAGACCACACTTCGGTATGGTTTGCTGACAAAAAGAATTACTCCAAATACCTGCTCAATGACATAGAAGTGCGNGAGTTCTTGCGCAAGCAGCTTGCGGATGCNTCTGTGTCGCGTATCGAGATCGAGCGCCCTGCGCAAACAGCTAAGGTGACGATTCACACCGCCCGACCAGGAATCGTGATTGGTAAAAAGGGCGAAGACGTCGAGCGTCTGCGGGCAAAGTTGTCGTCCATGATGGGTGTGCCTGTCCACGTAAACATCGAAGAAATACGTAAGCCTGAGCTGGATGCTGTGTTGGTCGCGCAAAACGTTGCGCAGCAGCTAGAGCGACGGGTGCAATTTCGTCGCGCCATGCGCCGTGTTATCCAAAACGCTATGCGACTCGGTGCCGAGGGCATCAAGGTGCGTGTGGCGGGCCGCCTAGGTGGTGCTGAGATCGCTCGTTCAGAGGTCTATCACGAAGGCCGCGTGCCGCTGCATACACTGCGTGCCGATATCGACTACGCAACCTGGGAAGCTGAAACCACCTATGGAATTTTAGGCATCAAGGTTTGGATCTTTAAAGGTGAAATCATTGGGCCTCAGGAAACGGCCCAGGCGTCCCAACAGGCCTAACGATAAGGTTTAAGTGCGAAAATGTTACAACCAAAACGTACAAAATTTAGAAAACAACAGAAGGGCCGCAATCGCGGGCTGGCGCTTCGTGGAAGCCGTGTGAGCTTTGGTGAATACGGTCTAAAAGCGGTAGGTCGTGGCCGGTTGACGGCGCGTCAGATAGAAGCGGGTCGTCGAGCTATGACGCGCCGCATCCGTCGTGGCGGCAAGATCTGGATTCGCGTCTTTCCGGATAAGCCCATCACCAAAAAGCCGCTTGAAGTTCGGCAAGGTAAGGGTAAGGGCAGCGTTGAATATTGGGTGGCGCTAGTACAGCCCGGTAAGGTGCTCTACGAAATGCAGGGTGTGCCTGAAGAGGTAGCTCGAGAAGCGTTGACTTTGGCGGCAGCAAAACTGCCCTTCAAGACAGTATTTGTTAAGCGGACGGCGATGTAATGAAAGCCACAGATCTAAGAACAAAGAGTGCGGAAGAATTGCAGGCAGAAGTATTGCGCCTGCGCAAAGAGCATTTTGCCCTGCGTATGCAGCGCGCCAGCGGCCAACTTGGCCAGCCGCATCTGTTGAAAGAAGTGCGACGTGATATCGCACGTGTGAAAACCATAATTCAGGAGGCGTCAGATGTCTGAGTCTGAGACAGAAGTACAAGCGCAGGCGAAAAACCCGCGGGCTGTATCTGGCGTAGTCGTTAGCGACCGGATGTCGAAGTCGATCACTGTAAAGGTCGAGCGTCGCGTTAAGCACCCGGTTTACGGCAAGTTTGTTCGCAAGTCGACCAAGATTCATGCCCACGACGAACAAAACGAGTGCCAAGTTGGTGACACCGTCACGGTGGTTGAATGTCGACCGATTTCAAAGACCAAAACGTGGACGCTGCAGAGCGTCGACGTGCGAGCCACTGGAGTCTAACTAGCCATGATTCAAACAGAGACAATGCTGGACATCGCCGACAACAGTGGTGCGCGCAAAGTTCAGTGCATCAAAGTGCTCGGTGGCAGTCATCGCCGTTACGCGGGAATCGGTGACGTGATCAAAGTCACAGTTAAAGAAGCGATTCCTCGTGGTCGAGTAAAGAAAGGCCAGGTAATGGACGCGGTAGTTGTCCGCACTCGTAAGGGCGTGCGTCGTGCCGATGGATCATTAATCAAATTTGATCAAAATGCGGCGGTGTTGCTGAACGCGCAAAAGCAGCCAGTTGGCACGCGGATATTTGGACCGGTAACGCGAGAGCTGCGCACTGAAAATTTCATGCGCATTGTATCGTTGGCGCCGGAGGTGCTGTAAGCAGCACGTAAGCTGTGGATGCTCAGGCACAGTTTGTGTGGGCATTGGTAGGAAAGATAAAAACTTTGTTTGTGACAGCGACAAAGTGGTTGAGGAAAACAAGNTTGTCAGTGGAAGGCTGGCACATTAAGGAAACGGATCGAGAGACGGCATGTTAAAGATCAAGAAAGACGATGAAGTGGTGGTGATCGCCGGTCGCGACAAAGGCCGACGCGGCGAAGTGCTGCGGGTACTCAAAGACGGTCGTTTAATGGTCGCTGGTATCAACATGGTGAAGAAGCACAAGCGCCCCAATCCGAATNTGGGAGAGCAGGGTGGAATCATTGCACAAGAAGCACCAATCCAAGCNTCGAACGTGGCGATCTGGAACGATGAGGATGAGCGTGCCGACCGTGTAGGTGTGCGCGTGGAAGAAGACGGCAAAAAAGTCCGTTTCTTTAAGTCAAATGGCAAGGCAATCGAAGGCTAGTTATGGCGAATTTATACCAAAAGTACTGCGATGAAATTCGCCCGAAACTGCAACAGGATCTTGAAATCAAGAANCCTATGGCAGTGCCGAAGATCAGTAAGATCACCATTAATATGGGCGTGGGCGAAGCGATTTCTGATCGNAAAATNATGGATGCGGCGGTTTCTGATATGACGGCGATTGCAGGGCAGCAGCCGGTGATCTGTTTGGCGCGTCGTTCTGAGGCTGGATTCAAGATTCGCGAGGGTTATCCCATCGGCTGCAAGGTAACTTTGCGACGCCAGCGCATGTATGACTTTATCGAAAGGCTCGTAGACATTGCGATACCACGAATTCGAGATTTCCGTGGGTTGAACCCTAAGGCGTTTGATGGGCGCGGCAATTTTAGNATGGGCCTTTCTGAGCAAATCGTATTCGCCGAAATNGATTACGACAAAATCGACAAAATCCGCGGNATGGATATTTGTGTAACNACCACCGCGCAAACCAACGAAGCTGCACTTGAACTGCTGAAAGCGTTCAAGTTCCCGTTCCGCGCATAGCGAGAGATAGATTTATGGCAAAGCGCTCAATGATTGAGAGAGAAAAAAAGCGCAGTCGTGTACGCGCAAAGTACATGCAAAAGCGTATGGCACTGAAGGCGATCATCGCTGACCGTAATGTTTCAGATGAGGAACGCTGGGAGGCACAACTTAAGCTGCAGGCGCTGCCGCGTAACTCCAGTGCTGTGCGTCAACAGCGGCGTTGCGGGGTAACTGGCCGTCCGCACGCGGTATATCGAAAATTTGGATTGGCTCGAAACAAACTTCGCGAAGCAGCTATGCGTGGCGATGTTCCGGGTCTAGTTAAGGCGAGCTGGTAGGAATTAGTTCATGACAATGCAAGACCCCATCGCTGATTTGTTGACGCGTATGCGTAACGCGCAAATGGCCGGCCACGTGACCGTAGATATTCCGAACTCNAAGGCTAAGCAAGCCATCCTNCAGGTGTTGCTGGACGAAGGTTATATCAATGACTTCACGATCTCGGACGACGTTAAAGGCGTTATTACTGTAGCCCTGAANTATCACAATGGGTCGCCGGTAATCGANGAGATTGCCCGGGTGAGTCGCCCGGGTCTGAGGATTTATAAAGAAAGCAATGACCTACCCCAGGTTCGAGGNGGTTTGGGCGTTGCGATTGTGAGTACTAATAAAGGTGTAATGACGGATAAGTCGGCACGCGCCCACGGTGTGGGTGGCGAAGTCTTATGCACCGTGTTTTAGAGGTTTTTTATGTCTCGCGTAGCAAATAATCCAGTCGCTATCCCTTCGGGTCTTGAAGTCAATCTGAATGGTCAGGATTTTGCCGTTAAGGGTAAGAAAGGCGAATTGCAGTTAACCATCCATGACTCTGTTGTGCTCACTCAGGAAGAGAGCGAACTGAAGTTGGCNGCCAAGACTGAGGAAACCTCAGCTAAGGCCATGGCCGGTACCATGCGTGCGTTGGTGCAAAACATGGTTACGGGCGTAACAGACGGATTTCAAAAGAAGCTAGAGCTACAAGGCGTTGGTTATCGTGTCCAAGCTCAAGGCAATAAATTGACTCTACAGTTAGGGTTTTCCCACCCTGTTGTGTACGAACTTCCAGAGGGTATTGGCGCTGAGGCAACCAGCCAAACAGAAATTGTTATTTCTGGTGTCGATAAGCAGAAAGTTGGTCAAGTGTGTGCAGAGATACGCGGCTTCCGTCCACCAGAGCCCTACAAAGGTAAAGGTGTTCGTTATGCGGGTGAGTATGTGCGCCGTAAGGAAGCGAAGAAGAAGTAATAGCCCTTAGCGCCGNTAAGATTTGCGGCAGGGGCGAAGAGTGGTGTTTGACGATCTGTGACACAACTCGTGATTGGAGTGGATTCAGGAATGAATGAGAAAAAGAGCAGTAGACTTCGCCGCGCGCGGCGCAGCCGCATGAAAATGCGCGAACTGGGTACCGTGCGGTTAAGTGTCAACAGAACGCCTCGGCATATTTATGCTCAGGTGATTGCTGCTGACGGCAGCGAAATTTTGGCTCAGGCATCAACCCTGGATGCGACTTTGCGCGGTGGTGCGACGGGGAATGTCGCCACAGCGGAGAAGGTAGGCAAGTTGATTGCAGAGCGGGCGAAAGAGGCNGGTATTACCCGGGTAGCGTTCGACCGGTCTGGGTTTAAGTACCACGGTCGAGTTAAAGCGTTGGCGGATGCAGCACGCGAAGGTGGATTGGAGTTTTAGATGGCATATTCCGAAGAAATACGTGAAGAAGGACTGGTTGAGAAGCTGGTTCAGGTAAACCGGGTTGCCAAGGTTGTTAAAGGCGGCCGGATATTTGGTTTTACCGCGCTAACGGTTGTCGGCGATGGTAACGGCAAGGTTGGCTTCGGTCGTGGTAAGGCGCGCGAAGTGCCAACAGCTATCCAAAAAGCTATGGAAGCAGCGCGGCGTAATATGGTCGAGGTAGACCTGAATGGCGACACCCTTTGGTATGCGACGACAGCCCGACACTCTGCATCAAAGGTTTATATGCAACCGGCCTCAGAAGGTACGGGCGTTATTGCTGGTGGCACCATGCGNGCAGTTTTGGAAGCCGCGGGCGTACAAAACGTGTTGGCCAAATGTTATGGCTCAACCAATCCTGTGAATGTTGTGCAGGCCACATTTAAGGCACTACGAGCAGCTCGTTCACCGGAGCGGATAGCGCAAAAACGAGGCAAGGCCGTAGAGGACGTCGTTGCTTAACGGCGGCGGATATAGGTAGGAACTAAAGATGAGCGACAAAACGGTAACAGTAACTCTGACGAAGAGTCCAATTGGCCGCCTAAAGAATCACAAGGCCTGTGTNGTTGGTTTGGGATTACGACGTATCGGACACACGGTAACGGTGGAAGATACTCCGTCAGTTCGCGGCATGATTAATCGCATCAGCTACATGCTGCGAGTCGAGGGAGAATCCTAATGCGCATGAATGAACTGCAGCCAGCTGCAGGAAGTCACAAGGCCAAGCGTCGTGTTGGACGAGGGCCTGGATCCGGTTTTGGTAAGACCGCGGCGCGCGGGCAGAAAGGCCAAAANGCGCGTTCCGGTGGTGGNGTTCGACCTGGTTTTGAAGGTGGTCAGCTGCCGCTGCAAATGCGCATTCCGAAGTTTGGCTTTCGCTCGCGTGTGGCGCTGAGCACAGCTGAAGTGCGNTTGAGTGAATTAGCGAAAGTGCAGGGCGAGACCATTAGCNTGGAANCTCTGAAGCAAGCAAATGTGGTCCGCCGTGATATGAAGCGCGTGCGCATTATGTTGTCGGGTGAAATCGCACGAGCGGTGACTGTGGATGATGCAAACATCGTGGTGACCANGGGCGCNAAGGCNGCGATTGAAGCGGCAGGCGGCAGCGTAGTTGCGGCCGACGCTGGGCAAGCAGAGAAAAAAACCGCTAAAGCAAAAACAGCAGAAGAGCCTGCACAAGCGGAAACAGCGGCCCCGGCGGACGATGCCGATGAAGAATCAAGCGACGGCGCTGAGTAATAGAGTCGAATAGAAGCTGTAACAATGACACGTAATCAAAACGACATGGCCAATCAATTGGCCGGCAATCAGGCCGGAGTCGCAGAACTGCGCTCGCGTCTGCTGTTCGTGTTGTTTGCGCTTATTGTTTATCGAGTGGGCACTCATATCCCTGTACCGGGAATTGATCCTAGCCAGTTGCAGGCACTCTTTAATCAAAACCAAGGCGGCATATTGGAATTATTCAATATGTTTTCAGGCGGTGCATGGGAGCGCATGAGTATCCTCGCTCTGGGCGTGATTCCCTATATTACGGCCAGCATCATCATGAACCTTTTGACCATGATGTACCCGCAATTTCAGCAATGGCGTAAAGAAGGCGATGCAGGTCGACGTAAAATCACCAAGGCGACCCGCTATTTGACCCTTGGCATTGCGCTGGTGCAAGGCACCTCACTGGCGGTAACCCTAGCCAACCAAGGCTTGGCCTTCGACAGCGGTTCGATATTTTTATTTATTGCGACGCTGACTTTGGTAACGGGCTCGATTTTTATGATGTGGCTGGGTGAGCAAATCACTGAGCGCGGCGTTGGCAACGGTATCTCGTTATTGATCTTTGCTGGCATCGTTTCTGGTTTTCCCGCAGCTATCGGTCAGATGTTCGANTCGGCGCGGCAAGGCAATTTGAACATTATTGTATTGCTGGCCATGGCAGCNATCGCAGTAGGATTAGTTTGGTTTGTNGTGCGGGTTGAACGNGGACAGCGGCGTATAACCGTTAATTACGCGAAGAAACAGCAGGGGCGCCGGGTTTTTCAGGCGCAAAGTAGCCATCTACCATTAAAGATAAACATGGCAGGGGTTATTCCAGCTATTTTCGCCTCAAGCCTATTGCTGGCGCCGGCGTCCATGGCAAGTTGGTTTGGCAGCAATCCGGGTATGGATTGGCTGCAACAGGTATCTCTAGTGCTATCTCCTGGACAGCCGCTATATATCATGATGTTTGCGGCGGGAATTATTTTCTTCAGCTTTTTCTATACCGCAATTATGTTCGACCCCAAGGATGTGGCGGACAATTTGAAGCGTCAGGGCGCCTATGTGCCAGGNATNCGCCCCGGGCAGCAAACGTCGAAGTACATTGACGATGTNATCACTCGGTTGACGGTGTTTGGCGCGCTTTATGTGACTCTCGTATGTCTATTGCCCGAATTCATGGTGGTGTTCTTTGATACCTCGTTCCAATTAGGTGGAACAGCCGTGTTAATTGTGGTGGTGGTGGCGATGGACTTTATGTCCCAAGTGCAATCGCATTTGATGAGCAGCCAGTACGCAAAGTTGATGGAAAAATCGAATTTACAAAACTATGGGCGTCGGCGTTAGAGCCACGCGTAGGTTGGAAAGCATGAAAGTAAGAGCATCGGTAAAGAAAATTTGTAGAAACTGCAAAATCGTCAGACGCAAAGGCGTTGTGCGAGTGATCTGCAGTGCTGAACCGCGCCACAAGCAGCGACAGGGTTAACCCGTCGCGTTTATTGGCCAAAAACGGAGCGTATAAATGGCACGTATCGCCGGAATAAACATACCGGATAACAAACACGCAAGAATCTCGTTGACCTATATCTACGGCATCGGGCTGACCTCTGCGGAGAAAATTTGTGACGCCGCTGGGGTAAAACCTGATGCGAAAATCGGCGAGTTGGATGAGGCGAACTTAGACGCGATCCGCGCCGAAGTAGGCAAACTCAATGTCGAGGGCGACTTGCGTCGAGAAACGTCAATGAACATCAAACGCTTGATGGATCTGGGTTGCTATCGCGGCATGCGTCATCGACGTCATTTGCCAGTGCATGGTCAGCGTACGAAGACAAATGCGCGCACCCGTAAGGGACCGAAGCGTCCCATCCGTCGTTAGGGTTAGATAGGAACTGTTATGGCTGAGAAGAAGAAAGCGAAGCGCGTAGTTGTTGATGGATTGGCGCACATACATGCGTCTTTCAACAACACGATTATTACCATCACTGATCGTCAGGGTAACGCCTTGAGTTGGGCAACTTCTGGCGGTTCAGGTTTCCGCGGCTCGCGTAAAAGTACGCCATTTGCAGCTCAGGTAGCTGCAGAGCGAGCGAGCAATGTAGCGGTTGAGTTTGGCATGAAGAGCGTTGATGTATTTGTTAAGGGCCCAGGACCGGGTCGTGAGTCAGCNGTGCGTGCAATTAATGCTGCTGGGTTGAAGATCAACAGCATCTCAGACGTAACCCCAATTCCACATAATGGCTGCCGTCCTCCTAAGCGCCGTCGCGTTTAGCAGCTCGCAAGAATACGAACGGAGAAACTGGAATGGCCCGATATTTAGGACCAAAACTTAAGCTGAGTCGTCGCGAAGGCACGGATCTCTACCTCAAAAGTGGGGTACGNCCGATTGACTCCAAATGCAAAATCGATAACGCGCCGGGTCAACATGGCATCCGTCGTGGCCGCCTGTCTGATTACGCGGTACAGCTGCGTGAAAAGCAAAAAGTGCGCCGCCTTTACGGTGTATTAGAAAAGCAATTCCGCAACTATTACAAAAAAGCAGATCGTAAGCGTGGTGCGACGGGTGAGAACCTGCTCAAGTTGCTGGAAAGCCGCCTGGATAACGTGGTTTATCGCATGGGCTTTGGATCTACCCGNGCGGAGTCGCGTCAGTTGGTATCTCATAAAGCGATTACCGTTAATGGTGGCTTAGTGAATGTAGCGTCTTATCAGGTGCAGCCAGGNGATGTGGTCGCGGTTTATGAAAAGTCTCGCAACCAATTGCGTATCCAAGCTGCGCTGCAACTTGCAAGTCAACGTGGCGAGATCGATTGGGTTGACGTGAATGCGGGGAATTTCGAAGGGGTATTCAAACGCTTGCCTGACCGCGAAGAATTACCGGCAGAAATTAATGAGAACCTCATTGTCGAGCTCTACTCGAAGTAATTGATCTGGCGTATAGCGCCTTAGGAGACAACAACATGTCACAGTTGGCAAACGAGTTNATGACCCCTCGCAANATTGACGTCCAATCGGACAGTCCTTGTCGGGCTAAAGTTACTCTAGAGCCTTTAGAAAGAGGTTTTGGGCATACCTTAGGCAACACGTTGCGCCGCATTCTGTTGTCATCTATGCCTGGATGCGCAATTACTGAAGTGCAAATCGACGGTGTACTCCACGAATACAGTACCCTTGAAGGTGTGCAGGAAGACGTCATCGATATTCTGCTGAACCTTAAAGACATCAGCGTGATCCTGCACAACCAAGATGAAGCGGTGATTACACTCTCAGTTTCTGGCGCTGGAAAGGTCACAGCTGGAGATTTTCAGCTCACTGAGGATGTGGAAATCGCTAACCCTGAGCATCAGGTTTGCACCCTCAACGAGAGTGGATCGATTCGTCTTGAAGCGAAGGTCACNAANGGCCGTGGCTATATTCCAGCGGATGCTCGGGATACAGCTGAAAGTGCGGAGGAGAGTCGTCCAATCGGTGTACTCCGACTTGATGCCTCCTACAGCCCNCTGCGTCGCGTATCTTATAGTGTTGAAAGCGCGCGGGTAGAGCAGCGAACGGACTTAGACAAGCTGATTCTCGATCTAGAGACGAACGGCACAATTGACCCGGAAGAAGCCATTCGACGTGCGGCNACTATCCTGCAGCATCAGTTAGCGGTATTCGTCGACCTNGATCACGAGGGTGAGCAGGTTGTCGAGGANAAGGAAGACGAAGTCGATCCGATCCTCATTCGGCCGGTGGACGACTTGGANTTGACCGTGCGTTCAGCCAACTGTTTGAAAGCAGAAAACATTTACTACATTGGCGACTTGATACAGCGCACCGAAGTCGAGTTATTAAAAACACCGAACCTCGGCAAGAAATCTTTGACCGAAATCAAAGATGTACTGGCGACCCGCGGACTATCCTTGGGTATGCGCCTTGAAAATTGGCCGCCGCCGAATCTTCACGGTGGCCGAATATAGGCTATCGNCGCACATAGCGGATATAGAACCAGATTAGAAATATCAGATAGGGCATAGGAACNAACCATGCGTCATCGAAAGAGTGGCAGACAGCTCAATAGAAATAGCTCGCACAGGCAGGCAATGTTTCGCAATATGGCAGCGTCTTTAATAGAAAGCGAAGTCATTAAGACGACCTTGCCTAAAGCAAAAGAGCTACGTCGGGTCGCAGAGCCGCTGATAACGCTCGCGAAAGAAGACTCGGTAGCAAATCGCCGTTTAGCTTTCTCACGTACCCGCAGCAAAGTGGCTGTTGGCAAATTGTTTGCCGAGTTGGGACCCCGTTATCAGGGTCGCCCAGGCGGCTACACGCGCATATTAAAGTGTGGTCATCGTGCCGGCGACGCAGCGCCTATGGCCTTCGTAGAATTGGTTGACCGTCCAATTATCGACGCCGATGAACTAGATGCGGAGTACTTAGACGCTCAAGAAGAAGTGCAAGAAGCGGCGCAAGAAGAAACNCAGGAAGCCGCTGCTGAAGCTGAAGTNGCGGAAGAGCAAACTGCCGAGGTGGAAGCCTCGAGCGAAGAGAGCGCTGACCCAGCCGCGGAAGACGACAAGAAGTAGTTCATCGTGAACGCAAGTTTTCATCCAACTCCNCGCACATTGATGGGCCCCGGCCCTTCCGATGTGCATCCGCGGGTGCTTGGTGCCATGGGTAAGGCCACGATTGGCCACTTGGATCCAGAATTCATCGCCCTGATGGAAGANATCAAGGAACTGCTACGNTACTGCTTTCGCACTACTAATACTTTAACGCTACCGTTGTCAGCGCCCGGGTCGGCGGCGATGGAAGCCGCATTTGCTAATTTGTTAGAGCCTGGTGACAAGGTNATTGTCTGCATTAACGGTGTGTTCGGCATGCGTATGGCCGAAAATGTTCGTCGCATGGGTGGCGAGCTGGTTACCGTTGAGGATGAATGGGGCACCCCGGTTGATGCCGCCAAGTTACAGGATGCTCTGACGCAAAATCCGGACGCGAAAATAGTGGCCTTCGTGCATGCGGAAACCTCTACGGGGGTGTGCTCGGATGCTAAAACTCTGTGTGCTATGGCCGCTCAGGCCGGATGTTTATCCATTGTAGACTCGGTCACTGGTTTGGCCGGGGTAGAATTGCTCGTTGATGAATGGGCTGCGGACGTCACCTATTCCGGCACCCAAAAGTGCTTATCGGCACCGCCTGGAATCAGCCTGATTACCTTTAGCGACAAGGCAGCGGCCAGAGTGCAGTCGCGTAATACCCCGGTGCAAAGCTGGTTTTTGGATCTATCGCTGTTGATGGCTTACTGGCAGGGTGAGGGCGCTCGCACTTATCACCATACGGCACCTGTGAATGCAATGTATGGTCTGCACGAAGCCCTATTGATGGTCAAAGAAGAGGGGATAGAAAACGCGTGGCAGCGTCACCGCGACATGCACGGTTTGTTAGCTGAGGGGGTGAACTCCCTGGGNCTGGATTTTGTCGTAGACGCTGAATGTCGTTTGCCACAACTGAATTTAGTTCGCTGCCCCGAAGGTTTGGACGAAGCGGCTGTACGCAGGCGTTTGCTCGAGGAGTACAATCTGGAGATCGGTGCAGGACTNGGAGCCTTTGCCGGTAAAGTATGGCGCATCGGCTTGATGGGCTATTCAGCCCGACGCGAAAACGTCGAACTGTGCATAAGCGCGTTGCGCAGCTGTATCTAAATCATCCTAGCCTGCAAGCAGNGGGCGCAAAAATNGGCCGGTGTGGGATTTCTTGATCTTGACGACCTGTTCNGGTGTGCCAGTNGCCACGATCTGCCCACCCCCTGAGCCTCCCTCCGGTCCCAAGTCGATAACCCAGTCGGCGGTTTTAACCACATCTAAATTGTGTTCTATCACCACGATGGTATTGCCCTGGTCGCGTANTCGATGCAATACCTCCAACAACTGCGCGATNTCGTGGAAATGCAGCCCNGTGGTTGGTTCGTCAAGAATNTACAGNGTCTGCCCAGTGTCGCGTTTTGATAATTCGCGAGANAGTTTTACCCGTTGTGCCTCACCACCTGAGAGAGTTGTTGCAGATTGGCCGAGCCGGATATAAGCAAGTCCNACGTCTACTAATGTCTCAAGTTTTCGNGCCAACATGGGNACTGCTGAGAAAAACTCTCTGGCTTCTTCGATGGTCATTTCCAGCACTTCGTTAATATTCTTNCCCTTATAGCGTATGTCGAGGGTCTCTCGGTTATAGCGNTTGCCGTGGCAAACGTCGCAGGGNACGTAAATATCTGGAAGAAANTGCATTTCTACTTTAATCACGCCATCACCTTGGCAGGCCTCACAGCGACCGCCTTTAACGTTAAAGCTGAACCGGCCTGGTTTATAGCCCCGGGCACGGGCCTCGGGCACTTGGGCAAATAGTTCGCGAATAGGCGTAAATAGGCCGGTATAGGTTGCTGGGTTAGAGCGTGGGGTNCGGCCGATGGGACTCTGATCGATATCNACCACCTTATCCAAATGCTGCAAACCATCGATNCTCTCATAGGGTCGCGGTTTTAGNGTGGTGGCTTTGTTCAACTCAGTGGCNGCNAANGGATACAGGGTGTGGTTGATGAGCGTGGACTTGCCCGACCCCGANACGCCGGTGACGCAAGTGAACAGTCCGCAGGGAATATTCAGGGTTACATTCTGCAAGTTGTTACCGCTCGCACCTGANAGAACCAGAGTTTTATCTTGCTGCAAAGGTGTTCTCTTTTTCGGTACGGCAATTTGCTTTTTGCCGCTCAGATATTGCCCGGTAATTGATGTCTTAGTGCTGGCCACTTCTTTAAAGGAACCCTGAGCAATGATCTTGCCACCGTGAACACCGGCACCGGGCCCGATATCAATGAGATGGTCAGCTCTGCGCATCGCTTCCTCATCGTGCTCAACAACCAGCACGGTGTTGCCTAGGTCCCGCAGGTGNTCCAGAGTTTTNAGCAGTCTCTCGTTATCTCTCTGATGTAAGCCGATGGANGGNTCGTCCAGGATGTACATGACGCCCACCAATCCGGCACCAATTTGGCTCGCTAAGCGGATACGTTGTGCCTCGCCGCCTGATAAGGTCTCCGCACTGCGATCGAGGGTCAGGTAGTTCAGGCCGACATCCACCAGGAACTGCAGACGCGCCTGAATTTCTTTGAGAATCTTCTCGGCGATAGTGGCTTTTTGTCCCCGTAGTTTGAGCTTGGCAAAGTGCTCGAGGGTCGCCGCTACCGATCCATNGGTGACACTGGGCAGATTTGTCCCGCCAATAAAGACATGCCGGGATTCCTGNCGTAATCGCGTTCCGCCGCAATCTGGACAGTCAGCAACGCGTAAGTACTTTTGTAGGTTCTCCCGCACCATGGACGAATCTGTTTCACGAAACCGCCGCTCCATATTCGGTAATACGCCTTCGAAACGGTGGCGCCGATGTATTATATCGCCGCGGTCGTTGGCATAGCTAAAGTCGATCTGTTGGCGGCCGCTGCCGTGCAGGATCACGTCTCGATGTTTCTTGCTGAGTTTTTTGAACGGCACTTCAACATCAAAGTCGAAATGATCTGCCAATGAACTGAGCATGTGGAAATAATAAATGTTACGTCTATCCCAGCCTCGTATAGCCCCTTCTGCAAGTGAAAGGTCTGAGTCTGCAACCACCAGAGCCTCGTCAAAAAATTGTGTTACGCCTAAGCCGTCGCAACTGCTGCACGCGCCTGCGGGGTTGTTAAAGGAGAACATTCTTGGTTCCAATTCCGCTATTGCATAACCGCAGCTTGGGCAGGCGAATTTAGCGGAGAACACGATCGGATTGGCATCTGGGTCATCCATATCGGTAACCAAGGCGACACCATCAGATAATTCCAGGGCGGTTTCAAAGCTCTCGGCGAGGCGCTGCGCAACATCACTGCGCACTCGTACACGGTCAACCACCGCCTCTATAGAGTGTTTCTTGTTTTTATCGAGTGCCGGGGCTTCATCGAGATCCACCACCAAGCCATCGATCCGCACGCGAACAAAGCCGGTGCTGCGCAGCTCTTGAAAAACATGCAGGTGTTCGCCTTTGCGCTCGTCTATGATCGGCGCCAGCACCATGACCCGTTTATCGTCAAGTTGCGCCATTACCTGATCGACCATTTGGCTGACGGTTTGCGCATCGAGGGGCAAGTCATGGGTAGGGCAACGCGGCTCCCCAACTCGAGCGTACAACAACCTTAAGTAATCGTAGATTTCAGTAATCGTGCCCACGGTTGAGCGCGGATTGTGTGACGTAGACTTTTGCTCGATGGAGATTGCTGGAGACAAGCCTTCGATATGGTCGACGTCCGGTTTTTCCATCATCGACAGGAACTGGCGCGCATAGGCGGACAGCGACTCCACATAGCGGCGCTGACCCTCTGCATACAAGGTGTCGAAAGCCAGAGAGGATTTACCGGAGCCGGAGAGACCCGTAATTATGACCAGCTTATCCCGTGGAATGTCTAGATCGATATTGCGCAGATTGTGGGTGCGGGCACCCTTGACCGATATTGTATCCAATCGAATAAGCTCACTTCTGTCATGTACTAAAAAGCATCCAACATAACTGGATCGTGGAATGCCGACAACACTATGACGGAGTTGGCGTGATGAACATGTGCAAGGATTTTCGGTTGGGGGTGGTGAACGCTTTAGACTACACTTGGAGCCAATGTTTAGGCGGAGATCGACATGGCACGAGGCGTCAATAAAGTCATTTTAGTAGGGAACTTAGGTCGTGACCCTGAGACTCGATATGCGCAGAACGGTACAGCGGTGACGCGTTTCAGCGTAGCGACCTCTGAATCTTGGCGAGATAAGGCATCAGGAGAACAGCAGGAACGAACGGAATGGCACAATGTCGTTTGCTTTGCGCGTTTAGGTGAAATCGCTGGCGAGTATTTGCGTAAGGGCTCGAAGGTCTACATCGAGGGTCAGTTGCGCACCTCCAGTTGGGAGGCTGAGGGTCAGAAGAAATATCGTACCGAGATCAATGCTNGGGAAATGCAGATGCTCGACAGTCGCGGCAGTATGGACGGGGGCGGTGGCCAAATTAACCCACCACCATCAGGATTCGATTCTGCGCCNGCCCAAGCGCCTGCAGGTATGTCTATGGATAANGCGCCGACGCTGTCGGANGACAATGACTTTGAAGACGATATTCCATTCTAGCAATGCGAAGGNTGGCCNANGCCTTCATGACGAGACCAANCCGGGTGAGGTCTAGGCCANCGCGACGAAGCCANACAACATAAGCCCTAGGGCTATTCGGTAGTAGACATAGGGGCGCATNCCCGTGCGTTCCACCAGCGNAATGAAAAAGTGAATNCACACGTAGGCACTTAAACCGGCTAACGTCGCCGCNCTGATCATNATCNANGCATCGCTCAGCAGTTCGCTAACGCTCAGGTCCAGCATCATCAAAAGCTGCGCGCCAAAAATTGTTGGTATNGCCAACAAGAATGAAAAACGCGCGCTCTGAGTNCGCCCCAGACCAATCAGNAGCGCCGCGGTGATCGTTATACCGGAGCGCGAGGTGCCTGGAATCAGCGCGATGCACTGGGCCAGACCGATTAANAGCGCAGCCGGGAAAGTCAGNGTTTTCNGTTGTTGCGGCCGCGAATCTGCGAACCAAAGTGCCAAACCGAAAACCAAGGTTGTCGTCGCGATGACGGAAATTGAGCGAAAAGNGCTGTCTATNACATCTTTCGCCAAAAAGCCGACGATGACGATGGGTAACGTTGCAATGGCCAATAGCAGTACCTGNCGAACGTTAGTATCGCCGTCTTCCGCATGCAGTACAGCNTGCCAACCCCGGGTGCGCAGTTGTGCTGGCGCCCCGATAGTGGCCAAAAGCATNGTGGTGATCTCGGTTCGAAAGTAGGCGATCACGGCGATCAGCGTGCCAAAGTGCACAGCTACGTCGAAAGCGAGACCTTGGTCTGGCCATGAAGTTAGTTGTGCGGGGATGATGAGATGAGCCGAGCTAGAGATCGGCAAGAATTCGGTAATGCCCTGGATCAAACTCAAAACGATTAACTGCAACCAATCCATATTGGTTCGATTCCTTTGCTAGAAAGCTTGTGTGGCAAAAACTAAGCATAGCATTGCCAGTAGATGAACAACGCAGATATAGTTTTCAACGCATATTAACGCGAGAGNTTAGTGTCACAGAAGCCACAGATCAGTATTGATGAGCAAGAGCNTATGCCGATTTTTCCGCTACGCACGGTGTTATTTCCTGGCGGTGTCTTACCCCTGCGAATTTTTGAACCGCGATATGTCGATATGGTTCGTTGGTGCATGCGTGAGCAAGCAAACTTTGGCGTGGTGTTATTGCGCGAAGGNGGTGAGGTGATCGACGGTGCGGATGCATTAGCTGCAGACCAAGAGCTCTTCGCNGTCGGCACTGAGGCGGAAATTGTCGATTTCAATCAGGCGGATAATGGCTTACTGGGTATCGTTGCCCAGGGGCGCCGAAAATTCTCGTTGCTGGATGTAGAGCGCCAAAAAGATGGGCTGCTCTTGGGGCGCGTACAATTTTTGCCGACTGAACCAGAGGGGGAATTGGCTGATGAGCATGAGCCATTGCTCGCTGTGCTTAAAGACCTACTGCAGCATCCGCTGATCCAACAACTGAATCCCCAGGTGGATCTTGCNCAAGCNCGTTCGGTTAGNTATCGATTGGCCGATCTTTTGCCAATAGANCCAGAAATAAAGCAAACGCTGCTACAGATCGCCTGGCCTAAAGAGCGTTTAAGCGAGTTGCGTCGCCTAGTCGGTAAATTCCGCGACTAAGTTTCAAGGTTTTCCAGCGCAATCGATGCTAGCGAGGCCGCAGGTTATCTCTATAATTGAGGTATGAACCAGCCAATTAGTACAGTTATGCAACAGATGGGTGTTGCTGCNAGGAATGCTTCTCGGGCATTGGCAGTAGCGTCTACCGCCACCAAATCTAAAGCGTTAGTCACCATTGCTGAGGCTCTNGACGCTGAGCGCGAGCAAATAAAAGCAGCTAATGCAGCTGATTTAGCCGCGGCTCAAGANAACAATGTTGACCAGCCGCTCGTGGATCGACTTTTGCTCGGAGACAAGGGTATCGATCAAATGATCGAGGGCCTGATGCAGATCGATGCATTGAAAGATCCCATAGGTGAAGTTACGGATCTTAGCTATCGGCCGACAGGCATTCAGATAGGCAAAATGCGCGTGCCACTCGGAGTGATAGGGATGATTTATGAGTCGCGCCCGAACGTTACGGTGGATGCTGCGGCGCTTTGTCTCAAGGCGGGTAACGCCTGCATTTTGCGTGGTGGTTCCGAAGCATTTTTATCCAATCAGGCCATCGCTNCCTGTGTGACCAAGGGNATCGTTGCCGCTGGGTTGCCCGAGGCGTGTGTGCAACTAGTTGCGACGACGGATCGATCTGCAGTCGGGGAANTGCTCAAGCTGGATGAATTTGTCGATGTGATCGTACCCCGAGGCGGCAAAGGCCTCATCGAACGCGTNAGCCGCGAGACTCGCATTCCGGTGATAAAGCATCTGGATGGCATCTGCCATGTGTATATTGATGCCGATGCGGATGTGCAAAAAGGTATTGANCTCGCATTCAATTCCAAAGCAGAAAAGTATGCCGTGTGTAATGCNATGGAAACGCTCTTGNTGCACCAGCAGATTGCGCCCCAGGTATTGCCGCCATTAGTGAAAAAGTTTGCCACTGCACAGGTGGAGTTGCGCGGGTGTGAGCGCACTGTTGCTCTTAGCGGTGTTGGGCCGGCGACTGAGGCNGATTGGTCGGAGGAATATTTGGCGCCGATTTTGTCGATAAAAATTGTCGATGAGTTAGAGGCTGCCATTGAACATATCAATCGCTACGGCTCTGGGCACACTGATGTGATTGTCACTGAAAATTACACGTGTTCTAGACAGTTTATCCAGGCGGTGGATTCAGCCTCGGTTATGGTTAATGCGTCTTCGCAGTTTGCTGATGGCTTTGAATATGGCCTCGGCGCAGAGGTGGGTATCTCTACAGACAAACTTCACGCCCGTGGACCGGTAGGTTTAGAGGGTCTGACCTCGCAAAAGTACGTCGTTTACGGTGACGGTGAAGTACGCAATCGATAATCGCAAAGGACCTAGCCTATGCTCATAGGGTTATACGGCGGTACGTTTGACCCAGTTCATAGTGGCCATGTTCACGCGGCTGAGAGTGTGCGGAAGTTTTTAGGGTTGGATGCAGTGCGCCTGGTGCTTAATGCTCAGCCTGCGCATAAGTCCCTGGCTTATGCGATGACCGCGCACCGATGGGCCATGCTCGAAACCGCATGCGCGAATAATCGCGGGTTAATTGCTGACGACACCGAGGTGCGCCGAGGTGGTCATTCTTATACCGTAGACACGTTAAGTATGTTGCGCAGTGAATTTCCGCATGCAGTGCTGTGTTGGATTGTTGGAGAAGACTCGTTTGCGACCCTGACATCCTGGCGCCGGTGGGAAACTTTGTTGGAGTATTGCAATTTGGTAGTCATACCTCGACCAGGTCAGCAGGTGCAGTTTTCTGAACAAATCGAAGCGCTCTGTCGTGAGCATGAAAAAGGGTGTTTTGACACCTCGCGTAACGGTCAAATAGTGCGAGTCGACCTGCCCATGCGTGAGGTATCTTCTACCGCNATCCGTCAACGCGTGGCGTTAGGTCAGGGTATTGATGATCTGGTAGATGCTGATGTTGCGCAATACATCCATCGCAACAAACTATATAAAGACGATATCACTNTAAGGGAGAAAACCTTTTGAGGCCAAGTGAATTACGTGACCATATGGTCGCGGCACTCGAAGATATGAAGGGGCAGGAGATTCTGTCCATGGATGTATCCAAGCTTACGCCTATGACCGACCATATGATCTTGGTCAGCGGTGGCTCGAATCGGCATGTTAAGGCGTTAGTGGATACTGCTACCGAATCATCCAAGGCTTTGGGAGTGCAGCCGTTAGGCGTGGAAGGNCGCGAAAGTTACGAGTGGGTGCTTGTTGATCTTGGAGATGTATTGATTCATGTCATGAATGCTGAAGCCCGTGGGTTCTACGAGCTAGAGCGGCTTTGGTCAGATNCTGCCCCTGATAGTGGACAGTTGAACTAGCGNCGCATCAGTGCTGTTACGTATATTGTCCGTTGGAAACAAGGCGCCNGCCTGGATGNAGTCGGGCTATGCAGANTATGCGAAGCGATTGTCCCGGGGGGTNCGCTTATCTTTAGAGGAAATCCCGGCTCCNAGGCATCATTCCGATCACGCCAAAATTAAGGCGCAAGAGGCTGAAAAAATACTCGCACGCATCGGGAATGACGATTGGGTTGTTGCGCTCGATGAACATGGCCAGCAAGCATCGAGCGTGCAGTTGGCGCAGCGCCTNAAGTCGTGGCAAATGCAGCGATCCGGAGTTGTGTTGGTTGTGGGCGGTGCGGACGGTCTTGGTGACTCTGTTTTGGCGCGTGCAAATGAATGCATATCCCTGTCAAAATTGACGTTACCGCACTACTTAGTGCGAGTAGTGCTTGCTGAGGCACTCTATCGTGCAGACAGTATAAACGGCGGACATCCTTATCACAGAGCTTAGGGGTTGGATTTGGCAGTCGCACTCGCAATAAAGGATCCGAACAGAGAACGCGCATTGATTGCTCGGCGCGCGATGAGTTTTTTTGTCATCGTAGTCCTGTGCGTTGGTGTCCTCGCGGCTCGTTTTGTGCAGCTGCAAGTCTATGAGCATGAGAGTTATCAATATCGCTCGGATAAGAATCGTATTCAGGTTCAGCCCTTAGCACCGCCTCGAGGACTGATTTTCGACCGTAACGGTGTTTTGTTAGCGGATAATCGTCCATCTTCAGCGCTCGGCATTGTGGTTGAGCGGGTTGGTGACCTTGATGTTGCGATCCAGCAAATAAAAGCAATCGTTACCCTGTCAGAGGAGCAAATAGAGCNGTTCCATGAGCGCGTAAAGCGCAGTCGGCGTCCGGGGGAAGCGATTGTGCTGGCTGATAATTTGGCGGAAGCAGATATTGCGGCACTAGCGGTCAACCGGCACCGCTTGCAAGGGGTCGAAGTGATCACTCGGCTNCAGCGTTACTACCCCGAGGCNGATATTGCTGCCCATGCGGTCGGTTCTGTTCGCCGCATGACGGAAAGAGATTTGCAGCAACGGGATCCGGCGGAATATCGCGCNACNCAGTTCATAGGCAAACGTGGNGTAGAGGCCTATTACGAGTCTGCATTGCATGGCCGNCCTGGCTTTCAACAGGTGGAAACGGATGCCCATGGCCGCGTTACGCGCATTATTGATATCGACCCACCCATGGTCGGGCAGAATTTAAATTTGTATCTAGACACGCAACTGCAGCGCGCGGCAGTAGCGGCANTAGGTCAGCGGCGCGGCGCCGTCGTGGCTCTGGATCCTAAGACCGGTGGTGTTTTAGCTCTGGTGAGCAAGCCGAGTTATGACCCGAATCAGTTTATCGCGGGTATGAGTGAACGCGAATTTCGCAGCTTGAGTGAATCTGCTTATCTGCCGCTTTTTAACCGTGCAACTAACGGGCAATACGCGCCAGGTTCAACCTTTAAGCCGGTAGTGGGGCTTGCGGGGATTGCTAGCGGTGTCGTGCAGTGGGATACCAAGATAGAAGATCGTGGCTCGTTTCGGTTAGCGGGTGGAGAACGGGAGTATCGAGATTGGTCGTGGACCGTGGATGATTCTGGTGGCCAGGGTATTGTTGATTTGCGCAAGGCTATTTACCGCTCTTCGAATGTTTATTTTTATGATGTCGCCTCGCGTTTGGACATCAATTACCTAGCTCAGTTTGCGGCAGACTTTGGNTTTGGTCGGAACCTTGCAGTCGATATTGGTGATGCAAGTCGTGGCTTGGTGCCAGATCCAGAGTGGAAGATCGGCGCAAAAGGCGAAAAATGGTACCAAGGCGATTCCGTGAATATGGGGATAGGGCAAGGCGATTTGCTGGTAACGCCGCTGCAGATAGCAACCTATGNCGCGATGATAGCGAACCGCGGGCGCGTGGTACGACCGCAGATGGTCATGAGTAGGGCTGGAGACACGACAATAGACGCGCAGCTAGCCCCTGAGCAAACTGCAAATTTATCTGCAGAGGACTGGCAAAACGTGGTCGCGGCGATGGAGGATGTTGTGCACCTTGGCGGACAAGGTTTNCGNGGCAACGGTACCGCNTGGGCNTACATAGGTCAGCGTATTGGTTATCGTATGGCCGGCAAATCGGGTACCGCGCAAGTTGTAGAGATTCGGCAGGGTGAAGANTACAACGAAGAGGAATTGTCNGAGTTTAGGCGTAANCATGCATGGTTTATGGCGTTTGCGCCGGTTGAAGACCCGCAAATTGCGCTGGCGGTGTTGGTCGAAAACGGTGGTGGTGGAAGTTCCGTCGCCGCGCCAGTGGCAAGGGAAATNATAGATTCCTATCTGGAGCGTTCTGTTGCGATGCAATAATTNATTCGGGCTAACTCATAGGTCCGAAAGGGGAGCATAACAGTGAGTATGGATTTTCAGCGTCAGTTACCCGGATCCAAGAATTCGGCTGAAAGTCATTGGCTGTATAAGCTGCATTTGGATCCGTTGCTCTTGGTTCTGGTGGTGGCGGTATTNGCCTTTGGTCTGATGGTGCTGTTTAGTGCTGCCGGCGATCAGAGCCGCTTGTTCGATGCGCAGTTTCAGCGGGTTTTAGTTGCCATGGCCGTGCTGGTTGTGGCGGCCCAGTTGCCACCTGGCCTGTATTTTCGTTGGGCACCATTTGTATATTTTCTGGGACTCTTTCTGTTGTTACTGGTGCTNATGGTTGGGGTTAAGGTCAAGGGCTCCCAACGATGGCTAGAGATTCCAGGTTTGCTGCGATTCCAGCCGTCAGANCTGATGAAAATAGCAGTGCCTATGGCGTTGGCTTGGTATCTGCAGCAGCGGGTATTGCCGCCTTCCGCCAAACACGTATTTTTTTCGCTATTGATCATTTTATTGCCCGCGTTAGCGATAGCGGCGCAACCTGATTTAGGTACTGCCATACTTGTAGCCGGTGCCGGGATGGCGGTGCTTATGTTAGCGGGGCTGTCTTGGCGCTATCTTGGTTATGCGTTTTTTTTGATTGCTGCAGCTGCACCATTGCTATGGCAGTTTGCNCTTCAGGGTTATCAGCGGCAGCGGATCATTACATTATTTGATCCCGAGAGTGATCCCTTGGGNGCTGGCTGGAACATTATTCAGTCCACTACTGCGATCGGTTCTGGTGGTGTATTTGGCAAAGGGTTGTTACAAGGTACGCAGAGTCACTTGGATTTTTTACCTGAAGCGCGCACGGATTTTATTATTGCTGTGGTGGGCGAAGAATTAGGATTGGTTGGCGTACTGTGCTTGCTGCTCCTTTACTTGGGGATCATAGCCAGAGGTTTAGTACTGGCGGTTTCGGCCCAGAGCACTTTTGCTCGCTTGTTCGCGGGTGCTTTGACGCTCACCTTTTTCATCTACTTGTTCGTGAACATTGCCATGGTTAGCGGCCTGTTGCCTGTTGTGGGTGTGCCGCTGCCGCTGGTTAGTTATGGCGGTACATCTATCATTACCTTAATGGCGAGTTTCGGCATAATCATGTCGATGCGTACCCATAAAGCTTGGTAGNGTCNCCGCCGGTCGACGCTAAAAAATAAACAGGGAAATCTTCATGGCTAAATTATTGTTACTTCCTGCGCTGACGGTCTTGATGATGTTCTCAGCTGTGACCCATGGGGAGAGTTATCTAAGCCGGGCTGAGGTGGATGCCTACATTGAAGAGTTGATCCAGCAGCATGATTTTTCGCGACCGGAGCTGGAAGAAGTGTTGGCGGCCGCCGAGCGACGTCAGGACATTATTGATCTTATGCGTCGGCCCGCAGAACGGCGCCTGAATTGGCATGAGTACCGTAAAATTTTTCTTGATGAGCAGCGTATTGCTGGAGGTGTTGAGTTTTGGCAACAGAATCAAGCGACTTTAGAGCGAGCNGAAAAAGAATATGGCGTTGCTCCAGANGTGATCGTCGCGATTATTGGCGTCGAAACACGTTATGGTCGGGTCACGGGNAGGCATCGTGTTGTTGATGCGTTGATGACTTTGGCATTNGACTACCCGCCCAGAGCGAGCTTTTTCCGCAAAGAGTTAACGCAGTTTTTGTTGTTAGCCCGAGAGGAGGGCAAAAATCCAACGAGCCTGACAGGCTCTTATGCCGGCGCAATGGGTTTNGGCCAATTTATTCCGTCGAGTTATCGCAATTACGCAGTCGATTTTGATCGCGATGGGGTGCGTGATATTTGGCAGAACCGCACCGATGCTATCGGCAGCGTAGCCAACTATTTCAGCCGACATGGNTGGCGCGGTGCTGCGCAGGTGACATTNCCGGTACAGCTTAAAGCTGAAACGGAGCAACTACTCGACATAGCGAACCAGTCGTTAAAGCCAACTCATTCAGTCGCGGAAATGGCAGAAATGGGGGTAAACGTTGATGGGCTCGACCCCGAGGCGAGAGTGCTCTTATTGCGNCTACTGGGTGGAGACAAACCCGAATATTGGCTCGGATTCGATGACTTTTATGTTATTACTCGATACAACCATAGCCGCTTATACGCCATGGCGGTTTATCAGCTTGGCCAAGAAATTCTCAAAAGGCGGAAACAATCTATTGGCTAAGCCCCGCACTCAGCTTTTTGGGTTGCTTGCAATATCGGTGGTGCTCCTCGGATGTGCTGGTACGTCTAAGGCACCGATTTCCAAGGGCCAGATCCAAGACTCCGCGCCANCGCTAACCGCCGCAGAGCTAACGCGCTTGGCGAATTTGCCAGACCCCCCTGTGGAGTCCTTAGCCTANAGTGCTTCGGGTAACGGTCCGACTTATGAGGTCTGGGGNAAGCAATACCNAGTTATGAGCAGTGCCCGAGGTTACCAGCAGACCGGNGGCGCATCCTGGTATGGCGTGAAGTTTCATGGCCGGCTTACCTCTAGTCGAGAGCCCTTCGATATGTATCAGCTTACTGCGGCTCANCGNTCATTACCGATNCCCTGTTTTGCGCGTGTGACCAATCTAGAAAATGGCAAGTCCACAGTCGTGCGCATCAACGATCGTGGACCGTTTCACAGTGAGCGCATTATCGACCTGTCCTTTGCGGCTGCGGTGAAGCTGGGTTTTCATGATCAGGGTACGGCTNAGGTTTCCGTTGAAGTGTTGGAACCAAAGAGTGCCGCTGGGCGAACGCANCTGATAGCCGTGGGTGCCTTTATTGATCAGGCACAGGCTCAAGGGGTGGTAGAAAAATTACTCACACCNNTAGGCTTAGCCGCTCGGGTGACTCGAAATGCCCAAATGCGTTATCAGCTTGAACTTGGCCCAATCGCCGCTGGTGCTGAACTTGAGCGCCTCACAGCGCTGTTGACGACCATGGATTTGGGCGACATCACNATTCTTAGCGCGCAGTAGCTTCGCGCTTGCGGGCGCAAATGTTAGACTGGCCGCTTAGCAAAAGATTTAGGAACGCTGGCATTGCATCAAGCACTAATTGACTGGTTTACCCGNGGGGTTTGGGTTTTAGCCTTCGTTGCGGCGGGTGCTGTAGCTGCCCCCATCATTCCGCCCCCACCGAGCGTGGCGTCATCGTCGTATTTGCTCATAGACGCTAATTCGCAAAAAGTACTTGTGGAAGAAAATGCGTCNAAGCGTATTCCCCCCGCCAGTCTGACAAAAATAATGACCGCCTACATTGTTGAGGAGGANATCAAGTCCGGGCGTCTGAAAGTCGACGAAATGGCGCCAATCAGTGTTGAAGCATGGCGTACAGGCGGATCGAAAATGTTNATCCGTGAGGGCACTGAGGTTGCGGTCGGCGACCTTCTAAAGGGCATTATCATCCAATCAGGCAATGATGCGAGTGTTGCGATAGCNGAATATATCGCAGGAAGTGAGGACGCCTTCGCCGATATGATGAATCAGCAGGCTCAGGCACTCGGCTTGACGAATACAAGATTTCTCAACGCAACTGGCTTGCCAAATGAAAATCATTACAGCACCGCGGAAGATCTTGCGCGCCTTACCATCGCGTTGATCAACGATCACCCGGAGCAGTACAAGCTTTACTCCCAGCGCAGTTATAAATTCAATGACATTGACCAGCCCAATCGTAATAAATTGCTGTGGCGCGACCGCTCGGTAGATGGCGTTAAAACCGGGTACACCGCGGCTGCGGGCTATTGTCTTGTGGCGTCGGCGGAGCGCAATGGGGTGCGACTGATTAGCGTGGTCATGGGTACAGCCAATGATGAGGCGCGCATGCGCGAGAGCCAAAAACTACTCTCCTATGGCTTCCGTAATTTTGATACGCAAACCCTCTATCAAGCAGGCATCAATCTGCGTCAACAAGATGTCTATTACGGTGAACAAGATAAAGTCGAACTCGGAGTCGCAGAGGATATAACGGTGACTTTCCCTCGAGGCTACTATGACGATATCCAAGTTGAGATGGCCGTAGCGGATTATTTAGAAGCGCCTTTCTCCAACGGTCAAGCGGTAGGCGAATTGACCCTAACTCTGGACGGCGAGCAACTTTATTCGGCGCCCTTGGTTACTCTGGCTGCAGTGGAGGAGTCGAACTTTTTTGGCCGTTTAGGTGACTCAATCTACCTGTTTTATGCGTCAATTTTCAGCGATGACGGATAAGCCAAAAATAGAGTTCCCATGTCGGTATCCGATTAAAGTGATCGCAGTCGCGAGTGAGGGTACTGCCCGTCGGGTATTCGATATTGTGCGCAAGCATGCCCCCGAGCTCACCCCGGATGATGTCACAACCCGCCAAAGTAGCGGTGAAAAGTTCCTCGCGGTGCGTATCACTCTGACTGCACAGGGAGAGCAGCAGTTGCGCGATCTCTACGCTGATCTAATGGCCGATGCGTCGGTAAGAATGGTGTTTTGACGGTGACCGCCCTGCCCACCAATGTTCGTGATCTTGGCATCACCCGCTATGAGCCGGTTTTTGCAGAGATGCAAACGTACACTCGCGCAAGGGATGACAACAGTGCTGACGAGGTTTGGCTGACCCAACACCATCCTGTCTTCACCCAGGGTCAGGCCGGCAAGCCGGAACACATTTTTGATGCCGGTGAAATACCGATTGTGCAATCGGATCGTGGAGGGCAGGTTACCTACCATGGGCCTGGACAGATCACCGCATACTTGTTGTTTGACTTGCGGCGTTTGGGTATCGGGGTGCGCGATTTGGTATGTGGCATGGAAAAAGCCATGTTGCATACCTTGGAGGTGTTCGGCGTCGAAGGTTACGCCCGCCAAGATGCTCCTGGTGTTTATGTTGACGGCAACAAAATTGGATCTCTGGGCTTGCGGGTGCGGCGCGGCTGCAGTTACCACGGTCTGAGTTTGAATGTGGATATGGATTTGACGCCTTTCGATCGAATCAATCCCTGCGGTTTGACCGATATAGGCGTCACTCATATTGCCGATTTCGCTACAGTGGCGCTGCCGGAAACAGAAGAGGTGCTACTTAGCGCCCTAGAGACGCAATTTGAGATTACTCTGCGCAGACCGGGCAGGTCTTAAGCGGCACTAATTTTAGCTTTCGCCACTCCATATACTTACCATCAAAGTACAAGATGTGGCCGGCTAATGTTGGCTTGATGCCAGCCAAGTACTTTATGCCCTCTAATGCTTGGCAACTTCCAATGATGCCGACAAGGGGGGCGATCACACCGTTTTCTGCGCAGTTTAGTTCCAGCGCAGCGTCGTCGTTTGGATACAAGCAGCGGTAGCAGGGGGAGTTCTCATCCTTTGGATCAAAAAGCGTAACCTGACCCTGCCACTGGATAGCCGCTCCAGAAACCAAGGGCACGCCCAAATTCCAGCAAGTCTCGTTGAGAAGATGTCTGCTCGCTAAATTGTCAGTTGCATCAAAGGCAAGGTCTACTGTCTCGAGTAACCCGCTCAGCTCGCTGCGGTCTAGTCGACGCTTGATACTCGTAAGTTTAGTGCTTGTATTTATTTCATGAATCCGGGCTGCCGCCGACTCTGCTTTATTTGTGCCAATGCTCGCTTCGGTATGGGCTATTTGCCGTTGTAAATTAGATTCGTCGACGTGGTCGTCATCTACTAATACCAGTTCGCCCACGCCGGAACTTGCCAGATACAGTGCTAACGGCGAGCCCAACCCCCCTAGCCCAACGACAAGGACCTTGGCATTGGCGAGGCGTTGTTGTCCAGCCACGTCCAGTTCCGGCAACATAATCTGCCGGCTATAACGCAGCAAGTCGTTGTCATTCATGCCATTGGCCCATGGTCACGCGCTCGATATTACCTAGGTCGACCACTGATTTAATGCCGGTAAAGCCTCTGTCGGCCATAAGTCCGCGCACGGACTCAGCCTGATCATAGCCATGCTCTAGCAATAGCCAGCCTTTCTCGTATAAAAAGTTAGGGCTTTGATCGATGATATGTGCGAGTGCAGCAATGCCTCGGTCTGCGGCGACTAGTGCAGATTCGGGCTCGGCGGATAACGCTGCTAAGTGTGGATCATCGGCTGCGATGTAGGGTGGATTACTAACAATTAGATGCCATCTACGCCCTTGCAACGCCGCGAACCAATCGCTTTGATGAAAGGAAACTCGAGCCCCGTGTTTGTCTGCGTTGCCACGTGCAACCTCAAGAGCCAGAGCCGAATTGTCGCTGGCATCAATATCGACATCCGGCCGCTTAGCAGCGATCGCCACTGCGATGGCGCCGCTGCCGGTTCCAGCATCCAGTAGTTTGTCGCCCGTTGTGACTCGTTCTAGTGCCAGTTCAACTAATAGCTCGGTTTCTGGGCGCGGCACTAAAACCGCAGAGTTGACGTGAAAGTTGAGACCGAAAAACTCCTTCTCACCAAGCAGATAGGCGATGGGTGTGCCCTGGCTGATTGCGTGCTCCAGTGTTTGCAGGTGTTGCAGTTGTGCGCAATCGAGTAGCTGATCAGCATTGATGACGATTTGTGTCCGACTTAAATTGGTCACCAGACCAAGCAGTAAGTCGCATTCCAGTCGGGTTAACGCTTTTTTGCTGCGACGCCATTCGTCAATGGACGGTGCGGCAGTCGTATTGCTCTTGGTGTTCATCCGTCAGCAAGTTGTTGTAACTGATCGGCCTGATGCTCTTGTACCAGCGGCTGGACCAAGGCGTCCAAATTACCTTCGATGACTTCGTCGAGCTTATATAAGGTTAGATTGATGCGGTGGTCGGTGACTCGACCCTGTGGGAAATTGTAGGTGCGGATGCGTTCCGAGCGATCTCCGGAACCGACCAATTGCCGGCGGTTTTCTGCTTGCTCGGTTTGTTGTTTAGATTGCGCAGCATCCAATAGACGTGCTTGCAGCAAGGACAGCGCGCGAGCTCTATTTTTGTGCTGGGATCGCTCGTCCTGACACTCTACAACGGTACCGGTGGGTAAGTGGGTGAGGCGAATGGCGGAATCGGTTTTATTGACGTGCTGTCCGCCCGCTCCAGACGCTCGAAAGGTGTCTTCGCGAATGTCNTTTTTATCAATTTCGATTGAGTCGATTTCGGCGACTTCGGGCATGATCGCAACGGTGCAGGCAGAGGTATGTACGCGCCCCTGAGATTCGGTTTCGGGAACTCGCTGTACGCGATGGGCGCCAGACTCAAATTTTAGCTGGCTATAAACCTCGTTACCCTCTATGCGCGAGATAATTTCCTTATAACCGCCATGCTCGCCTGGCCGCTCGTTCATGATTTCAATGCGCCAGCCCTTGGCCTCGGCAAATTTACTGTACATGCGAAATAAATCGCCGGAAAAAATAGCCGCCTCGTCGCCTCCGGTTCCAGCTCGAATTTCTAAAAACACATTGGATTTGTCATTAGGGTCTTTAGGCAACAAGAGGGTTTGCAATTGCTGGTTCAAAGATTCCAATTGGGTCTTTGTTTCGGCTATCTCCTGCTCCGCGAGTTCGCGTAGATCAGCGTCGTCGTCGTCCAATAATGCGGAACTTTCCTCGAGGTCGTCGTTGAGTTTGTTGACTCGCTGATAACAGAGAACTACAGGTTCAATCTCAGCAAATTCCTTGGACAGCGCGGTAAATTTGTCGCGATCAGACATGGTCTCGGAGTCCGACAATAGTGCTGAAACTTCCTCAAACCGATCAGTAAGATCGGCCAGCTTGGCGATCATGGAGGTGGAAAGTTCCATATTATTCTGCGCCGTCAGATTGGTCGCTTTTGGACTCTTGGTCGGGTTCAGCATCAAGTTGATAAACTTGACGCAAGTGGTCTACTAACTCGGTTTTTCCATCAGCACTTGCTGTGCGAATCGCTGCCGTTGGCGGATGAATAAGTTTATTGGTTAAGGCGCGACTGAGCATTGTCAGTGCGGCCTCAGCATCACCGGTTTTTTCTAGCGAGTTGAGGGCTTTATTCAATTCTTGGATACGCGTTGCCTCGGCTTCGTCGCGTAAGCGCGTAAGTAGTGCTTTATCACTGTTAATGCGGCGTTCCCGCTCGTAGCGCTCTGTACCCATATCAACGATGACCTCGGCGCCTTGCGCTGCTTTTTGACGTTGTTCGATGTTAGCTTGAACGATATTGCTCAGGTCGTCGATAGTGTACAGGTAAACATCCGGAAGGCTGGCGACTTCGCTTTCAATATCTCTGGGGACTGCAATATCCACCATGAACATTGGCTTGCGCTTGCGCTTCTTTATCGCAGCTTCTACCGCGCCCTTGCCGAGAATAGGCAAGCTACTGGCGGTGGAGCTGATAACCACATCGTAATCGGCCAGTTGTCCTGCCACATCGCTTAATTGCATGGCAGTGGCGTTGAACTTGGCGGCTAATATTTGGGCGTTGGCCAAGGTTCGATTAGCGATTGCCATACCTGCAATATTTTTTGCGGCGAGATGTTCGGCAACCAGGCTGATGGTATCTCCAGCGCCCAGTAACAATGCCCGCTTAGTATGCAGATTGGTGAAAATTTGCGTCGCCAGTGAGACTGCAGCGTANGCAACGGAAATCGGATTGCGGCCTATTTCAGTTTGCGCGCGAATGTCTTTCGCTGTGCGCAGAGTCATGCGTGACAGTAAATCCAACTCTGGCCCAATGGTTCCGGTTTTGCGGGCGACCTCATAGGCGCTCTTAACCTGACCCATGATTTGTGGTTCCCCAAGCATTTGTGAGTCGAGGCCTGCAGCCACGCGAATCATATGCTTGGCCGCATCTTTGTCCCAGTGCACATAACTGGCGCCTTCAAGTTCTGCGACGTTTACCGGGCGTGTGGTACTGAGCCATTCACTTATGCTGCGGGTATTATCGTCGCGCAACGCGCAATACAGTTCCGTCCTATTGCAGGTTGAAACGATTGCGGCTTCGCGAATGTTGCCCAAATCACTGGTTAGCTGACTGAGCATATTGGCGAGATTTTCCTCTGGAAAGGCAATACGTTCCCGCAGCTCGACCGAAGCTGTGCGATGATTAAGACCGTATGCAACTATGCTCATTAAAAGATGTCTGATTTTTCGGCCGGAGATTATAGCAGAACGCGACTGTTGCCTTTAACGGCAATTGTTGTTGCAAAGTGTGTGGCGTTGCTCATGAAGCGAGGTCTTTTAATTTTTTCGGTGGTGTTTTCAGGTTGTGCCTCTGTGCCTGTAAGTACGGAGGGGCAGCAGGTAGATTTCACGGTGCAGGGCAAGCTGTTGGTGTTTCGCGAACAGGGCAAGACAGCGCTGCGCTTCTCTTGGCGGCAAACCAAGGATGCCTATCAGATCGACGTATGGGGTAGTCTTGGCCAGGGCCGTATACAGTTACGCGGCGATGCCACGGATATGCGGGTGCTGCGTGGGCGCGAAGTTATCGCCGCTGGTGAGCCGCGGCAGGTTATGCGGAGTCAGTTGGGCTGGGATTTACCAGTGGCGGCTATTCCCAACTGGTTATTCGGGCGGCCACTGCCCCAGCACCCAATAACGCGAGGCTCAGACGCTTTAGTCGACGGGCAGACGCAGTTTGTACAATTGGGCTGGTCTGTGCTGGCGCAGGTTCGCTCAGACGATATGGCGGTGGCGGAAGCGACATCGAGGACGCCAGAGCAACTAAATTTGCGCCGTGGCGATATTCAGGCGACCTTGCTTGTGAGTAAATTTACCCGGAAGTCGCAATAACAGGTTTGACAGGTAATGACCTGATCCGGACAATACGCGCTCGCTCAACGGTGCGGTCTGAACCGACTGTAGAGAAATGTGCCTCGGTGTGATTCAACTCGATGAGTTGCCGATACACATGAGATTTGGGCGAAGGATACACATTCAGCAAAATTGGGGTGTCGCCAAGCGGTAAGGCACCGGGTTTTGATCCCGGCATGCGCAGGTTCGAATCCTGCCACCCCAGCCATTTTCGATGGTTTGATCGAGGCGACATTGAGGGGCATCGGTTGGCAAATTTAATGCTTTTTTCTGGTGGGTCGAACCTGGCCCTTGCCAAGCGGGTAGCGAAGGAGTTGCATCTTGAGCTAGGCCACGCCGACGTGGGTCGTTTTAGTGATGGCGAAGTCACTGTAGAGGTCCATGAAAATGTCCGCGGTAAAGACGTGTTCCTGCTGCAGTCTACTAGTGCGCCCACGAACGACAGTGTTATGGAACTGTTGATTATGGCAGACGCGCTGCATCGAGCTTCGGCGCAGCGGGTTACTGCGGTGATCCCTTACTATGGGTATGCGCGCCAAGACCGCCGGCCGCGCTCCGCGCGAGTCGCGATCAGCGCCAAGGTCGTTGCCGACATGATCAGTACGGTGGGCATTGACCGAATACTTACGGTGGATTTGCATGCTGATCAGATTCAGGGATTTTTTAATATACCGGTAGATAACATCTACGGTTCGCCGGTGCTCGTAGACCATATTCTTGCCCAGAACTACGAAAATCCGATTGTGGTATCGCCGGATGTCGGTGGTGTAGTTAGAGCCCGGGCGATCGCAAAACAGATCGATGACTTAGACTTGGCCATCATCGATAAGCGGCGACCACGCGCCAATGAAACTAAAGTGATGAATATCATTGGCGACATTAAGGGTAAGACATGCATCATGGTGGATGACATCGTCGACACCGCCGGGACGCTCTGCACGGCGGCAGCCGCTTTGAAGGAAGAGGGTGCAGCAGCAGTAGTTTGTTATATCACTCATGCCGTGCTTTCGGGTGCGGCGATTGAGCGCATCGAAAATTCAGAATTGGACGCGATGCTCGTTACGGACACCATAGCGCTGTCTGAAGCCGCCCAAGCATGCCAGAAAATAACCCAGCTGAGTCTGGACCGCTTACTTGCGGAATCCATCCGCCGAGTAAGTAATGAAGAATCGATCAGCGCTATGTTCAGATAGCGGGAGCGATGAAAAGTAGGCGAGCTGGTCGCAAGCTTGCCAAATGTAAACCTAAGTTGGAGACAGCACATGTCAGAATCAATTACGCTGACGGCTACGATCCGAACTGATGTAGGGAAAGGAGCGAGCCGCCGCCTACGTCGTTTGGAAGACAAAGTACCTGCCATTATTTATGGCGGCGATACAGCGCCACAAAAGCTTACCCTTTCCGGTAACGAAATCTTAAAAGCATCCCAGATTGAAGCTTTTTACTCGCAGATCCTAGATATCTCCATCGACGGATCGGTAGAGTCGGCGGTAATCAGGGATTTGCAACGTAACCCAGCGAGTGGTCGCGTACAGCATATCGATTTTCAGCGCGTCAGCGCTGACAAAGAGATCAACGTTAACGTGCCACTGCATTTCGTTAACGAAGACGCATGCGTTGGCGTGAAAATGTCAGGCGGCACCCTCACTCATAACCTCACTGAGGTTGAGATAAGCTGTTTGCCCGCCAATCTGCCTGAATTTATCGAAGTCGATATGCTTGAGGTTGAAGCTGGCTCGTCGGTACATCTAAGTGATCTTGCATTGCCAGAAGGGGTGACCGTGGTTGCTCTAGCATTTGGCGCGGATCGTGACATTCCAGTTGCCAGTGTGACAGCCCGACGTGGCGCTAGCGATGATGCAGCGGAGGCTGGAGGCAGCGGAGCCAGCTGCTGACGCGGATGCCGCGGACAGTGCTGAAGATGAAGGTGGCGAGGACTAGCTACGGCGCAGTAGGCGGCCACAAGGTTCAATCGCTCGCCGCTGCAGCTGATCCAATGATATGGCCGCGCTAAAGCTTATTGTCGGCCTGGGAAATCCCGGGCCGGCATATGCAGAAACGCGCCATAATGTTGGCGCGGTGTGGGTGCGAGAGCTGGCCCGTCGTCACTCCATCAGTCTAAGTCTAGACAGCAAATTCAAAGGCGAAATCGGTCGCGGGCTTATCGCCGGGTGCGATGTGCGCCTGTTGCTGCCCGGCACCTTTATGAACAACAGCGGCGAATCAGTCGGTGCGGTGAGTCGATTTTTCAAGTTCGAAGCGGCCGAAATACTCGTAGCTTATGACGAGGTAGCCTTCGAGCCAGGTGTTGTTAAGTTGAAACAAGGTGGCGGCAGTAACGGCCACAATGGTGTTAAAAGCGTAATTGCCGGGCTTGGTAGTCGAGACGAGTTTGTCAGATTACGTATCGGCGTAGGGCATCCCGGCTCCAAGGAGCAGGTGATTCCTTATTTGACCAAACAAACACCGCGACAAAGTGAGCGCGAGCAAATTGCCGTCGCGGGTGATTTCGCCGATGCCATTATTGCCGACATGATGCGTGGAGAATGGCAGCTCGCTATGACTGCTTTGCATGCGCCCGAGAAGAAGCCGGATAAAGAGCCAGCAAAAGTAACACCAAACCCCGGAGAAACTTGATGGGATTTAACTGCGGTATTGTAGGTATGCCCAATGTCGGTAAGTCGACACTGTTCAATGCTCTAACAAGAGCGGGTATCGATGCGGAGAACTTCCCATTTTGTACCATTGACCCCAATACTGGAGTGGTGCCTGTTCCCGATCCGCGGCTCAATCGGTTGGCTGAATTGGTGTCGCCGCAAAAGATTATTCCAACATCAATGGAATTTGTGGATATCGCTGGCTTAGTTGCTGGCGCTTCCAAGGGCGAGGGACTGGGTAATCAATTCCTTGCCCATGTGCGTGAAACCCATGCCATAGCCCACGTGGTTCGTTGCTTCGAAGATGAAAATGTCGTGCATGTGGCTGGTCGGGTCTCTCCAGCGGACGACATTGAAGTCATCAATACTGAGTTGGCGTTAGCCGACCTGGATACGTTAGAAAAAGTCTATGAGCGTAATCGCCGGGTCGCATCCTCTGGGGATAAAGAGGCGCGCAGCATGATGGCAGTGCTGGAGAAAGTTCGGCTCGCTCTGGAAGAGGGTGACCCCGTGCGTTCCATAGACCTAAGTGATGACGAAAAACTTATGATTCGCGAGTTTCATTTCATCACGGCCAAGCCGGTGCTTTATATCGCTAACGTTGCTGAGGATGGCTTGGAAGATAATCCCCTAGTAAAGGTGGTTGAAGATATTGCTCAAGCCGAGGGCGCCGAAGTGGTGGTGGTAAGCAATAAAATTGAATCAGAAGTGGCAGAACTTGAAGATGAAGAGCGTATTGAATTTTTACAGGCGCTGAATCTTACTGAGCCAGGCTTGCATCGAGTTATTCGTGCGGGCTACAAACTATTAGGTCTGCATCAATATTTCACAGCAGGGCCTAAGGAAGTGCGTGCTTGGACCATTCCAATTGGAGCCAAAGCGCCGGCGGCTGCCGGTGTCATCCATACGGACTTCGAGAAGGGATTTATTCGTGCTGAAGTGATCGGTTTTGACGATTATGTCGAGCTGGGCGGCGAGCAGCAGGCCAAGGATGCTGGCAAGTGGCGTCTAGAGGGCAAAGAGTATGTGGTCGCTGATGGCGACGTGGTGCATTTTCGATTTAATGTATAAACCGAGGGCCCTTTTGGGGCCCTCAGCTTATGACTCGGCGAACAGTGTTTAGCTGTTGGCTTTGCGCTCTTTAACTTCCTGCACTACTTGGTCTGCCACATTGGAGGGGCAAGGTGCGTAATGCGAGAACTCCATAGAGAACTGGCCGCGACCTGAGGTCATGGTGCGCAAGTCTCCGATATAGCCAAACATTTCTGCCAACGGGCAATCTGCTTTAACGCGCACACCGGTAATGCCTGCTTCTTGGGACTTGATCATGCCTCGACGACGGTTAAGGTCACCGATGACGTCACCCACGTGATCGTCAGGCGTAAACACATCTACTTTCATCACAGGCTCAAGCAGTTGCGGCGATGCCTTCGGTACCGATTGTCGATAGGCTGCCTTTGCCGCCAATTCGTATGCGATTGCGGAGGAGTCAACAGCGTGGAAACCACCGTCCATCAGCGTAACTTTAACGTCTAATAGCGGGAAGCCGGCTAGCGTGCCTTCTTCCATAGATACGCCAAAGGCCTTCTCAATTGCTGGCCAAAACTCCCGAGGCACGTTGCCGCCGGTTACTTTAGATTCAAACTCGTAACCGCTGCCTACTTCGCCAGGTTCGATGACATAGTCGATCTTAGCGAACTGGCCTGAGCCACCAGTCTGTTTCTTATGGGTATAAGTATCTTCCACAGTTTGGGTAATGGTTTCGCGATACGCCACCTGAGGCTTGCCGACATCCACTTCAACACCGTGGGTGCGCTTGAGGATATCTACCTTGATATCCAAGTGCAGCTCACCCATACCCTTCATAATGGTTTCGCCGGATTCTTCGTCGGTTTCGACGTAGAACGAAGGATCTTCCTGGATCATCTTCGACAAGGCGATACCCATTTTTTCTGCGCCAGCTTTATCTCTTGGCGCAACAGCGATGGAGATCACTGGATCTGGGAATACCATTGGTTCTAGGGTGGCAGGATTGTTGGGGTCACATAGAGTGTGGCCGGTTTGGGTATTTTTCATACCCAGTAGCGCAACGATGTCACCGGCTTGGGCGACCTCGAGTTCTTCCCGTGAATCCGCGTGCATCTCTACGATGCGCCCAATACGTTCAGTCTTACCGGTAAAGGTATTAAGGACGTTGTCACCCTTCTGGATTTTGCCAGAGTAGATTCGGGTAAAGGTCAGGGCGCCGTAGCGGTCATCCATGATTTTGAACGCCAGTGCACGCAGAGGACCGTCAGGATCCACGATAGCGCGCTCACCGGTTTCGTTGCCCTCTAGGTCAACCTCGGGCTGAGCCTCAACTTCCGTTGGGTTGGGCAAGTAGTCGACAACTGCGTTTAGTACGATCTGAATACCTTTGTTCTTGAACGCAGAACCACAGAAGGTTGGGAAGAAAGCCAACTCTCGGGTGCCTTTGCGGATGCAGCGCTTGATGTCATCCACGGAAGGCTCTTCGCCTTCTAGATAAGCCTCCATCAAGTCGTCGTCTTGCTCCAACGCTGTTTCTATGAGCGCTTCACGGTATTCAGCGGCCCGATCCTTGAGATCTTCTGGAATGTCAACGACTTCGTAGGCTTCAGGATTACCGGAATCATCCCAGACCCAAGCGTTTTGATTCAGCAGGTCAACAACGCCGGTAAAGTCGTCTTCTTCGCCGATGGGCAGGGTCATAACCAGCGGATTGGCGCCTAATACGTCTTTCACCTGATCCACGACGCGATAGAAATTTGCGCCCAAGCGGTCCAGTTTGTTGACGAAGATCAAACGCGCTACTTCAGACTCGTTAGCATAGCGCCAGTTGGTTTCAGATTGCGGCTCGACGCCACCTGAGCCACAGAATACGCCAACGCCACCGTCCAANACTTTCAGCGAGCGGTANACCTCGATAGTGAAGTCAACGTGCCCGGGNGTGTCGATTATGTTTAGGCGATGCTCGTTCCAGGTGCAACTGGTCGCCGCAGACTGGATNGTGATNCCACGCTCTTGCTCTTGCTCCATGAAGTCNGTGGTTGCTGCACCATCGTGAACTTCACCAATTTTATGAATCTTGCCTGTCAGCTTCAGAATTCGCTCGGTGGTGGTGGTTTTGCCAGCATCCACATGGGCGAAAATGCCGATATTGCGATAGCGAGTCAGGTCTTTCATGTGTTCTCTCTAAACAACGTGCACCGTCTAGTGCATATTTTGTAAGTTATTGAATTTAATGGAAATTTCTAAATGGTCGAAATCAAGATGGCGTATATTACTACCGAACCCAAGAAACCTCACGCGAAATATTANCTTCGCGTGANGGCANCAAGGGTAGGCGCGAATAGGGCGAGGTAAACCGNTTAGATGTCGAGATCAGCAAATACCGGGGCATGATCAGANGGCGTTAGATCCTCAATCTTGCGGCGGTAATCACGNTCTATGATTACCTCTTCGGTGGTTTCTAGTAGCGGATCCGTTGCGAGTAAAAAGTCGATGCGCAAGCCGTGTTTGCGATGAAAAGCGCCGCCGCGATAGTCCCACCAGGAAAATTCTTGGGCGTCGGGGTAGCGATGTCGAAATAGATCGGTCAAACCTTCGTCCACGAAGTCTTGCAGGTGTTGGCGCTCCGCCTTGGTGTAGAAAATGGAGCCGTCCCCGGCCTCGCCGCGCCAACCATCGAGGGCTNGGGGAACGATATTAAAATCGCCGCAGATCAGGTGTTTAGCGCTGGCGTTCTGTTGCCAATAGCGAGTGAGACTTTTATACCAATCGAGCTTACGAGCGAAATCAGCGTGTTCGAGGGTTTTGCCATTTGGACAATATACAGTTGTGAAATCGAAGGCGTTGCCTTTAGGGGTGGTGATCTCCGCAGTAATCAGGCGCGCACCAAAGTCCTCCTGTTCTTGTAGGCCCTGTTGTTTCAGGGTCATTGGATGTTTGGCCAAGATCGCAACGCCGTTCCAACTTTTCTGCCCGTGAACCAAGGCCTCGTAGCCNAGTGCTNTGAAGTGGTCGTGAGGGAATACGTCGTCGGGTGTTTTCAGTTCTTGCAGGCCAACCACGTCGGGTTGTCGATCCTTCAACCAATGGTCGATGTAGTCAATGCGGGCGCGCAGCCCATTAACGTTCCAGGTCGCCAGTCGCATAAATTCGATTCCGCTTTGGTTGAGCGGGATGATAACCGTGGAGGTGGCTAGAAATCATCCGTTCAATCGGTTTGCCTTTCCCAATTGGCCAAGTTTAGGCCGTTAAACGCGAGNCCTGCCGGCGGTTTGATCCGGTAGGCAGTCAAGAGGTGANCTGGCGTNAGCACTTCAGCGGGGCTGCCATGTGATAACACCTGGTTGTTGTGCAGTAATAATAATTGGTCGCAGAATCGAGCGGCCAGATCTAGATCATGTAACACCATCACAACTGTGCCACCCTGTCGGGCTTCGTCGCGCAATACCTCTAGACAGTGGATTTGCTGGTACGGATCCAAACCGGTGGTGGGTTCATCGACTAAAATAATCGGTGCTTTGACAGCTAAAACCCGCGCAAGATGCACACGCATACGCTCGCCATTGGACAGAGACTGGATGGGCCGCGGCGCTAGATCCTCGCACTGGGTTGCGGCCATGGCCGCGGTGACAGCTTGTTGATCAGCGGCCGTTAGCGGACCCAGCCAGTTAAACCGACGCCGGTACGGTACTCGACCTAGTTCNGTNACTTGTTGTGCAGTGAGATNCCAATGCACCTGCGGATTTTGCGGTAGGTAGGCGATATGCCTGGCTCGCTCATTCGGGGGCATTTGTTCGAGCTGCTTGTTGCCAATACTGACGTGGCCGCGAAAGTTGCTCTGAACTCCAGCGAGTACGGACANCAGCGTTGATTTACCCGCACCGTTTGTACCGATTATCCCGGTTAGTTGCCCGGGCTCGGCCGTGAGGGAAATATTGTTTAGAGCAANCTGTGTGCCGAGGTGACATTGGATTGCACTGGCAGTGAGTTTCGCTACGGCCACGTTATTGCTCCAGCGTCCGTAACTGAAATATCAGGTATAGGAAAAACGGCGCTCCCAGCAGCGCTGTGATTACCCCAAGTTTGAGTTCGGTGCCAACTGGAATACAGCGCACTGCAATGTCTGCTGCAAGTAATAAAGTGGCACCGCCACCAGCACTTGCCAGCAGCAGCTTGGCCGGGTCGTTAGCGCATAGTTTGCGTAATAGATGAGGCACCACCAAGCCCACAAANCCGATAACGCCGGTAACCGCAACGCCTGCGCCGACGCACAGTGCCGTACCGACAATTATTTGTCTCTGCGTGNTGCGAACATTGGTGCCAAGGCTCGCCGCAGTCACCTCACCCAAGCTCAGTGCTCGGGTTGCCGGTGCTGCCAGCAGAATCAAAATCCANCCNACCGCCATCAGGGGTCCAGCAANCTGTAAGTGCAGTAAGCTGCGGTCGGCAAGAGATCCCATTTGCCAAAAAATGATTTCCATTGCCGCAAAGGGGTTNGGCGACAGGTTTAAGACCAACGCTGTGAGCGCGCCGGCTATAGCGTTAATGGCAATGCCTGCAAGCAGCAAAGTGGTTGTCCCAGCTCTTTTGCCGGCCATGCTAAAGAGCACGATCACGGCAGCTAATGCGCCGGCAATACCGCCCAGCGGCAGTGCGAGGGGTGCGATGGTTGCAAGGCCGGTGTAAAAGGCCAGAGTGGCGCCCAAGGCTGCGCTTCCTGAAACACCGACCACGCCTGGTTCAGCCAGCGGATTTCGCAGCAGGCCTTGCATAGCTGCACCGGCTAGCCCGAGGCTGGCCCCTACAAAGAGCGCTAGAGTTGCGCGTGGAATGCGTAGTTCGATCAATATGGTTTGTGCAATATCGGTGTCGTCATTAAGAAGTTCGAGTAACAAAAACGGCGCNGNGCCATTGGTGCTAAGGATATTGCTTGGCAGCATCAAGCTGAGACAAAACAAACATAACGTCGTCACAGCGAGGAGTAGGAGTAATTTACGAAAGCCGTTATGCATTAGCGCACCAACTGTTGGCGTTTGGTTGCGAGCGCCATGGCCACATCGGCAATGCGGCTTGTAGCGCATATCAGTGTTGATGGATCAATTTGATGTCTCAGCATAGTGCCGCTCAGAGCTGGATGTTGCAGTAGCTCTTGGGCGAGTGCTGGGTACTTAGGTTGATCCGTTGGCGCGATAAGTAGGTCAGGTCGAGCGCGCAACAGACTCTCTAGCGGAAAGCGTTGGTAAGTTCTCAGGCCGAGCAGTGTGGCTGAATTTCTAAAGCCAGCTAGATTGAGCAGTTCGTTACTCAGGCTGCCATACCCGACCGTTAATCCATTGGGTTGCAGGAAGGCTGCGTAAGGCCACTGATCCTTTGGCGTCTTATCTGCGGCGTTAGCAATTTCTGTCAGTTTTTCGTGCATCTGCAGCAGTGANTCGTTACCCCTAGCAGATTGACCGATCGCCTGAGTTAGGCGGCGGATATTGATCGAAAGTGCGTTAATTGACGTGGCGTCNTCGAGGTGCAGAGTTGGCACATGCATACGCCGTAGCATTGCCCGAGTTGTTGTTGAGGTACTTGGGCCCGTTAATACGAGATCAACGGATAGCCTCAGAATGTCCTCTGCGCGGCCCTGATTGCGATGGAATTGTTGCGCATANGTCGCAAAAGGCGACAAATTTTCATCGCTGGACAGCCAAGTAATGGATGCTACTTGCTGCGGGTCGGCGTATTGCAATAGCAGCGTGTCGGTACATAGGTTAAGGGATGCAATGCGTAATTTTTCTGTGGTTTCAGCAACGGTCCCGTAGCTTGCGACAGGCGCTAGCACTGCCGCAATAATACATAGGCCTAATCGAGAAAATATGGATATACCCATGGGAGTTGCCAGCATGTTGTCACGGCGATATTTACTCGAGGTTTAGTTTGGCACCAACGCTGACATAACGGCCAGGAGAATTGTAGCCGAACACTTGTTGGTACTGAGTATCTGCCAAGTTATCAATACGTCCTGTGAGGGTGAGATTGGGACGTAAATCGTAGCTGATGCCGATGTTAGTNAGGGTGTAGGGCTGCAAATTGACCCTCGTTGCGGCGGTGGCGTAAATGAATTCGTTATCCGTGCGCTGGCCATTGTGCAAAAATTGGATGCTCGCGCGACCCTTGCTATCGGCNAAGTCCCGCGATATTCGTAGTTGGCCGCTATGCTTTGGCCGACGAACCTCTTCGATCCCATTTTCTTCCGCGGTTAATCGCGTATAGGCAACAGCCACCTGCCATGCTGTGGCAATCACAACATTACCGGAAACCTCGATACCCGACCGGTCGCTGTCGGTTTCTAGGTTGATTGGTCGAGACATAAAGTTAGCGTCGTAAACAGTGGTAATTTCATTCTGCAGATCAGCAGAGAAGTACGTTAAGTCAAAATCCCANCGAGCAGAGCTGCCAGCGAGTTCACCCTCCCAGGACTGTGCCCANCCCAAGTCATAGCTTGAGGAGCGTTCGGGCTGAAGCTCAGGATTGCCGATAAATGTGCTTGGAATAAAGCCGAAGAGTTCGAAAAAACTAGGGTTAGTAATGCCCTGGCCGAAACTCAAATGCAGACGGCTTTGGCTGGCCGACGACTGCCATAGTACATGGCTAATGGAGCCACGCGCAGTGGTGGCGTTAGCAAAGCGCTGGTTCCAATCTCGGCGCAGACTCAGGGCCAAGGAGGTTTGCGCGTAATCAACCAGGTACTCAGCAAAGACGCTATTCTGCGAATCGTCTGCTGTGTAATTGGCGGCGCTAAAGCCAGCGTAGATATTTTCGAAATCTCTCTGCTCGCTCTGCAGNCCCATGTTGATAGATCGTTCAGCATTGCCGCCGTCGATCCGNCTAGTGGTCTGCAGATCGAGTAGTAGCCGTTCTCCCCGCAGGCCGCTAGTAGCGTTGCCATTGACCAGATAGTCGGTGCTGTTTTGCGACTGGGTTAATGCAGCGTGGTGCGCCCAAGCACCAATTTTATGGTCGTAACTTACGTGCAGNTGTTGTTGTTCCCCATCCACTCGTTCGTCAGCGTCGACGATCAACCCTTGGGTTGCGGTCGTTGGGAAATCAAAATCTTGTTTATCACCCTCGCTCTCTGTGGTGANCTGGCGCAGNACCATGCTCATAGACGCATCTGGAGTGAAGTTGATGTGTGCTTGGGCACTGACCTGAGTTGTGTTGAAGCNATCCAATTCGGACCCGATAGGAGATGCATCAATTCCATCCGTACTCAGTTGACCAACGTTCAGATGGGCGTGCCAGTTCCTCTTTGGATCATTTGAGCGAAAGCCAATGCGTGCACCAAGATCTTGGGTGTTGAATTGCCCGGCTCCGAAGTGGGCGCCGCCGTGCCATCCAGCGGATTCCCGCTGTCGCGTAAATATGCCAATAACGCCGCCGATCGCGTCGCTACCGTAGCGGGCGCTCTGGGGGCCGCGTAAAACTTCTACGTGGCTAATATCGGCGTTGGTTAAANTNGCAAAATTGAATTCCGAACCCAGNCTTATGTCGTTTACGCGCACGCCGTCGATCATGACCAAGGTATGGTTGGCTTCGGCGCCACGCATGCGGACTTGGGTCAGGGACCCCAAGGGNCCGCTCTGATTGACGCTGACACCCGCGGCGTTGCGCAATAAATCGGCCACGTATGTACTTGTTTGATNCGCTAACTCGTTCGCCTCGATGCGGCTGATGGCGCTACCTATTTGGTTGAGCGTTTGTGGCTGATGGCTGGCGGTAACCAAGACCTCTTCTATCTCAGCTGCTGCGCTTGGTGTTGCAAGGGATATCAGCGATGCAGCGATGAGGGTCTGAGACGCTCGGGTAAATGACATAGGGGCCTCTTGCAGGAAAAACAGCAGCCTATCCAAGCCAGTGCTACACGTCGACAAAGAACACTCATACTCAACTTGAAAGAAGNCTGCTGATGGCCGTGGACNGTAGCATTTGGTCTCAGCATGAGCAGATAATAAGGCCACCTAGAGTCGACTAAGCGATTTTGCATACGATCACACGATTGGTTCTGCACGAACCAACGCGCAAAAAGTGGTTCGCGTATTCGAACCTGCAGTCTATGGCGTTGGCATATCGGCCAGAGGAGGTCATGCCTGCCTTAGAACGCATAGAGCGGTTAGTGAATACCGAGCATCTGACTGCGGCCGGTTTTGTGAGTTACGAAGCTGCGNCGGGCTTTGATGCAGCATTGGCTACGCAGGACGCAGCCCAATTACCATTAGTCTGTTTTGGGTTGTTCGCTGAGGTGACCGAATGTAAACCGCCGGTGGCGTCAGCAACCCCCGTCGCGTCATCCTGGCAACTAGATACCGAGCATTATGAATACCTTGCGGATATTGCAGAAATACGCGAGCTCATTGCTGCTGGCGATGTTTATCAAATTAACCATACCGTGCGATTACACAATACCGTCGCTGATCCGTGGCAACACTTTTGTCATATTGCGGCCGATGCGCCTTATGCCGCATTTATAGAAACGAATGAATTCGCCATTGCTTCGGCATCGCCAGAGCTATTTTTCCGTTTGCANGGCGATGAATTGCAATCGCGGCCAATGAANGGAACTGAGTCGCGACGGACAAATCCCCAGGCTGATAAACAAACCTCGGATTGGTTAGCTGGGTCGCAGAAAAACCGTGCAGAGAATCTAATGATCACCGACATGGTGCGTAATGACCTCGGCAAAATAGCGGTTGCTGGCAGCGTCGATGTCAGCGGGCTGTTCAAAGTCGAAGAGTATCCAACCGTTTGGCAAATGACTTCGACCGTGCATGCACAGACCAAGGCCTCTGTTGGTGAAGTTTTTCGCACGTTGTTTCCAGCAGCGTCGATCACTGGCGCGCCAAAACGAGCGGCTATGNGACATATNGCACGCCTAGAAAAGAGTCCNCGGGGCATTTATACCGGAGCAATNGGTTATCTAGCGCCCAACCGNCATGCTCANTTCAGCATAGCTATCCGCACCAGTNCAGTGAATAAAGTNGCGGGTACCGCANAGTATGGCGCCGGGGGCGGNATCGTTTGGGANTCAACAGCAGTGCAAGAGCATACGGAAATGCTGGCAAAAACTCGGATTCTTGGCGCAGTAACCCATCAGGCAAGTATCGAGTTGTTCGAGACACTGCGGTGGACTCCAAGGGCAGGTTTTAGTCGACTTGAGCGACATTTAAAACGGTTGGGCCAGAGTGCGCGGTTTTTTGGTATGCCCATGGACCCTGAGTGTGCCCGCAGTGCATTAGATCTGGCTCTGGTCGGAGTCCGTGAGCAGGGTATGCGAGTGCGCTTAAGTTTAGATGTGCAGGGGGCGTTTCGCGTGGACTTGAACGAACTGCCTGAATCTTCGCCACAGCAGGTGCAGCCGATACGACTGGCAGCGAATGCAGTCGATTCGTCGGACCTATACCTTAAGCATAAGACCAGTTATCGCGCAGGTTATGATCAGGCTGCCGCTGAGGTGCCAGATGGTGTTGAACCGATTCTATTTAACGAGCGTGGCGAGATCACAGAAAGTAATATCGCAAATGTGGCCTACAGGCTCGGCCGCGACTGGTTTACACCACCGCTGAGCAGCGGTTTGTTGCCGGGAACCTTGCGCGAGGAATTGCTTGAGCGCGGTGAGTTAACCCCACGGGTATTGCATGTGGCGGAGCTTGAGTCAGTGCAAGAATTGGCACTGATCAATGGATTGCGCGGCTGGCGGCCGACTCGTTGGGTTTGAAAATACAACGATCACATTGACAAGGGTGATAGTGGTGAGGACAATTCGCCCGCTCCGCCAATCGGTGGAATTGTGGCTAGGTAGCTCAGCTGGTTAGAGCGCAGGATTCATAATCCTGAGGTCGGGAGTTCAAGTCTCCCCCTAGCTACCATTTCTCAGACCCTCCTGCACTTAAAGAGGCTTTTTGCTAGGTACAGCAAACGCCCTGGCGCTTTTTGTGGAGCTAGGGAGCGCTGGCCACCAAGAGAGCTGGATTAACGCTCGTTTTCTTTGTTTGGCAAGTCCGCAGACCATCTTGTAAACGAGTCGCACAGGCATAGGTGTCATTCCTGCCCTGGGAACTCGACCAGTAGTAAGTGTCGGTTTTGACGTCGATGAAGGAGGAAACATCAACCTTGGGGCTATGACACGGAACATCAGTGATTGTGTCGTACTCGTCCTCTGTTGGAAGGCGCCAACTAATAGCATAAAAATCGAGTGTCTCGGTTCCGCGTGCCGCGCGTCGTTTCTTTGCTGAGTTGTCGGAGGAGTCAACCTGCGTCAGTTGTTCCAGTTCGGCTACTGTCGAATCGAAATTTTTGTTCGACGGTTTGCCTACGCATGCGCCGTCGACGTAAGTCTGTCCGAGGTTACATCGAAACCAGAGCAAGTCAGTTTTTGGGTCGTGTAGGATTCCGGGAGCCTTCTCACTAAGCTGAGATGGCGTTTCGGCATAGTACTCCGAGCATGTAATGTCGATTGTATCGCCGCCGCATCCAAGCANTGCAGCGACTGCGAGCGTTGCAGCGAACCATGCGCGTGGTCCCCGGTTTGATCTATTTGACATAATGACCCCTTAAAGCCGTGCAGTTATACGGAACCCTTAAATAATTTTGTTAANGNGAGCCGGAAACTAGAAAATCCGCTTTGCTATTAATAGAGTAATTTTTGCACTAAAATAGTGCGTTAAAAATTCACCNATATAATTTAAACAAAAANTTTGTAGGTAAAAATTGGTGATATATTTAAAGCCGGAATGCCATGTGACTGCGGANGGCCGTTTAACTTCAAAGGGNGTTGATGAATTAAAGAGATGGACGAGGAAAAAATATCTGACCTAGATCTCAGNCTTGCCAAGCTGCTTACCGTGGTCCTAGAGAGCGAAGACGAACTTTTCGCATTCTTCGCGGGATCGCGTTATAGCTTGTTGTTGCTCATGCGGGTGCTATTGATCTGCGAGGAGCACTCTTCGCTGTCGAAAGAAGAATGCTTGCGNATTGGGCGAGACATGCGGTCGCGTACCCATCGTCANAATTTTATCGACGAAGCCATTCGGCGCGGATTCTTTGCCAAAGAGCCTTCGGCATCGGACGCGCGCCAAGTGATGATTTATCCCACCGACAAGACTAGGCAACTGTTCAAGGAGTGGGCTGCTGCCTACCACCAAGTCCGTCGATCNACCTTCGGTGGCGACTAAAGGTTAAGCCGCATCCTGCTTGGCTTCAGACGGTGCTGCCCCTATCGGCCTAAGTTCCAGTTCAGCAAACAGCAGCGCACCGTCTTCTAGCGGTGCCTTACGAATGATTTTCTTGTCCAAGGCGTAGTTCTGGGTATTGCGCCATGGGTCTTTGTCGCCCTGTCTGGGCAACAGGTCCATCGTGCGTTGCATATAACCGGCCGAGAAGTCTTCGATCCAGGGTCGCAAAGGCATATCTGCATCTTCNTCCCTCAATCGGGGTGTNCACTGGCGGACGCCAAGCCGATCCATGTGATTGATCACGCGGCATGCATATTCGGCGGTCAGATCCGCGCGCAGAGTCCAAGACGCATTAATGTAGCCAAANGTTTGGATGAGGTTGGGTATCTCGGCATACATCATGCCNTTGTANGACACNGTNTCNGCAAAATTGACCGGTCGCCCGTCNACTGAGAATGCGCTACCGCCCATTACTTGCATGTTCAGACCCGTGGCCGTAACGATGATGTCAGCTTCAAGCTCCTCTCCCGAAGCAAGCCTCAGACCGCGTTCAGTGAAGGTCTCGATGTGGTCGGTGATGACCTGAGTTTTGCCCTTTTTGATAGATTTGAACAAATCGCCATTGGGAATAAGACATAATCTTTGATCCCACGGGTTGTATTTGGGCGTGAAGTGTTTGTCCACATCATAATCAGGTCCAAGCGCGTCGCTGACCAAATCCACCAGGGCTTTCTTCATTTTTTGCGGTTCTTTCCGCATGCGCTGATACATAAAATGCTGCAGTTGCGTATTTTTGAAACGCGTTAATGCGTATGCCACCGAATCGGGCAGTAGCTTGCGCATGGCATTGGCGATTTTGTCTTGATCTGGTCGAGCTACTACGTAGGTTGGGGAGCGTTGCAGCATCGTTACACTTGCGGCGTCATCAGCCATGGCCGGGACTAGGGTCATCGCTGTAGCACCGCTGCCAATAACCACCACTTTTTTATTGCTGTAGTCTAGATCTTTNGGCCAATGCTGCGGATGGATAACGGTACCTTGGAAGGCTTCTCGGCCTTTGAAATCTGGTGTGTAGGGAGTGTCGTAGTTGTAGTAGCCGCTGCACATCATTAAAAAATTACANCTGAATTTCTGGGTTTCGCCCTGGTGTTCTGCGGTAANAGTCCATGCACTGTCGCTGCTCGACCAATTCGCGCTCAGCACTTTGTGCTCATGTTGAATATGGTCGCTAAGCCCATGTTCCGCGATGGTCTCGGTCAAGTAGTCTTTTATCGAGGGACCGTCAGCGATGGACTTGGCAGCGGTCCAGGGTTTGAAGTTAAAGCCGAGGGTATGCATGTCGCTGTCGGAGCGAATCCCCGGATATTGAAATAAATCCCAAGTACCCCCGCTCTGCCCACGAGATTCGAGGATCGTGAAGGTTTTCTCAGGACACTCTGACTGCAGATGGCAGGCAGCTCCAATACCGGAGATTCCCGCACCTACAATAACGACATCAAAATTCTGCATAGCTTTCTCCGCTCCCACGATGAAGTGAGTAAGGTACNNATNTGAGCCGAAAATGTACCACAAGCGCTGGAATCTGGTTACCGCATTGGTGTTTTGGCGCGTTCCTCTTGCCAGTTAACCTGAGGGAAATAGCGGTATACCCACTGCGCGNCTGGTCATCATTAGGCNGCNGNNAGATGTCGTAAGTGCTAATGCACGTTGCGACNTGNTCGTAATGCAATAANATAACGCGAGGGAGGAGGCGTTCATGGATTATGCGAGAGTCGGTCGTTACACCGTCTGGTTATGGGTGTTTGCGGTGGTCTGGAGTACCCTGGCGCGTGCTGAGGCCATCCATATTGCCGTAACCAGCGATGGTGTTGTTGAGGGGCTAGAAGAACGGGGCATCGCGGTCTTTCGCGGGATTCCTTACGCCCAACCTCCTGTTGGCCCCTTGCGCTGGCAGCCACCGCGTCCTGCGTCTGCTTACCCGGAACCTCTGCAAGCGCACACCTATGGGCCGCGTTGCATGCAACGTACTTCGGGTGATCGTCCGCCCGCCGTCAGTGAAGATTGTTTGACGTTGAATGTCTGGTCGAAGCAACTGCAACCCGCCAAGCAGCCAGTGATGGTTTGGATTCATGGGGGTGGTTTTCGCAGTGGTTCGGGCGAAATCCCCGGTGAGGTTATGGCGCGGCACGGGGTTGTTGTGGTGTCCTTTAATTATCGATTGGGCCCCATTGGCTTTTTTGCGCACCCAGCCTTGGGGGCTAGTGCAGCGAGTTTTGGCTTGTTGGATATGATCGCGGCGCTGAAATGGGTGCAAGGGAATATCCATCAGTTTGGTGGTGATCCCGATAATGTCACTATATTTGGGGTCTCAGCGGGCGGTATGGCGGTCAATATGCTTATGGTCAGCCCGCTTGCCGATGGGCTTTTTCATAAAGCGATCGCCCAAAGCGGCTATGCAACTTGGGCGCTACCGCGATCTAAGAATGCCGCAGCGCCGCCAACTTTAGGCATGGACCTGCAACCCATGCCAAGTGCGGAACAATTATCAGAGCGCGTTGCCGCAGTGGTTGATCCCTCTGCTATAACTGACGCGCAATTGCGCGCTCTGGATGGCTCGGCGCTAATGTACGCGTTGTCGGGATTCCAACTGCCCATTGTCGATGGTGTCGGTTTGGTGGGCGAGCCGGCGGTGCTTGCGCGGCAGGGGAAACAGCATGATGTGCCGTTAATTATGGGAGGCAGCAGTTTCGAGGGAACGGTACAACCCGCATCGGGCATCACATTGGACGACTTCAGACGCTTTCACGAACACGATTGGATTACTGCGCGCCAGCTTTATGCCGAGGATTTTGGGGTCAGCGAAGAGTTCGGCTTGCAAAAAATGTTTGGCGACAATCGTTACGTGCTCGCCGCCCGCACGATGGTGCGTAGTATGAGCAAAAGAGATCGCTCCGCTTGGGCGTACTATGTAGATTTCGTACCAACAAGCAGAGCTGAAGAATGGCCAGGCACGCCTCACGGTGTTGACGGCTATTACCTCTGGCGTGGCGAGGCCGCGGGCGATCCCCAGATGGCTGCTCTATCCAGACGTTTGCAAGGCTATTGGAGCAATTTTGCCCGCAGTGGCAATCCCAATGGGCCATCGTTATTGGGCTGGCCTGCCTATCAGGCGAGTCGCGATCAGTGGTTGGTATTCGATGACGAGGATCAGGTACGTGCTGGCGTGATCGCCGCAAAGTTGGACTACCTAGAGGCGCACTTTATGCAGCGAACCAGCGCCAGCAGGTAAGGCCCCCGCTGGCAAAACCCCAGTCTATTAGGCGATTCCCTCAGCGAGTATTTCCGGCACCTCGATGTACTTAGCGCGTAAATATTCGCCCAATGATTTAGCTTGTTTATCGATGCGATGGTTTGAGGCCGCGCCTGTGCCCAGAACGCCCTTGATATAAAAGTTCATCGCCAGCAGGTTCGGCATGTCGTAGCGTTCAACTTCAAAAGCTCCGAAGTCGGGCACTAGACGCTTGAACTCTTCGACGGTCAGGTATTCGTATAAAAAACTGTACGCTTCGTCCGTCACAGCCCATACACCGACGTTGGCATTACCACCTTTATCACCCGAGCGGGTGCCGAATAGTCGGCCAAACGGAATACGACGAGTTGGGCCAGCAGGCGCGGGCTGAATATTTGCGGGATTCTGCTGATAGTAAATATCTTCCAGGCCTAAGCGCTGAGTGGGCAGTACTTCGATCGACTTGCCGCCGATGTGCACATGTTCAGTAATTTTCTGACTGTCGATCAAGGCAGGCCAATGGTAAATCGCCGGGCCGCCGCTGAATCCTGCTGCACCGCGGCCGGTATTTCCAGGTATGCCGGCAAGTCCCAGCTCAGTTACTTTGGCCGCAAACATGCGCCCGAACTTGTCGGGGTCGGAGTGAGTAATGGTTACCCGTAGCGCAGCGTGTGCAACTTCATTGCTGTCAGGGTCATCGTGATCGCTGCGAATTAATTGCACATCAACATCGTCGAATTGCTCGCGACCGCCGAGATTGTGGAAGATTGCATCCAAGTAGCGCTCGGCTTTTTCTTCGATGTCCAGCCCCGTGAGCAGAGTCTCCATAGACTGTTTGTACGGTCCGCGAGTATTGAAGCAAACCTTGTGGGTAGGGGGCGGCGTACTACCGCGGCAGCCGCTGACATAAACTCGGTCTGCGCCTGCTTGGGCGATCTGCAAAGTATCGAAGTGCGCGATCACATCAGGGTTGTAATAGGCGGGGGTGGAAATTTCATACAGCAACTGAGCCTTTACTGTGCCCTCGGAAATCAAGCCACCGGTGCCTGGGTGTTTGGTGATGGTGAAGCTGCCGTCGGCCTCAATCTCAGCAATTGGATAGCCAACATCGCGGAAGCTTGGCACTTCTTCAAAGAATGCGTAGTTGCCGCCGCAACATTGAGCGCCACATTCTATGATGTGTCCGGCCGTTAGCGCCCCGGCCAGTGCGTCATAGTCGTCGCGTTGCCAGTTAAATTTCCAAGCGGCCGGGCCAATAACCACAGCAGCATCCGTTACCCTTGGACAAATAACAATATCGGCGCCTTGGTCTAGCGCCTCCTTAATGCCCCAGCCGCCCAGATAAGCATTCGACGTCAGAGCCTGTTGAGTGCTGTCGCACAAATCAACTTGGGTATCTAAATTTGTGAATTTTTCGCCATCGGCCTGCAAGGCCTCAAGGTCTGGTAATAAGTTGTCGCCGTCTATGTAGGCCACTTTGGCGTCGACGCCGAGTTCAGCAAGAATCTTTTCAACTTCGTCTGCCATGCCCTTAGGGTTTAGGCCGCCAGCATTCGTAACGATCTTTATGTTGCGCGCTTTGCAGTCCGCTGCGACCTCTTTGAGTTGCTTTAAGAACGTACCTACGTAGCCCATGTTCTCGCCGCGGGATTGCTGCTGGTTGTACAGAATCGACATCGTTAACTCGGCAAGGTAGTCGCCTGTGAGCACGTCAATTGGACCGCCGTCGATCATTTCTCGCGCGGCAGCTAATCGGTCACCGTAAAAGCCACTGCAATTCCCTATGCGTATTACCTCGGTCATGATCCCCTCCGACTCCACTTATGCCTGATTTTAGTTTTGCACCCAGGATGGTTTGCGTTTTTCGCGGAATGAAGCCATGCCCTCAGCGCCCTCCTCAGAGCGAAACATTCTTGCACTCCACTCAGCCGTTTCTTTAAACCCGTCGGCGAGGGACAACTGAGGTACGCGGCGTACTAACTTCTTACATTCTTGGACCGCTATTGGGCCGCCCATATTGATCATGTCGATTTCTTCTTGCACCGCGGCATGCAGATCATCTCCACTCACTGCTCGGTGGGCTAATCCCATGGCCACGGCCTGCGGTCCGTCAAAGCGCTCGCCGGTCAAAAATAATTTCATGCCATGGTGAGTACCAAGCTTGGGCAGGCATACTACGGAGATGATTGCGGGAATAACGCCAATCCGTACTTCGCTAAAGCTGAATTGCACATCTTCTCGAGTCACAACAATGTCGGAGGCGCCAACCAGACCAAGGCCTCCGGCAAAAGCAGCGCCGTTGACAGCGGCGATCACTGGCTTAGGGCTATCTATGATCGTGGTGAGCACGTCTGCATAGGGGACTGCGCGGTCTGATCCTTCGGACAATTGGCCAGGAGGACTTTTTAGATCTGCGCCGGCACAAAAGGCCGGGCCGTTTCCGGTAATGACAATACTGCGCACGCCGTCGTCAGCATTAGCCGCCATTAAGTGGTCGTATAATTCGGTCACCAATACAGACGACAGCGCATTGCGATTTTCGGGTCGATTGAGGGTGATCCACGCAGCGCCTTGCTTAACTTCGTATAGTGTTGCTTCGGTTGTTGGCATAGGTAGGTTCCTTACTCTTCGGCCATAGAGACCAATAACTGGCCGTTATCGACCTGATCGCCAACAGATACATGCACTGCATCGATCACGCCATTGCGCGGAGCGGTAATGCGGTGTTCCATCTTCATGGCTTCCATAATGAGCAGCAAATCGCCCTTGGCGACTGATGCGCCGGCGGCCACCTCGGTTGCTAAGACCGAACCGGGCATGGGAGCGGTAAGGCCGCCCGTGTTGCCGTCGAGACTGGTGTCTGGAAAGCGTGGCTGTTGCTGTAACACCAGATCGCCAGCGTTACTGTGTACTAGCCAATCGTTCCCATGGGCTTGAACTGTGAATTGCAGGCGTCTTCCATTGTCGTCTAAATCGACAGTCCCGGAACCGCATTCATAAGCCTCAATCAGATGCTCCTCTTCGTCGCAGATCAGGCGAAAGCGGCCATCTCGGTGCAGTCGGTACGCCAACTCAATGTCATCGTCGCCGCAGCGAAAGTTCAACTGCTCCATTGGCATAGTCGAGTTACGCCAGCCACTGGGCAGGCTGCGTAGAACCTTTGCTTTATTGCGGCGCTGAGCCTGAGATTCCATAGCCACGGCAATAGCCGCTTCGATCAGTTCTTGGCGGGCAATGTCCCGTGTGCGCGCAGGTTCTACGCGCTCAATAAAGTCGGTAGTTGTATCACCGGCAAGAAACTCCCCGGTACGCAGTGTTGCCACCAAAAAATCTCGATTGGTGCGCAGTCCTTGGATCTCGGTGGTCTCAAGCACCCGTGCCAGGCGACCGGCCGCTTCTCGGCGGCTAGGTGCGTGGACGATGACTTTGGCAATCATCGGATCAAATTGGGTGCTGATTTCGCTGCCTGTTTCCACTCCTGAGTCGAAGCGTGCCTTACCAACTGTTGACGGTGTCCAAGCTAGAACGGGGCCTGGCGCCGGCAAAAACCCCTTGGCTGGGTCTTCGGCGTACAAGCGTGCCTCGATGGCATGACCGTTAATGCTGAGATCGTCTTGAGTGAAAGACAGTGTTTCACCCTCGGCCACGCGAATTTGCTCGCGGACTAGATCTTTACCAATGATTTCTTCTGTTATTGGGTGCTCTACCTGTAGCCGAGCGTTTACTTCGAGAAAGTAAAAGTCTTCGCCACTGAGCAGAAATTCCACTGTGCCAGCAGATGAATAGCCTAACTTTTTTGCCGCAGCGATAGCTGCATCACCCATGCGAGAGCGAATTGCTTCGGTAACAGCGGGTGAGGGGGCCTCTTCGATAATTTTTTGATGGCGGCGTTGAATAGAGCATTCACGTTCATAGCAGTGGACTAAATTGCCGTGGGTGTCGCCGAGGATCTGGATCTCCACATGTCGGGACACAGCCAGCCATTTCTCCAAGAATACGGTGTCGTCGCCGAATGAACTGCCGGCTTCGCGTTTTGCGCCCTCTACTGCGCCGAGTAGATCTGCCTCTTGTTCCACGACTCGCATGCCGCGGCCACCGCCTCCTGCGGAGGCTTTTACTAACACGGGGTAGCCAATTTCTTTGGCCGCCGCAGCGATGTCGGTGTCGGCGGAAATCTCAATACCTGGCAGTGTGGGAACACCGGCTTCGTCCATAAGTCGCTTGGCGGACAATTTATCTCCCATCAAGCCAATCACTTCTGGGGTTGGTCCAAGCCATTTGATGCCTGCATCGATAACCGCCTGTGCAAAGGCTTCGTTTTCCGATAAAAATCCGTACCCGGGATGAATGGCATCGGCACCGCTGCGTGCGCAAGCCGCCAGCACTTTATCTACGTCCAGATAAGTTTCTGCGGTTGTGCGGCCGTCTAACGCAACAGCGCTGTCGGCTTCCTTTACAAAGGGTGCTTGGGCATCGCCATCGGCGTAGATCGCTACGGTGCTGATACCCATATCGTGAGCCGTACGAATGATGCGTCGCGCTATCTCCCCGCGGTTGGCAATCAGTAAGCGTGTGATTGGTGTGATTACATGCGCCATGTGCCGTACTCCTTGGTGCCCTTAACGCTGTTGTTGTGGCAAGCTGACAGGGACATCGCGATAACATTGCGCGTATCTCTAGGGTCGATCATGCCGTCATCAGAGACCCTTGAGGTGGCGTACAAGCCTTTGGATCGCTCCTCGGCCCAGTGTTCAGCAAATGCAGCCCGTTGGGCGTCCGCTTCCTCATCGAATTCAATGCCGCGTCGTGCCGCCGCGCCGCGTCCAACAATGGTCATAACGCCCGCCATGACTGACGGACCCATCACAGCTATTTTTGAAAATGGCCATATGTAAGTGAATTTGGTGCCAAATGCGCGTCCGCTCATACCATAGTTGCCGGCACCATAGGATGCACCAACGATAATGGTGATATGCGGTACTGTGGAGTTCGACACGGCGTTGACCATCTTCGAGCCATTCTTGGTGATCCCGCCCTGCTCAAAATCAGTGCCGACGATAAAGCCGGTGATGTTGTGCAGAAATAAGATGGGCACATCGATCTGGTTACATAGCTGGATAAACTGTGCGGCCTTCTCGGCTGCTTCAGAAAATAAAGCGCCATTGTTGCCGACGATGCCGACCGGAAATCCTTGTACGGATGCCCAGCCGCATACGACGGTTGGGCCGTACAGAGGTTTGAATTCCTCAAATTTTGAGCCATCGACCACGCGCATGATGACTTCACGGATATCTAGCGGGGTTTTCAGGTCTTTTGACACTAATCCCAGCATGTCCTCTGGATCGTGCACCGGTTCATCAAATTCTGGATTGGGTTCAGGTCCGAGTTTGCGCCAGTTCAAATGTGAGACGACTTCTCGACATAGGCGAATGCCGTCCATTTCGTCTTGCGCCAGATAGTCACCTAAACCCGAAATTTGCGTATGCATGTCGGCGCCACCGAGATCCTCGGCGTTGGCATCCTCGCCGGTAGCCATTTTTACCAATGGTGGGCCGCCTAATGACACCATGGCCTGATTTTTGACCATGATGTTGTAGTCACTCATACCCGGTTGATAGGCACCACCGGCTGTTGCTGCGCCAAACACCACAGAAATGGTTGGAATGCGCAGTTTCGATAGTTCGGAAATTTCATAAAACAGTCGGCCGGATTCGGCAAAGTGGCCAAGTTCCCGGCGAATTGACGCTTCAGCTGCTTTATTCGGATCACCGCCATCGCTCTCCTCGCCTCTAAGGTCGGCTCCGGCGCTCTCAACGAATTGCACGTAAGGCATGCGGTTTTCGCGAGCGATCTCCAGGCCACGCATGAGCTTCTTGGAGTTGAACGCATTGAACGCGCCAGCACGCACCGAGGGATCGTGGCCGAGAATCACGCATTCAACACCTTCGATTACGCCAATACCAACTACGAATCCAGAACCGATGTCGAAAGAAGAGCGCCAAGCCGCAAGGGGGCTAATCTCTAAGAATGGCGAGTCGCGGTCCAGCACGTGGGCAATGCGTTCGCGTATGGGCATTTTGCCGCGGGTGCGCAGGCGCGCCACCGCCTCTTCGCCGCCGCCCTCGGCAGCCTGATCATAGAGTGCCTGCAGCTCATCAAGTGTTGCCACCATGTCGGCTTTATTTTGTTGAAAAACGCTGTCCTTGAGGTCCAGCTTCGAGTTCAAAACAGGCATTAAGTCCTCCCCCCCGAGAGCAATATTTACAGCTTGAATGATCAAACTTGCGATTAACTGTCCGCCAAAAGTAGCAGAAAAAAAAGCCGGCCAGAAGGTTTTTAAAATGTTTTTTTGTGCTAACTTGAAGAATGACTTGGCGCCAGTTGAGCCGATAATTTACAGGTAATCAACGGCGTTGCTCGGTTTTTTGGGGGGCATGTGAATCTAGAAGTTGGGTTGCAACAAGCAAAGAGTGAGCGTGCCAGAATGGCTATATGCGATGCGACAATCGCGTCCCTCGCAGAGGTGGGCTATGCCGAAACATCGCTCAAGCGTGTCGCTGCGATGGCTGATTTTTCGAAAGGTGCGGTACAGCACCATTTCCATACCAAGGAAGATTTGATCGCGGCGACCGTAGACACGCTTTTGTTGCGCACCGTGCAAGCGCGCGCGACCCAGCCGCAGACTGTAGAAGATGCACTGCTCGAAGCGTGGCAGCGTTTTATTAATACGCCGGCATATCGTGCGCTTATGGAGGTGCTGAATGCGGCGCGAACAGACTCGGCATTGCGGCAGCGTATTGCGTCAGACCTTGTTGATTGGGGGCAAAAGCTCGACCAACAGTCATTAGCTCGGTACCGATCGGTAAGTGGCGATGCTGAAGAGGTAGTGATGTTGCTCAATATGACCCGTAGTTTTATGCGGGGCTTGCTGATTCAAGAACAATATGGCGTGACTTCTGCGACTACTGCTGACTATGTGCGTAAATGGATTGAATTGATCGCGCCGCTAATGGAGTTGAAGGAATAATAGCTAGGTCGAAGCTGAAAGCGCCAAGTGCAGATGGGTAATCAGTAAATCAGCGCCCGGCATAACGAGACAAAAAGTCAAAACGCGTCGAGAAAATTAAGGCAAACAAAGATAATAAGGGGAAGATCATGTCCGTGACCAAGGCAGAACTAAAAGAGTTCGAGCAGCAGGCCGATCACTGGTTTGCAGAAAACAAACCGGCGACACCGGATTTCATTCTGCCGGAAACCTTTATGGAGGTCGGCACTGACCAGCAGTTTGAATATTTGCGCGACTGGCAGAATAAAGTCTACGAGGCCGGCTATGTGGGTATGGCGTGGCCGGAAGAATACGGTGGTGGCGGGGTGGACCAAGCCTTTCAGGATATTGCCACGCGCACAATGGCCAAGCATCGGGTGCCGTTCTTGCCCAACACCATTGGTTTGAATTGGGCGGGACCGCTGATTCTGCATATGGGCACGGAAGCAGAAAAACAGAAATACATTAAAGGCATTCTCAGCGCCGAAGATATTTGGTGTCAGGGGTTTTCCGAACCTGACCACGGTTCGGATTTGGGTAGTGCGCAATGCCGTGCGGTCAAAGACGGTGACGAATACGTTATTAATGGCTCCAAGATATGGACCAGCCTCGGTAGTTATGCCAAATACATGATTCTGCTGGCCCGCACCGCCACGGGCGGACCAAATAAGTATGCTGGCCTGAGTTTTTTCCTCGCGCCAATGGACGCTCAGGGCGTTGAACCGCGTCCGATCAAGAAGCTGACGGGCGAATATGGGTTTTGCCAGACGTTCTTTAATGATGCGCGTATTCCTGCGTCGAGTCTTATGGGTAAGGAGGGCGAGGGTTGGAAAGTTGCCATGACCACGCTGACTTTTGAGCGCGGTGCCGTGGGTGGTCAAGCCGGTGGTTTATCGATGATGGACCTCAGTATTAACGACATTGTGGAGCTGGCACGGCGCGCCAAGCGCAATGGACGCCCGGCCATCGAGGATCCGCATGTGCGCGGGCAGTTGGTTGATTTAATTACCGAGTCTCGCAGTAACGCGCTAATGGCTACACGTTCTAACGTGCCAGCCTTGGCCAGTGACTGGCCTACTGCGGTCAGTATGTCCGGTAAGTTGCGTTCGAGTGAACTGAAACGTCGTATGTGCCAGTTCGCGATATCGTTACAGGGCGCCAATGGCGCTCGCTATGTCAGCAGCGAGGCGGTTGATGGCGGTATGTGGCAGCGTTCTTATCTGAACGCTTTTTCCGGAACCATTGGCGGCGGCACAAGTCAGATTCAACACAACATTATTGGCGAGCGCGTGCTCGGCCTGCCGAAGTAGGGGGACATATGGCAACAATAGAATTTAGCGAAGAGCAAAGCATGCTGCTGGAGACAGCAGCAGATTTTTGTCGTACTCATTCGCCCATCGATGCGGTACGAAAACAAATAGCACAAGAACACAGCACCACAGCAGAACTTTGGCAGGCTATGGCCGAGTTGGGCTGGCTTGGGGTAACGATTCCAGAACAGTATGGTGGCTTGGGTATGAATCTGGCTGACGCCGTACCCATTGTTGAAAGCATGGGCCGGCACTTGATGGGGTCACCCTTTGTAGCGACCACGCTGGCCGCCCAAGCCCTAATTACCAGCGGTACTGAGCAACAAAAGAGTCAGTGGCTGGGCGAAATCGCCGCTGGTGCGCCTGCCTCTGTTGCACTGACCGAGGAGGACGGCAATTGGCGACTGCAAGAAATTGCTGCAACCGCTACCGCAAGTGGAGATGCTCTAACTCTGACCGGGACTAAGTGCTTTGTGCTGGATGCGCCTCAGGCTAAGGTCATGGTGGTGTCGGTTATGCTCGACGGCGCAGCGCGTTTGGTCTTGATTCAGGCAGATCAAATACCGCCAGGGGCGCTGACACGTGAGGTGGTAATCGATGAAACTCGGCGTAGTTATACGTTGCAGCTCGATGGAATCTCAGTACCGCAAAGGCAACTTCTGGATGGGGCAGATTTTGCCGCTCTGGAACAAGCAGCCATGCTATTGCTGGTGGCCGAGATGTCCGGTGGCTTAGCAGGCGTACTGCATGTGATTATCGATTATCTCACCACGCGCAAGCAATTTGATGAGTACATTGGCAGTTACCAATCGCTAAAACATCCGTCGGTGCAAATACTTCTGTCATTAGAAGCGTGTCGTTCGCACCTGTACCACGCCGCCACGGTAATGGCTGCCGGTGATACAAACGCTGCTGAGGAAGCCGTGCGTATGGCTAAGGCTCAGGGCAGTGAGGCCTTTGCTTTTGCCGGAGACCGGGCTGTGCAATTTCATGGTGGTTTTGGTTTCACCTATGAATGCGATGCCCAGTTGTATTTGCGCCGTGCCCTTTGGTGTCAGTATCAGTTTGGCGATACCGCATATCATCGCGAATTGTTAGCGCCACTATTACTTGATGAGGCGGTGTAGCGGCCAGCAGTGATCATGAACGTGCGCAGTAATCTGCGCAGCAACAAGAGAGAAAATTAATGAAGCTATACCACTGCAGAGATGCGCGGTCTTTACGGGCCTTGTGGGCGTTGGAAGAAATGCAACTCGATTACGAACTCATCAATATGGAGTTCCCGCCTCGGGCTACTTATCCCGGTTACCTAGATCTTAATCCTCTGGGCACGGTACCCACCTTTATTGATGGCGATGTGACCATGACCGAGTCGTCTGGTATCTGCCAATATCTTGTCGATAAATATGGCCCCTCGCCTTTGGGTATACGGGTCGATGAGCCCGGCTATGGCGAGTACTTAAATTGGTTATATCGTAGTGATGCCACCCTAAC